>CAIYVC010000063.1 GCA_903929535.1 uncultured Caulobacteraceae bacterium | reverse complement strand
CGGCACCTTCATCGCCGGCCTGCCGGGCGAGACCAAGGAAACCATCCAGGAGACCATCGCCTGGGCCTGCAAGGTCAATCCGCACACCATCCAGGTGTCCCTGGCCGCGCCCTATCCCGGCACCTTCCTCTACAATCAGGCGGTGGAGAACGGCTGGCTCGACGCCGCCCACGCGGAGCTTGTCACCGACGACGGCATCCAGATCGCGCCCCTGCACTATCCGCACCTGAGCCACGAGGACATCCACGCCTCGGTCGAGGAATTCTACCGCCGCTTCTACTTCCGCCCGCGCAAGATCGGCGCGATCGTCAATGAGATGGTGCGCGACTTCGACATGATGAAGCGCCGGCTGCGCGAGGGGCAGGAGTTCTTCAAGTTCCTCAAGGAACGCAAGCAGGCCGCCCAGGCGGCCTAGAGGCTGGCCGCGATCCTCCCCATCGCCGGGATCGTGCTGCTGGCCGCCGCCCTGGCCGGGGCGGTGTTCGCGCTATTGGCCACGCTCGCCACACGCCGCTTCCTGACGCCGCCGCCCGCGATGCCGGTGGGCCGTCCTTCCGTCACGGTGATGCGCCCGCTGCATGGCGACGAGCCGGGGCTCTACGACAATCTGCTGAGCCTGTGCGCGCAAGACTACAGCGGCGTCGTGCAGATCGTCTGCGGCGTACAGGACCCCGCCGATCCCGCCGCCGAGGCCGTCCGCCGCCTGCAGGCCGAACATCCGGGCCGTGACATCGTTCTGGTGGTCGATCCCACAGCGCACGGGACCAACCGCAAGATCGGCAACCTCATCAACATGTCGGCCAAGGCGACCGGCGAGATCATCGTCATCAGCGACAGCGACGTGCGTCTGCCGCCGAGCGGTCTGGCGGCCATCGTGGCGGTGCTGGAGGACCCCGGCGCGGGTCTGGTCCACTGCCTCTACCGCGGCCGCTCCATCGACAGCCTCTGGTCGGTGCTGGCGACTCAAGATTCCAATACCCGCTTCATCCCCAGCGTCTCCATCGGCGAGATCGTCGGCGCGCATCCGTGCCTGGGCCCGACCATGGCCCTGCCGGCGGCGGTGTTGGACAAGGTCGGCGGCTTCCCCTATCTGGCCGACTTCCTTGCTGACGACTTCGAACTGGGACGGGTGGTGCGCGGTTTGGGTTATCGGATTACCTGTCCCCGGATCGTCATCGACCATGTTTTCCCCGAACGCACCGTCCGCGACATGCTGGTCCATGAGATGCGCTGGGCGCGCACCGTGCGGCTGGTGGCCCCCGGCGGATATTTCGGCAGCGTCATCACCCACTTCCTGGTGCTGGCCATGATCGGCGCCGCCCTGACCGGTTTCTCCAGCTGGAGCCTGGCCCTGCTGGCGGGCCTGCTCGTCTACCGCCTGCTGCAGGCGCACGCCGCCAACCGGGTGCTCGGCTCGCCCAGCCGGATGCTGTGGCTGATTCCTCTGCGGGATATTCTGTCCTTCGGCGTGTTCGTCGCCGCCCATTTCGGCGCGCGGGTCGAGTGGCGCGGCAACCGCATGCGGGTCCAAAGCGACGGGGCTATCGCACGATGAGCGACCCAGCCGCTGACGCCAAAACGGGCTCCAAGGCCAAGACCTCCGCCATCATCGCTGCGGTGATCGGCTTCTTCATCGCCACCGGCGTGATCGCCTATTTCAACGCCGGCAAGGTGCTGGCCGCCGTGGCGCCCATCGGGCTGATCGGCTTCCTGGAGGTGATCGCCGCCCAGGTGATCCTGTTCGCTCCGCTGGGCATGGCCTGGTGGGTGGTGGCGCCGGGCGAGACGCTCAGCCGCTCGCCGGTCTTCATGTGGGGCCGGATCGCGCGCGAGGCCGCCTCGGACGTCCTGCCCTTTTCCCAGGTCGGCGGTCTGGTCATCTCGGCCCGATGCGCGGTGCTGGGCGGGGTTTCCGGCGGCTCGTCGTTCGGCTCCAACATCGTCGATGTCACCGTCGAGATGGTGGCCCAGATCATCTACACCCTGATCGGCATCGCCCTTTTGGCCGCTCATCTGGGCTTCGGCGCGGAGGGGCAGAGCAAGCTGCTTTTGCCCATCGTCGGCAGTGTCGGGGTGGGCCTGGCCATCGTGATCAGCTTCATCGTCACCCAGCGTAAGGGCCTGGAGGGCCTGGGCCGGTTCGTGCAGCGGCTGGCGCCCTCCGCCGCCGAACACACCGCCGAAATGGGCCGGGTGATCGAAGAGGCCTACGGCAAGCCCGCGCGTCTGGGCTGGAGCCTGGCGTTGCACATCTTCGCCTGGTTCGGCGGCGCGGCTGGCACCTGGCTGATCCTGGACCTGATGGGCCATCCGCTGCCCTTCCTGTCGGTGGTGGCCATCGAGAGCCTGCTTTTCGCCGCGCGCAACGCCGCCTTCGTGGTGCCTAGCGGCCTGGGCGTGCAGGAAGGCGTCTACGCCCTGCTGGGTCCGCTGTTCGGCCTGCCGGCGGAAGCGGCCCTGGCCCTCTCTCTGCTCAAACGCGCCCGCGACATCGCCATCGGCGTGCCGGTGCTGCTGTCCTGGCAGTTCGCGGAAGGCCGCCGGTCCTTGCTCGAAGCCCGGACCGGCAAAGCCTAGGTCCCGCTAGCGGCGGAAGTGCTCGCGGTAATAGCGGTGATACGGATAGGGCCGGTAGATGTATCGGCCGTCGTACCAGATCCACGGATTGTACCAGGTGGGGGCGTCATAGACGACGACCGCCGGCGGCTCGAACGGCGGAGCGCCCTGGCGCAGAGCGTAGCCTTGCGGGCAGGCCGATTCCGAATTCTTGGCGACATTACTGCCGATCGCGGCCCCGGCCACGCCGCCGATGATGGCGCCGCCGGTGCGTCCGCCGCCGCTGGCCAGGTTGGAGCCGATCACGGCGCCCAGCAGTCCGCCCAGAAGGGCGCCGCCGGTGGAGCGGTTGGCTTCGGCGCGCTGGCAGTTGGCCTGGGCCCAGGCTTCGGCGCGGGCGGCGTATTCGCGGTCCTGCTCGCGGGCCTGGTCGGAGGCGTCACGCTGGGCGTCCTGGGGCGAATAGCCCTGAGGCGGAGCCAGCTGCGGGTCCTGATAGCCCTGGCCCGGAGCGTAGCCCGGCGGCGGCGGCGGGGGCGGATACGGCTGGGCCATGGCCGGGGCCACGATCGACAGGGCCAGGACCGCCGACAGGGCCGAGGCGGCGACGCCCTTGCAGCCTTGGGCGCGGAATTTGGGGGGATTGTTCATCGGGACCTCCATTCGAGGCGTTGAAGGGGCGCCGGGTCGTCTCCCGGGCTTAGCAGTAAGAACGCAGCTATGTACGTCGCGATCCATGAACCGCTGCTGACAAAGCTCAGCTTATGAAAACGGGACGATTCCGACGTTTATTTGTCACGCTGGCGCTTGGCGGGTCGTTTGGACCTGACTTCGCAGCCGCGAAAGCCTATGACTGCCTTCCTCGGCGGCCTCAGCCGAAAGTCCTTATGGAGGCGCGCCTTGAGCATCGCCGATCTGATCCCGAAAATGGATGACAAGGCTCTAGTCAGCCTGCGCGCCAACGCTGAGCGTATCGGCGCGGGCGCCGAAGGTCCGCGGCAGAAGGAAGCCGAAGCCCTGATCCCGATGATCGACGCCGAAGTGGCCCTGCGCAAGGCGGCCAAGCCCAAGGCGGCTCCGGTTGCGCGCAAGAAGGCCGTGTCGAAGAAGAAGGCCGTCGTTGAGAAGGAAGAGGTCGAGGAGGCCGAAGCCGAACTCTAGGCCTACTGTCCTGTCGACAGAGGATTGGCCAGCCAGCTGGCCCCCGGGCCCTTGGCAGGCGCGGCGCCTTGCTGCAGGCGGCAGAGCTTGGCGTCCAGGTCGGTGACGCTGGCCTCCAGAAGGGCGCAGCGGTCTTTCAGATACGCATTTTCCCACTGAAGGCGCTTGGCTTCTTCCTCGGTCATGATCCGGCGTCCTCGCATTCGTCTATTTGTGCGCGCCGCCTTGATGGCGTCGCGTAAGAACACGGAGCGTTGGGAACTGAAATCCGAGGCTTCAGCCCCCACCGGGCCTCGGAACAACTGGAATATATACCAAGGTATATTCCCGCAAAATCTGCGGGATATTATGCAGCCCATCCAGGAAGATACAAAAACCGGCTCAGTGGAAGCGTAATTCTGCATTCGCACTGTGCGGCACTGCGCCGCGTGATTGTCGGGACGGGATTCATTCTCCTCCTTTTGCGGCGTTCCCCCATTTGCCCTCTGGCAATCGGCGGCGGGCGCGCTACCGTTCGCGCATAAGAATGTTCCGGGGAGGAACCCATGCCTGATCCGAAGATGCGTCGCCGCGACGTGCTTCTGGGCGCCGGTGTCGTCGGGGCCTCGGCCCTGCCTATCGCCGCGCCGCCCGCCGTCGCCCAACCCGCCGCGCCCGCCGCGACGCCTGCCAAGGGGGCTGCGCCCGCCGCTGGTCCCGCGCCCGCCGGCTACACCTTCCTGAAGCCTTCCGAGCAGGCCTTCGTCGAGGCCATGGTGGATCACATGATCCCCGCCGACGAGCTCACGCCGTCGGGCACCGACGTCGGCCTCGCCATCTTCATCGACCGCGCCTGCGCGGGATCGTGGGGCAAGGGCGACCGGCTCTATCTGCAGGGGCCGTGGAAACAGGGATCGGCCAACCAAGGCTATCAGCTGCCCCTGACCCCCGCCGAGCTCTACCAGCGCGGCATCGCCGGCTCCAACGCCTACTGCCGCAAGACCTGGGGCAAGAGCTTCGACCGTCTGGCGGCGGCGGACAAAGAGACCTTCCTGAAGGACCTTGCCGCCGGAAAAATCATGTTCGCGGGCGGCATCCCCGGGCGCGAGTTCTTCACCATGGCCTACCAGACGGTGATGGAGGGCCTGTTCTCCGATCCCATCTACGGCGGCAACCGCAACATGGTCGGCTGGCGCATGGTCGGCTTCCCCGGCGTGGGCGCCAACAACGCCGAAAACATCAAGAAATACAACGACGGGACACGCTTTACGGTCGAGCCCCTCGGCATTGCAGACTTTTCGTAAGGGGGCGCGGACATGGCTAGAAAACTTCCCCCCGTTGATATCGTCATCGTCGGCATGGGCTGGGCCGGCGGGATCATGGCCAAGGAACTGGGACCCACGGGCCTGAAGATCGTGGTGCTGGAGCGCGGCGGCCCGCGCACGACCCAGGACGACTTCAACATTCCTCAGATCCGGGACGACCTGCGCTTCCAGCAGCGTAACGAACTGATGATGGACGTGGCCAAGGACACCCTGACCGTCCGCAACAACCCGTCCGAAGAGGCCCTGCCCATGCGCCGGCTGGGCTCCTTCCTGCCGGGCGAAGGCGTCGGCGGTTCGGGCGTGCACTGGAGCGGCCACAACTGGCGCTGGGCGGATCAGGACCTGAAGATCCGCAGCAACTACGAACAGCGCTACGGCAAGAAATACATCCCCGACGACATGAACCTGAAGGACTGGGGCATCAGCTACGCCGAGCTGGAGCCCTATTACGAGAAGTTCGAATACACCGCCGGCATCTCGGGCAAGGCCGGCAACCTGAACGGCAAGATCCAGAAGGGCGGCAACCCCTTCGAAGGCGCGCGTAAGAAGGACTATCCCCTGCCGCCGCTGACGGCAGCCCTGGCAACGAACATGTTCACCAAGGCCTCCAACGAGCTAGGTTTCCACGCCTTCCCGCGTCCCACCTCGCAGATGTCCAAGCCGTTCACGAACATCGACGGCCAACAGCTGGGCCAGTGCCAGTACTGCGGCTACTGCGAGAAGTTCGGCTGCGAATCCAACGCCAAGGGCAGCCCGCACATCACCGTCATTCCGGTGGCGCTGAAGAACGAGAACGTCGACCTTAGAACCTTCAGCTGGGTTCAGAAGGTGCTGCTGGACTCCACCGGCAAGAAGGCGACCGGCGTCCTCTATGTGAACGTGCTGACCGGCGAGGAGATCGAGCAGCCGGCGGACCTGGTGATCCTGTCAGGCTTCCAGCTGAACAACGTGCACCTGCTGCTGCTGTCGGGCATCGGCAAGCCCTACGATCCCAAGACCCGTGAAGGTCTGGTCGGCGCCAACTACTGCTATCAGGCGGGCGGCGGGCGCACCGGGGCCATCCAGCTGTTCTTCGACGACCGATCCTTCAACCCGTTCATGGCGGCGGGCGGTCTGGGCGCCGTGGTCGACGACTTCCACTACAACCAGGATTTCGACCGAGCCAAGGCGGGTGGTTACATCGGCGGGGCGACCATCGCCGCCGGGGGCAGCAACGCGCGGCCGATCAACTATCACCCCGTGCCTCCCGGCACCCCGCAATGGGGCTCCGAATGGAAGCGCGAAGTCGCCAAATGGTACCAGGGCTCGGTGGTGGTGAACGGCACCGGATCGGTGATGCCCCACCCGGACAACTGCCTGACGCTGGACCCGACCTACAAGAACCGCTTCGGCCAGCCCCTGCTGCGCATGACCTTCGATTTCCACGAGAACGACTTCAAGGTCATGTCCCACGCGGTGGACATGTCGGCCAAGATCGCCAAGGCGATGAACCCCAAGATGATGTTCAACAACTTCAGCAAGGCCGGCTGGACCTCGGTGCCCTATCAGAGCACCCACAACACCGGCGGCGCCATGATGGGGTCGGACCCGCGCACCAGCGTCGTCAACAAGTACCTGCAGAGCTGGGACGTGCATAACGTGTTCGTCACCGGCGCGGCTGTGTTCCCGCACAACTCCTCGTACAACCCCACCGGGCCGGTCGGGGCGATGGCCTTCTGGGCCGCCGACGCGATCAAGAACCGCTACCTCAAGAACCCTGGACTGCTGGTGTGAAGCTGCTGATTGGACTTGGAGTGCTGGCGGCGATGGCTGCGGCCGCGTCACCGGCTCTAGCCGCGGGCGACGCCGTGCGGGGCAAGACTGTGTTTGCCCAGTGCGCCGCCTGCCACTCCTTCAATCCGGCCAAGAACGACCCGGGCCCCAACCTGAAGGGCATCGTTGGGCGCAAGTCGGCCTCGGTGGAGGACTACATCTATTCCGGCGCGATGAAGCGTTCGGACGTGGTCTGGGATGAATCGACGCTGAACGCCTATCTGGCCAATCCCCGGGTAGTGATCCCGCGCACCAAGATGCCGTTCGCCGGCATGCCGGAACCCCAGGACCGGGCGGACCTGATCGCCTACCTCAAGACCCAGTAGTCACTTGAAGCGCTTGGCGACTTCTGCGGTCAGTTCCTCGACCAGCGCCTTGGCCGCGGTTACGCCGGACACTTGACGCCGGTTCAAGCCGCCGAGCGAGCCGCCGCGGAAGAAGAGGGCGCGGAAGGCTTCCTTGTCGCTGAGGGCTGTGGTCAGGGCCGGCAGCCCCGCCTCTTCGAGCATGGCGCGCACATCGGAGAACGAGCGGCGGACGCCGGACGGCGTGCGCGCGAACAGGCAGACCAGCGGGATGGTGCGCCGCTCGCGCTTGGACACCTCCGCCACCAACCCCGCCACCTTGATCGCCTCACGGGCATCCAGCTGCGAGGCCGCCAGCGGCGTGATCACCAGGTCCGCGTTGGCGATGGCCAGGCCGCCCATGCGCGGCGCGCCGCCTTCGGTGTCGATCACCACCCATTCCGCCGCCGTCTTGGCGCTGCGCAGCTCGCCGGGCAGGTCCTGGAAGTTGGGGGCATGGAACAGTCGGATGTTCTCGGGCCGGCCGGGCAGTTCGCCCCAGGCCTTCAGCGGCAGGTTGGGATCGGAATCCACCAGGGCCACCTTGTGGCCGCGCTCGGCCAGACCCAGGGCCAGCAGCAGGGCGGACGTGGTCTTGCCCACCCCTCCCTTGGAGCTCACGAAGGCTATCGTCGGCACAGGCCCCTCCTGTTGTTCGCAGGTGCAGCATGAACCGAAAGGCAGGCAAACGCCATATCCAGCCGTTATTTGGCCCGGCGGCGCCTTGCCGCGAGGGTGACGGGCGCCCAGGATGGCGGCTCACCGTGAAAGGCTGACCCGATGGTTGCGAACGGCTTGCCGACCCTGATGCCGACCAAGGCCGCCAACGAGAACTACGGCGGGGTCACCTACCATATCGATGGCGAGCTGGTTCCGGTGCTGTCAGTCGATGTCAGCCGCATGCCGGTCTATTTCGAGCACCACATCCTGCTGTGGAAACATCCCACGGTGCGGATCAGCCTGAAGGCGTTGCGCGGCATGCTGCGGCGGATGGTGGCGGGGATGCAGGTGTTCGTCACCCAGGCCTCGGGCGACGGGGTCATCGCCTTCAGCCGCGACGGCGCGGGCCATATCGTGCCGATCCATCTGGAACGCGGCCAGGAGATCCAGGTGCGTGAGCACCAGTTTCTCGCGGCCACCGACAACATCGACTACAGCTTCGAGCGGGTGCGCGGCGTATCCAACATGCTGTTCGGCCAGACCGGCTTCTTCATCGACAAGTTCCACGGCCACCAGGGCGACGGCGTGCTCTGGTTGCACGGCTACGGCAATGTGTTCGAGAAGGTGCTGGCGGCAGGCGAGAGCATCGACATCGAGCCGGGCGGCTGGCTCTACAAGGACACTTCGGTGCGCATGGAGACGGTGATCGACCGGCTGACCAGCGGCCTGTTCGGCGCCCAGATGAACTTCGTGGTCAACCGCTTCACCGGTCCGGGCCGCGTCGGCATCCAGTCGATGTACCTGCACATGCCCAGCGACGAGTAGAGCGCCGGGTCCGGCCGAGACCGGACCCGGTCTTCCTGCCTACATCCGGTGATCGCGGACGCAGACGTTTTCCTTGAGGTCCGAGCCAGCCGGCATGCGGTTGAAGTGGACCGTGGTGGTCCAGGGCGCGGTGTAGGTCTTGGGGTCGTCGATGGTGATGGCGTCGGTCAGGGTCTTGCCGTCATTGCCCAGGCTCAGCTTCTCGGTGACCTTCATGTCGTCCGAGTGGGGCAGGCCGGCCTTGTCCAGCCAGGTGCGGTGGTCGTTGTTGATGGTGCTGACCACCAGGCTCCGGCCCACCCATTTGCCGGTGGAATCGCCCAGCCACTTGGGATCGTCGTCGGTGACCGGGGGCTGGTCGATATAGATCAGGCGCGAGGTGTGGTTGGCTTCCTGGATCAGGTCCAACTGGCCGTTGGCCTGCAGCAGCAGCATCGGATAGGGCGCGAACATCAGGCGGGCCGCGCCGTGCGGCTTACAGGTGTCGATCGGGTCGTCGATGTCGCGCTTGGCCGCCCGGTCGGCGATCCGTTGTTCGTAGATTTTCTTGGCCTCGGGCCGCAGGGGCGGAAGCGCGCCCTTGTCGGTCTTGATGGCCGGGACGAAGCCCTGGACCTTCCACATCCCGGTGAAGTCCGGATGGTCGGCGGCCTGAGCGGCCCCGAACGAGGCAAAGCCCAGCAGGCAAGCCACGGCGCCGGCCGCGGCAACTGATTTCAACATGATGTCCTCCCCGGACGGAATTATTTGACTTGGGTGTGGCCTTCGGCGTCCGCGCCGTTGCGGTTGTTCTCTTCGCAGATGTACTCGGAGATCCGGTGACCGTTGTCCCAGTTGTCGATGATGCGCGCGGTCCAGGGCTGCGAGTACATGACCGGATCATCGAAGGTCATGATGTCTTCGAAGTGCGCCCCGCCGTCGATCTTGCGGATGCGTTCGGTGACCTGCAGCTTATCGGAGTG
The DNA here is from genome assembly GCA_903929535.1 of uncultured Caulobacteraceae bacterium. Taxonomy (GTDB): domain Bacteria; phylum Pseudomonadota; class Alphaproteobacteria; order Caulobacterales; family Caulobacteraceae; genus BOG-938. The sequence goes on along the minus strand of CAIYVC010000063.1, from coordinate 30,046 downwards.
CGGTGTGCCGAGCTGGTCGATGATGCCGGCGCTGGAGATGCCCTTGGAGTGGACGACCAGGGTGTCGCCTTCCCAGTGACCGACCGAATAGCCGTTGAAGGTGAGCGGCACCTTGGCCGGCATCTTCTGGTCCATGTGGATGAAGCGGACGTTGTGATTCACCGCGTGCATGAAGGTGATCAGACCCTTGGTCTGCACGATCTGCAGGCCGTAGGGGGCGATCATCAGCCGGGGCAGGCCGTGCGGCATGCAGTTGGTCGACGGATCGGCGTGCGGCTTGTTGTTGATCTGGGCGTCGACCGCGTCTTCGAACTTGGCTTTGCCCACGGCGGTGAAGGGCGGCATCTTGTCCCCGACCTGCCAGGTGATCTCGCTGTCGGGGATGTCGTCAGGCTGGCCGCGGCCCAGGTGCGGGGTGTAATCCTTGGTCAGGTGCGCCCGCGGGGCGGACATCCAGGTTCCCTGGAGATTATGCGGATCGGGGTTTGGAGCCAGCGTGGTTTGGGCCAATGAGGCTCCAACGCCGGCTAACGATACGGCCGCGGCCGCCAGGGCCCCGCCGATGAAAAATTGATGTTTCCGTCCCATCCCTAATGTCCTTTTTTGCGGACTATTGATCTGACAAGCGGCGCCCATCGCCCGTGTCATGTCAAGGAAATCCGTTGCGGGCTCAATCCGCCAGACTTAGACGCGCGAGCGGCGCGGATCGGAATCAACGCCGCGACCTTTTGCGGCTCTGCGTTCGCTGCGGTTGCCCTGGCTCTGGACGGCGTTGGCCCGTCTGACCTTCGCCCCCGCCTCGTCGTACAGGAAGGGCACGAAGGCGTAGCGCACGCCTTCGGTCACCGGCATGGCCTCGTGCAGCAGCGAGCAGCAGAAGGCGGTGGCGCCGCCCGTCGGGGTTCGGTAGCTGCGCCGCCCGAACTCCGGAAAGCGCAGGTCGCCGCCTTCGTAGTCCTCGGCGTTGAGGTTGATGGTCACGGCGAACTTGCGGTGGGCGGTGCCGGCAGTGACGTCGTCGCGATGAGGAAAGAAGAAGCCCCGGTCCTCGGCGGCATAACGGCAGATCACGAACCGCTCGATCTCGGTGGCCTGCCAGTTGAAGGCGCGCTTGATCATCGGCAGCAGCCGCCCGCGCAGCTTCCCGTCGATCCGCGCCAGCAGGTCGGGATCTTCCACCGTCACGTCATGGCGGCGCTTCAGGTTGGGATCGATCCGGTTGACGGTGCGCCCGTCAACATCTGCGGCGAACCCGGACTCTTCGGGCTCATGGGCCTGGAAATAGGCGATCAGCTCGGCGCAGAACTCCGGCTCGAAGATGCGCGGCAGTGTCAGCACCGGGGCGAACCCGGTGTCCGGCGCGGCGGCCTTGGCGGCCAGTTCCTGCTCCAACCGATCCAGCACCAGGGCGGTGTTCTCCAGAGGCTCGACCATGGCCACCCGGAAGCTGGGGTCGATCAGGAAGACGCCGGGCGTCAGCATCTCGCCATCCATCAGGCCCAGGACGCCGCAGACCGCCTTGTCGAAATCCCAGAAATAGCGGACGCCCACGGCGGCGTTAGCCAAGCCCCGCTGCGCTTGGTCGTTGGGGTCCACGCTGACGCCGAAGAAGGCCGCATCGGCATCGTTGAACAGGTCCCGGCGCGCCATCGCCGCCTCGTGCGCCTGCGCTGACGGCTCGTACCCCAGAGTGCCGAACACCAGCAGCACCAGCCATCGTCCCGCCGCCACCTGGATCGAATAGGCGGGGACTCCATCCGTCTGCGCGGTGAAGAAGGGCATGGGCTCGCCGAACCCCAGGGGTGTTGCTGTGCGCGTCGCAGCCATGCTCCCCGATCTACATCGACTCGCATGTCGGCGGCAGGCGCATAACAGCTCGCCTCACTTGACACTCCGGCGCAGTCCATAGCCCCCTGCCGTCCAGCGCTTGCAACGTCCGATCAGAAGGCGACCTGCTGTGAAAACCCGATCCCTGTTGCCGATGGCGCTGTGCGCCGGTCTGTCGGTCCTGCCGTTCGCGGCCCCCGCCAGCTGCGCCGACGCGCCCGCCGCCTTCCCCTTCGTTGACGCCCACGTGCACATGGACGACACTGATCCCGGTCCTTCCGTGGCTCTGCTGATCCGGTCGATGGACGCGCGTCACGAAGTCCACGCGGTGATCCAGACCATGCCCTACGGCGCCGGCAATCCGGAGGCCTGGGACATCGAAAAGGTCCAGGCGGCGGTTAAGGCCCAGGCAGGGCGGATCGCGCTGATGGGCGGCGGCGGAACGCTCAATCCCATGCTGGTGGAGGCGTGGCGCACCGGCGACTCCGGTCCCCAGGCGCAAGCCCGGCTGCGGGCGCGGGCCGAGGCGATCCTGCGTCAGGGCGCCGCCGGCTTCGGCGAGCTGTCCAACGAGCACTTCGTCCTGCCGGGGCCCGGCATCAAGGACTACGAATACTATCCGGCGAATTCACCCCTGATGCTGCTGCTGGCCGACATCGCCGCCGAGCACAACGTGCCGATCGACCTGCATATGGAGGCAGTCCCCGCCGACATGCCCTCCGGTCTGCCGGCGCCCAATGCGCCCACGCTGCATGCCAACTTCGCGGCGCTGGAGGCCCTGCTGGCTCACAACCCCCGCGCCAAGATCGTCTGGGCCCACGCGGGCTCGGACAATACCGGCCTGCGCACGCCGGACCGGATGCGGCCGCTGCTGAAGGCCCACCCAAACCTTTACATGGAAATCAAGTTCGACCCCGGCGCGCCGGGCAAGAACCCGCCGCTGGGCGCCGACGGCAAGCTGCTGCCGCAGTGGCTGTCGCTGTTCTCCGACTTCCCCGACCGCTTCATCCTGGGCACCGACCAGCACTATGACGCTGCGGCGGCGGCCGCCGCGACGCGGATCAAGGCCGGCGTGGCCCTGCTGGCCCAGCTGCCCGAGCCCCTGCGCCACCGGATCGCGGTGGAGAACCCCGAGCGGATCTACAATCTGAAGCCCTGACCGCTACTTGCAGCTTTCGATCTCGTCGAACAGGCGGTTTGAGAGGTTGATCTCCGCCGCCTTCAGGCGGTGCTGCTGGCCCTTTTCCAGGGTGTATTTGATGCGGTAGCCGTCGGCGCGCATCTGGTCGGACTGCTCGCGCATGGCCGTGCTCCATTCGATGTCCAGGCTGCCCGCGTGCATGTATAGGCACAGCGGCTTCAACCGGTTCAGCGGCGCACCCTTGATGTCTTCATAGAGGCCCGGATAGCCGGTCACGGTGGAGAAGTAGCTCGGGTATTTGGCGGCGATGTGGAAGGCGCTCAGGCCGCCGTTGGAATGGCCGGCGATGTGGATCTTGCCGGCGACCTTGTAGTCCTTCTGGATCATCTCGAGGAAGGCGGGGAAGGCCTGATCGCCGCCCTCGAAGAACAGGTCGCCGCCGGGCGCGGCGGGGCTGATGACGATATAGCCACGCTTGTCTGCCTCGGCTTGCCAGTCCGTTTCGATGCTCGACTGCGCCGCCGCCAGCGCCTGCCCGCCGCCGGTGAAGACCAGCACCACCGGATAGGCCTTGGCCGGCGAATAGCCCGGCGGCAGCGAGACCTTGTATTCGACCTGCAGGGGGCCAAAGCGGCCGCTCTTGCCGAAGATTTCCGCGTGAGCCGAACCGGCTACAGCCAACAGCGCCGCGGCGCCGACGAGGGTTTTCGACAGCATCGGATAGCCTCCCACACGCCCGCTCCCGGGGGCTTTGCAGAACTCTACCTCAAAGAAACCGGGCCGCTACTTCTCAGACAGCTTGGCCGCCGGATCGTTCTCGAACCGCTCCGACCAGCCCGCTGCGTCGGTCTCGCAGGCGTATTCCCAAAGCTCCGCCTTGCCCGCGATCCGCTTGTAGTGGTGGAGGGTGTGGAAGGGCTTGGCCAGGTAACTTGGATCTTCAAACGTCATCTCGCCAACCAGCACGTCGGGGCCGGCCAGATAGTAGCGCTCGATCAGATGGGTGGTGGGCGAGTGCACGCCGCGCCCGTTCACCGCGCCCATCCGGTCGTTCAAGTTCACCGTGTCGATCACCAGCACCTTCTTGGCGCCCGCGCCCTCGTAGTGGCCGATGGAATGGCCGTTCCAGCTGGGCTCCAGGCCCGTGGTGTGGGCCTTCTCGGTCAGATAGATGCTGCGCGGCAGGGAGCTGTCCTCGGACAGAATGGTCACTCGCCCGGCCGTCTCCAGGAATTCCAGGGCGAATTCGTTGGTCATCATGCCCGGCATGCCGATCGGCAGGCATTTGCGCGAGCGGTCCGACAGGGTGGACTGGACCGCAGAGGTCTTCTTGCGCAGGTCCGCCTGTCTGGCGGCGGCCTCAGGCGTCAGCTCCATCTTCTCGCGCTGGCTGGCTTCAGGCGCATAGTCCTTGGGGTCGATCAGCCACATGCCCGTAATGGCCTTGGCCGGGACGGCGGCGTGGGCGGCGGTGCAGAGCAAAAACGCGCCGGCTAGTACGGGGATTTTCAGCGACATCGAATGCTCCTTCGGCGGACGCCCTATTTTTGCGACAGCTTGGCCGCCGGATCGTTTTCGAACCGCTCGGACCAGCCTGGGGCGTTGGTCTCGCAGACGTATTCCCACAGCTCCGCCTTGCCCTTGATGCGCAGGTAGTGGTGCGTGGTGGTGTAGGGCTTGCTCAGGTATTTGGGGTCGTCGAACGTCATCTCGCCGACCATGACGTCGGGGCTTTCCAGATAGTAGCGCTCGGTGAGGTGGGTGGTCGGCGAATGCACGCCGCGCCCGGTGATCGGCCCCAGCCGGTCGTTGAAGTTGGCGGTATCGACCACCAGCATCTTCTTGGCGCCCTCGCCCTCGTAGTGGCCGATGGAATGTCCGTTCCAGCTGGGCTCCAGGCCCTTGGTGTGCTCGGTTTCAGTCAGGTAGATGCTGCGCGGTATGGTGTTGTTCTCGGACAGGACCGTCACCCGGCCCGGGGTCTCCAGAAACTCCAGGGCGAACTCGTTGGTCATCATGCCGGGCATGCCCGAGGGCAGGCACTTCAGCGCGTGATCGCCCAATGTGGTGGCCGCGACGGGCGTGGCCTTGCGTCGGGCGGCCTGTTCGGCGGCGACGGCGGGAAGCAGGGGCAGGGGGGTCCGCGGCGCCCCATCGCCGAATTCCTTGGGATCGAGCATCCACATGCCGTTGATCGAGGCGGGCGGTTCGGCGGCCTGGGCAGCGGACCCCGCCACAATGGCCAGCAAGGCGGCGCCGCAGAGGGCGCGGACGGTGAGGGTGGAGGACATCGGGCGCATCCCTGAGAACAGTGGAAGCACAGACTATAGCCCCGCCAGCCGATCTGACCCCCCGGCGCCGCAGCGCAGCACTTTCAACGGCCTTCTGAAAATCAGCCGTTACGCTGCTGTTTTGGCCGCTGGCGTAGAATCCTGAAAAGCTCAGCCAAAGAAGATCCCGCGCTAAGGACTCCATCCATGCAGAGCCGGTACACCGTATTCGTCCTCTGCATCCTGATGACCCTTGCCGGGATCGTCACGGCGATGTTCTGGGAGGGCGGCTGGGTCATCCTGGCGGTGTTCGGCCTCCTGACCGCGATCGGAGTGCTGGACCTGATCCAGCGGCGCCATTCGATCCAGCGCAACTATCCGGTCATCGGTCACATCCGGTGGATGGTGGAGTTCATCCGGCCCGAAATCCGCCAGTACCTGATCGAGTCCGACCAGGACGCCGCGCCGTTCTCGCGCAGCCAGCGCGCCATCGTCTATCAGCGCGCCAAGGGCGAACAGGGCGAGCGGCCGTTCGGCACCCTGCTCGACGTCTACCGCGAGGGCTACGAGTTCATCGCCCATTCGCTGAACCCGGCCATCCATTCCGACCCGGCGGGCTTCCGCATCACCATCGGCAACGATCAATGCGCCAGGCCCTATTCCTCCTCGGTCTTCAACATCTCGGCCATGAGCTTCGGATCGCTCAGCGCCAACGCTATTCGCGCCCTGAACAAGGGGGCTAAGCTCGGCGGCTTCTCGCACGACACCGGCGAGGGCTCGATCAGTCCCTACCACCGCGAGTACGGCGGCGACATCGTCTGGGAGGTGGCCTCCGGCTACTTCGGCTGCCGCGGCTCGGACGGCCGGTTCGATCCGGACAAGTTCGCCGCCCAGGCGGTCAACGAGCAGATCAAGATGATCGAGATCAAGCTCAGCCAGGGGGCCAAGCCCGGCCACGGCGGGGTCTTGCCCGCCTCCAAGGTCAGCCGGGAGATTTCCGAGACGCGCGGCGTGCCGATGGGCGAGGACTGCATCTCGCCGCCCCGCCACAGCGCCTTCACCACCCCGCTGGAAATGATGGCCTTCATCACCCAGCTGCGCACCCTGTCCGGCGGCAAGCCGGTCGGCTTCAAGCTGTGCATCGGCCATCCGTGGGAGTTCATGGCCATCGTCAAGGCGATGCTGAAGACCGGCGTAGTCCCCGACTTCATCGTGGTCGACGGCGCGGAGGGCGGCACCGGCGCGGCCCCGACCGAATTCTCCGATCACATCGGCGCGCCGATGCGCGAGGGACTGCTGTTCGTCAACAATGTGCTGGTGGGCGCGGGACTGCGCCACCGGATCAAGATTGGCGTGGCGGGCAAGGTGGTCAGCGCCTTCGACATCGCCTCGGTCCTGGCCATCGGCGCGGACTGGGCCAATGCGGCGCGCGGTTTCATGTTCGCCATCGGCTGCGTGCAGTCGCTCAGCTGCAACACCAACCACTGCCCGACCGGTGTCGCCACCCAGGACGCCATCCGCCAGAAGGCGCTGGATGTGCCAGACAAGGGCGAGCGGGTGTTCAAGTTCCACCGCCAGACCCTGAAGTCCCTGGCCGACATGCTGGCCGCCGCCGGCCTGACCCACCCGGACGAGCTTGGCCCCCATCACCTCGTGCGCCGGGTCAGCGCCACCCAGGTCAAGCAGTTCTCCGAGTTGCACACCTTCCTGAAGCCGGGCGAGCTGCTGGACGGCAATTGCCAGGAGAATTTCTACACAACCAACTGGGCCAGAGCCTCGGCGGGCAGTTTCGCTGTGACCTTGGCGGGCGCCTCCACGGCCTGACGCCCTTGCAACGCTTGCTTTGGGTCAAGCTTTGGCCGGATGCTCGGCGTCAATCGAGTGAGAGCGCGTCAATGGCCCGTCTTCCCTACATCGGCATCCTGAGCTTCGGCGTGCTGGCCCTGGCGCCCGCGGCGATGGCCGCCGGTCCGACCTCACCCGACCAGGCGCCGGCGGTCAGGGCGGTGCTGGATTGCCGCAAGATCACCGACGGGCCCCAGCGTTTGGCCTGTTTCGACGCCGCCACCGCCAGGATGGACGAGGCCCAGGCCAAGGGCGATCTGGTCACCATCGACCAGGCCCAGCGCCGCACCCTGCGCAAGGAGGCGTTCGGCTTCGCCCTGCCGTCCCTGGCCATCTTCGACAAGGGCGTGTCCAAGTCCGAGACAGATTCGGTGTCGCTGAAGGTGCTGAGCGCGTCGCAGGACAAGACCGGCCGCTGGCGCTTCACTCTGGAGGGCGAGCAGTTCTGGCATCAGACCGATCTGGCGACCATGACCTTCGATCCTCACGCCGGGTCCAGCGTGGTCATCAAGAAGGGCGCCCTCGGCAGCTTCCACATGAACGTGGACGGCCAGCCCTCTATTCAGGTGCAGCGCGAGCGCTAACCCTTCAGCCGCGCCTTGAGGTGATCGCCCACCCGCATGGCGTTGGCGACGGTGGTCAGGGTCGGGTTCACCGAGGCGATCGAGGGGAAGAAGCTGGTGTCGACCACATAGAGGTTGTCCAGCTCATGCGCTTTGCACCAGGGGTCCAGAACTGACGAGGCGGGATCCGCGCCGAAGCGCACCGTGCCCGCCTGATGCGCCGTCCCGTAAAGCGGCAGCAGACTGTCGAACTGGAAGTGATGCTGCGAGATCGGGTGGGCGTGGTCGACGAAGCCGTCGAGGGAGGTCTTCAGCGTCTGCACCAGCCGCTGGTGCCCCTCCAGGTTATTGTAGGTGTAGTCCAGATGGATGCGCCCGTCCGGGGTCACCCGCACCCGATTGTCCGGCAGCGGCAAATCCTCCGAAATCACCAGCATCGACAGCATCCGCTCGGCCACCGCGTCGGCCATGCCCTCGGGGATCAGGGCGGGGGGAATCCAGTCCGACACCTGGCCCTCCAGGGTCTGGCCGGACATGTATTCCAGCATCTGGATATGCCCCATCGGCTTGTCGTAGCCGCCCTTGGGATCGCCCCAGTAGAAGTCGTTCACCGCCAGGGTCTTGGGAAAGACGATCTGGGTCGGCTGCGGCGTGACTGAGACCATCGCCGTCAGGGTGTGGAACATGTAGTTGCGTCCGACCTGGCCCGAGCCGTTGGCCAGGCCGTCCGGGTGAGCCGCGTTGGCTGAGCGCAGCAGGATGGCGGCGGTGTTGGCTGCGCCGGCGGCGACCACCACGATATCGCCGGTCCAGCGCTCTTCGCCCTCCGTCGTTTCGCAGACGACCTCGGTCACCGTCTTGCCGCCGGGATCGGTCTCCAGTCGTTGCACCAGACGTCCGGTGAGCAGGGTCACATTGGGCAGACCCATCAGAGGTTCGATGGCCAGGGTGCGGGCGTCGGACTTGGCCTTCACCAGGCAGGGATAGCCACCGCAGGTCTTGCACTTGATGCAGGCGGAGGTGACCGGGTGCTGCTGGTCGAGATTGACGCCCAGCGGCAGGGGAAAGGGCTTCCAGCCCAGCTTCTCCCAATGGTCCTTGAGCAGTTCCACGCCCGGATCGTTGTTGACGGCGGGATAGGCGTAGACCGGCTCGTCGCCCTTTTCAGTGGGATCGACGCCGCGCGTGCCGTGCACCCGCCATAGGGTCTCGGCCTCGGCGTAGTAGGGCGCCAGGTCCGCAAGCTTAATCGGCCACGCGGGAGAGACGCCGCCGGCGTGCTGCACCTCCTCGAAGTCACGCTCGCGCAGGCGCATCAGGGCCGCGCCGTAGAAGGTGGTGTTGCCACCGACCCAGTAGTGCGTATTGGGCGTGAACGGCTTACCCAGCTTGTCGTACCACTGCTCCTTGGTGCGGTAGCGGTGCTGGATGAAGACCGACCGGGAGCTCCAGTTCTCAGCCTCTCGGGGCAGGTGTTGGCCCCGCTCCAGGATCAGAATCGACTTGCCGGCCGCCGCCAACCGCTGGGCCAGGGTGCCCCCGCCCGCGCCGCTGCCGATGATGATGACGTCGAAGTGGGCCAAGCGTCAGTCTCCCAGACGGTATTTGGCGGACGCGCGCATCAGGAGCGCGCGGACCAGGGTCGCGGGCAGGTAGCGCATCAGCGCTGCGGCGATCTTGTTGTGCAGACCGGGCACGACCACGACCTGCCCGCGTGCATTGGCGGCGATGCCGATCTCGGCGACCTCCTGGGCGGTCTGGAACAGCCGGCGCGGCGAGGCGTCCATCTGGCTCTGGGTGCCATTGGCCTCGGCGAATTCCGTGACGGTGAAGCCGGGGCACAGCGCCGTGACCTTCACGCCCTTGGCGCGCAGCTCCGCGTCCAGCGCCTCGGAAAACTTGATCATCAGGCTCTTGGCCCCGGGATAGAGGCTGTGACCCGCAACGCCGGGCGCCAGGCCCGCCAGGGAAGCGACATTGATGATCGAACCGGAGCCCTTCTCCGCCATCGCAGGGATGACGCCGTAGGCCAGGCCGCAGGCATTGACCACCAGGGTCATCAGGAAGTCGCGCTGGCGGTCCCAGGGAACCGCGGCGAAGCTCTCGGCGATGCTGAAGCCGGCGTTGTTGACCAGCACGTCCACCGTGCGTCCACGCGCCGCCAGGGCGTCGAGCAGGGTTTTGTGCGCCTCGAACGCGGCAAGGTCGGCGGGAATGGCGAAGGCCTCGACGCCATATCGGGCGCTGAGTTCTGCCGCCAGCGCCTCCAGCCGGTCGGCCCGTCGCGCCGACAAGGCGAGGTCATGGCCGCGCGCGGCATAGGCTCGGGCGAAGGCCGCGCCTATGCCGGACGAAGCGCCGGTGATCAGGGCGAGGGGGCGAGTCTGCGCAGGCGTCATGCCTGCGTTGTGCGCTCAGAAGATGACGGCGCCTAGCTAACCCGGCTTCTTGGCCGCCGGGTCGCCTTGGTAGCGTTCCTGCCAGCCGCCGCCCATCTCGCAGGCGTACTCCCACAGTTCCGAATGAGGCGGCAGGCGCTTGTAGTGGACCACGCCGGTCCAGGCCTTGGTCAGCAGGCGCGGGTCCTCGAAGGTGAATTCGCCGACCAAGGTCTTGCCGTCGGCCTCGGTGTGGAAACGCTCGACCAGGTGGGTCGTGGAGGAATGCACGCCTATGAAGCCGAACGGATTAGTCTTGTCGTTGAAGTTCACCGTGTCGATGACCAGGGTCTTGCCCTCGTAGTGACCGATGGAATGGCCGTTCCAGGCGGGCTCCAGCCCAGTGGGATGGGTCTTTTCGTCCAGATAGACGGAGCGCGGCACGGTGGCAGCCTCGTTGATCATGGTCACCCGGTCCGGTGTTTCCAGAATCTCCAGGGCGAACTCATTGGCCATCATGGCCGGCATTCCGGTCGGGCCGCACACCTTGCTGCCGAGCACGTCACCGCCGGCGATGGCCTTGGTCCGGTCGTCCAGAATCTTCTGGGCGGTGGGGGTCAGGGGCATCTTCAGCTCCCGCCCGAAGTCCTTGCCGTCGAGAATCCACATGCCGGTCAGGCTGGTGACTTGAGCGGAGGCCGCTCCCGCGAGGGTCAGGGCGGCTGCGGCGCCGAGTAGCACAGAGCGTGCGGAGGTGAGGGTCATGGATTTGCTCATCAGTTGGCCTTGGCGGCGGGGTCGCCCTTGAAGCGTTCGTTCCAGCCCTCGCCGCCGATCTCGCAGGCGTATTCCCAAAGCTCGGAATGGGGCGGCAGGCGGCGGTAGTGGATCACCCCGGTCCAGGGCTTGGTCAGGTAGCGGGGGTCCTCGAAGGTGTACTCGCCCACCAGGCTCTGGCCGCCGTTCTCGACGTGGAAGCGCTCGACCATGTGGGTGGTGGAGGAATGGATGCCCAGGAAGTTGGCCAGGTGCGCCTTGTCGTTGAGGTTCACGGTGTCGACCACCAGGGTGGCGCCTTCCCAATGGCCGATCGAATGGCCGTTCCAGCTGGGCTCCAGACCTTTTGGGTGGGTCTTCTCGTCAAGGTAGATCGAGCGCGGCAGGGTGCTGGCTTCGTTGAGGATGGTGACCCGATCCGGGGTCTCCAGGAACTCCAGGGCGAATTCGTTGGCCATGATGTTGGGCACGCCATCGGGCAGGCACTTCTTCTGCGACTCGAAGATGACGTTGCCGGCCTGGACGTCCTTGCGCTCGGCGTCGAGCACGGCCTGGGCTGCCGGAGTCAGGGGCAGCTTGTCCCCGCGGCCGAAGTCCTTGGCCTCCAGGATCCACATGCCGTTGAGCGCGCTGACCTCGGCGCGGGCGGCGCTCGCCAGCATCAGGGCCGCGCCCGCGAGCGCGATCGGTATCAGTCGTGGGGAGGCGGTCACGGGGTCCTCGCAGCCGGATGGCGAGGTTCATTGTACCGTCCAGGAAACGCACGTCTTGAAGCCGCCGCCTCGCAGCAGCTTCAAAGCTTATCGTCAGATCGCCGCCTTCCAGTGGAACACCGATAGCGGCAGGACCCAGACCTGATCGTGGGCGCCGTCGCGCAGCCAGGCGCGGCCATCCTCCACGGCGACGACCCGGTAGGTGGGCATGCCGCCGGCGTCCGCAGACACCAGATCGCCGACCTGAACGGTCTCCGCGCCCTTTTCCAGAAGAACCCAATCGACGACGCCGAGACTGGCCATCGCAGTATCCCCACTCACGGGTCCGCCGGAATGGCCGACCGTGAGATCAGGATGCGCCCGGATGCCTGAGGCATGCCTGAGGGAGGCGTTCAGCCGCCGTTCACGTGATTTTGGAGGGTCTGGCGCGACCCAGCAGCATGGCTCGGACGGCGTCCAAGATCGCCTGCACCGGGGCGCGGCGGTAGTCCCAGCGCGGATCGGGCTCGGGCGGATTGACCACCATGGTGGCGTTGGCCTCGAACAGCAGCACCTCGCCGTCCGGTCCCAGCGCGAAGTCGACGCCGGCGTAGTCGAGGCCCAGAGCCTGCGCGATCGCTTCCAGACCCGCCATCGCACGGGGGCCCAGCACGCCCGGCATGTTGCTGAGGAAGGCCGCCTCCAGCGCTCGGTGTTCCGGCTGCTCGGCCATGTCGGCGGTGAAGTAGTGGACCTTCCAGTCGCCAGACAACGCCAGGTGCATGGGGAAGATCTGGCCGCCGACGATCATCACCCGGAACTTGCGGGCCAGACCCTCCGCGCCTCTGGCGTCGAGATATTCGATCAGCAGTAGGCGCCGCCCGGGCAGGGCCGCGGCGGTCTCGGCCAAGTCGGCGGGCGTCTCGACCTTGCGGAAGTGCTTGCCGGTGTGGAAGCCAGGGCTGCGAAGCAGCAGCGGATAGCCGAAGCCTCGCGCCGCCTGTTTCAGAGTCTCGCGCGCCGTCAGCACAACCCTGGGCGTGCGCACACCCTCGATACCCGTCAGGCGTTCGGCTATGGCGGCGCGGCCGGTGGGACGCACCCGGCCCGGCGGGTTGATGACCGGCGCGTCGGTGCACGTCAGCACGGCGTCCGCCATGCCCAGAGCCTCGGCGCAGAGGTCCGCGTCGCCCACCGCGTTGAACACCAGATCGTGGGGCGGCAATTCCATGCCCGCGCCATAGGCCTCCACCGGCAGCCGGAAGACGGCGAAGATCTCATCGTCCAGCAGGAAGCGCGTCGGCACGTTACCGCCCCGCGCCGAGGCCAGCAGCAGCACCCGGCAGGGCTCGCCGGATCCGCGATAGGGCAGGGCGGTGACGCCGCGTCCCTTCATGCTGATCGCCAGATGGCGGCGGACGCCCGCCTCATCGCCCAGCGCCAGCATCAGATTGGCCATGCCCTGGTTCGCTTCCGGATGATCGGGCTCCAACCGCAGGGCGGCCTCGTACTGTGCCCGGGCCTCGGCGATCTCGTCATTGGCCAGCAGGGCGTTGGCCAGATTCACGCGGCCGGTCGGGTTGTCAGGGTGATGCCGGATGGCCTCGGCGTAGGCCGTGCGCGCGGCGGCGCGGAAGTCTGAGGCATAAAGCAGGGTTCCAAGATCGTTGAGCGCGCCGAAATGGGTCGGGTCTCGAGCAATCACGGCCAGATAGGCGGTCTGCGCCTCCTGTGTGCGTCCCTCGGCAGCCAGCGTTTCCGCCCGGCGATAGAGCAAATCGGTTTCGTCGGCTGGGGGATTCGGCGGCATGCCGGAACGATAGCCAGTTGCGCGCCCGGCCTCCATTGGGGCTAGGATGGCGGATCGTTACCCCGGAGACCGCCATGACCAAACTCACCTACGAAATCGTCGAGCACGACGGCGGCTGGGCCTACAAGGTGGGCGGCACCTTCTCCGAAACCTTCCCGTCGCATGACGCCGCGCGCAAGGCGGCCGAGCGGGCCGCGGGCGAGCAGCGGGTGGCCGGCGACGACGTCGGCATTGTCTACGAGGACACAAAGGGCAAATGGCACGGTGAGGTCGCGTCAGGGTCCGATCGCCCCGACACCGATGTCGAGGGTTGATACGCCGCACCTGGCCCACCATCTCTGTCTCTCGACGGATGGTCCGTTCGAGGTTATAGACTAGCCGGTATGAAATCCTCATTCGCCAGCGCGGTGGTCGGCCGCCCTCGGGAATTTTGCACGGAGAACGCCCTCGCGGCGGCTCTGAAAGTATTCTGGCGCAAGGGCTACGAGGCCGCTTCGCTCAGCGACCTGACCGAGGCCATGGGCATCACCCGCCCCAGCCTCTACTGCGCCTTCGGCAACAAAGAAGAGCTCTTCAAGAAGGCGCTCGACCTCTATGAGCGCGAGAAGCTCGTCTTCATCGACCAGGCCCTGGCCAAGCCCACCGCCTATGAGACGGTCGAGTTTCTGCTGATGAAGGGCGCCGACGCCCATGCCGATCCGGAAAATCCCGGCTGCATGGGGGTCAACAGCGTCCTGACCTGTGGCGGTATCGCTTCTGAATCCGTGCGCCAGGAACTGACCGCCCGCCGCTTCGGGTTGGAGACCAAGCTGCGCGAGCGGTTCGAGAGGGCCAAGGTCGACGGCGACATCCGCAAGGATACCGACACGGACGCCCTGGCCTCCTACGTTATGGCCCTGGCCCAGGGCATGGCTCTGCAGGCTAGCTCGGGTATGGACCTCGCCGGGATGCGCGGCGTGGTGAAGATGGCGCTGCAGGGTTGGCCCTGCGGCTGCCCCGACGCCAAGGTCGCCTAAGTCCTAAACCGGTAGATATCAGTCGCTTACCTATTCACGCCCGCCTCGATTTTTTGTACCGCCTAGAATAAAATATCGATCGGTACAAAACTTCTCTTGACGCACTGCACAAAAGACGACATCTGTACCGCTCGGTACATATTCGTGAGCCCCCGGGGCTCGGCTGCAGGAGCATCGCATGCAACCTCTCATCACCCTTTCAACGATCCTGCTGGCGGGCGCGCTTCTGACGAGCGGCTGCGCCCCGGCTCAATCGCAACCTGTCGCGCCGCCCACCGCCAAGGTCGAGGTGACCGGCGTGGTCTTCCAACCTCTGCGGCAGTGGGACGAACTCACTGGCCGTCTTGAGGCGGTCAACAGCGTCGACGTCCACGCCCGCGTGGGCGGCTTCATCGATGCGGTCCGTTTCCAGGAGGGCGCCAAGGTGCGCAAGGGCGAGGTCCTGTTCCAGATCGACCCGCGTCCCTTCCAGGCCGAGGTCGACCGCGCCGCCGCCCAGCTCGAACGCGCCCAGGCCCAGGCTTCCCTGGCCGGCGCCGACGCCGACCGCGGTCAGCGGCTGATGGATCAGAACGCCGTCTCGCAGGGCGAACTTGAGAGGCTCCAGGCCCAGGCCAAGTCGGCCCGCGCGGACGTCGGCGCGGCCCAGGCGGCGCTCCAAACCGCCCGGCTGAACCTGTCCTTTACCCGCGTCATCTCGCCCATCGACGGGCGGGTCTCGCGCGCCCAGATTACCCCCGGCAACCTGATCACCACCAGCGAGCAGCTGACCACGGTGGTTTCCGACGGGCCGATCTATGCCTCGTTCAACACCGACGAGCAGACCTATCTGAAGTACGCCTCCGGCGAGCGCGGCAAGCCCGCGCCGGTCTATCTGGGCCTGATGACCGAGGACGGCTTCCCCCATCAGGGCAAGCTCTCCTTCATCGACAACGCGGTTGACGTGAAGAGCGGCACCATCAACGGCCGCGCCATCTTCGATAACGCCGACGGCAAGTTCACCCCGGGCCTGTTCGCCCGCATCAAGCTGGTCTCGTCTCAGTCGCAGACCGTCGCCCTGGTCCCTGAAAAGGCGCTCGGCACGGATCTCGGCAAGCGCTACGTCCTGACCCTGACCGCCGACAACCATGTGGAATATGACCCGGTGACTCTGGGCCCGGCCATCGGCGAGCTGCGCGTCATCCGTTCGGGCCTGAAGCCCGGCGACAAGGTGGTGGTCAGCGGCCTGCAGAAGGTCCGCCCCGGCGATCCGGTGATCGCTACCCAGTCCGCGGCCCGCATCTCCACCGCCGAGCTGGCGACCCTCAACCCCGCTTCCTAGTCCCGTCTTCCTCCACCCTTTGACGCGCGCCGATCCAGGCGCGCGTCCGCACGGACAAAAGCCATGAACTTCTCCCGGTTTTTCATAAGCCGGCCCCGCTTCGCCGCGGTGCTGTCGCTCGTCATCTTCATCGCCGGCCTGGTGGCCTTGCCCAACCTGCCGATCAGCGAATATCCGGAGGTCGTGCCGCCCACGGTGGTGGTGCGCACCATCTATCCGGGCGCCGAACCGGCGGTGATCGCCGAGACGGTTGCCGCGCCCATCGAGCAGGCGGTCAACGGGGTCGAGGGCATGCTCTACCAGAGCTCCCAGGCCGCCTCTGACGGCACGATGACCCTGACCATCACCTTCGCGCTAGGGACCGATGGCGACAAGGCCCAGACCCTGGTGCAGAACCGGGTGGCCCAGGTGCTGTCGCGCCTGCCGCAGGAGGTGCAGCGCGCCGGGGTGACCACCACCAAGGCGTCTCCGGCCCTGATCATGGTCGTGCACCTGACTTCGCCCAACAAGCGCTACGACAAGCTCTACCTGGCCAACTACGCCCAGCTTCACGTCAAGGACGCCCTGGCGCGCACCTATGGCGTCGGCGACGTGCAGATGTTCGGCACCGGCGCCTATTCCATGCGGGTGTGGCTGGACCCGCAGAAGCTGGCCTCGCGCAGCATGACCGCCGGGGACGTGATCACGGCCCTGCGTGAGCAGAACGTCCAGGTCGCTGCCGGCCAGGTCGGCGCGCCGCCGTCGCCTGGTCAGGCCTCGTTCCAAGTCGCGATCAACACCCAAGGCCGCCTGACCAACGAAGAACAGTTCGGCGACGTCATCATCCGCGCCGGCGACAAGGGCGAGATCAGCCACCTGCGAGACGTGGCGCGGATCGAGCTTGGCTCGGACGGCTACGCTCTGCGCTCGCTGCTGGACAACGAGGACGCCATCGCCCTGCCGATCTTCCAGCGCCCGGGCTCCAACGCCCTGCAGATGGCCGACGACGTGCGCAAGACCATGGACGGCCTGTCGAAGGATTTTCCGGAGGGCGTGAAGTACCACATCGTCTACGACACCACCGGCTTCGTGCATGAATCCATCAATGCAGTGATCCACACCCTGATCGAGGCCATCATCCTGGTGGTGATCGTGGTGGTGCTGTTCCTGCAGAGCTGGCGCGCCTCGATCATTCCCCTGATCGCCGTTCCGGTGTCCCTGGTCGGCTCCTTCGCCGTCCTGCTCATGCTGGGCTTCGGGCTGAACGCCCTGACCCTGTTCGGCCTGGTCCTGGCCATCGGCATCGTGGTCGATGACGCCATTGTCGTGGTCGAGAACGTCGAGCGGAACATCGCCACGGGGCTGGATCCCGTCGAGGCGACCAAGAAGGCAATGGGCGAGGTCTCAGGAACGATCATCTCCACCGCCCTGGTGCTCTGCGCCGTCTTCATCCCGACCGCCTTCATCACCGGCCTGACCGGCCAGTTCTACCGTCAGTTCGCCCTGACTATCGCCATCTCCACGGTGATCTCGGCCTTCAACTCCCTGACCCTGTCGCCGGCTCTGGCGGCTGTGCTGCTGCGCGCCCACGATGCGCCCAAGGACCGCTTCGAGCGCTTCATCGACCGGTCGATGGGCTGGCTGTTCCGCCCGTTCAACCGCCTGTTCGCCGCGGCGTCCAACAGCTACGTGGCGGGCGTCGCCAAGTCGCTCGGCCGCTCCTCGATCGCCCTGATCGTCTACGGGATCGTGCTGGCCCTGACGGTGTTCAGCTTCATCCACACGCCGTCCGGCTTCGTGCCGCAGCAGGACAAGCTCTACCTCGTCTCGGTGGTGCAGCTGCCTGACGCCTCGTCGCTGGACCGCACCGAGGATGTGATCCGCCGCGCCACCGCCATCGCCTTGAAGACTCCCGGCGTGACCCACGTCGTGGCCTTCCCCGGCCTGTCGGTGAACGGCCTGGTCAACAGCCCCAACCAGGGCGCGCTCTTTGAAGTCCTCGACGGGTTCGACAAGCGCAAGTCCAAGGACCTGTCGGCCAACGCCATCGCCGCCAGCCTGAACAAGCAGTTCGCCGCCATCACCGACGCCAACGTCATGACCTTCCCCGCGCCCGCCATCCAGGGTCTGGGTACGGTCGGCGGCTTCCGCATGCAGGTGGAGGACCGTGCGGGTCTCGGCCCCGAGGCCGTCTACGCCGCCACCCAGGCGATCAGCGCCGACGCCGCCAAGGAGCCCAGCCTGGCCGGGGTCTATTCCGGCTACCAGATCGGCGTACCCAAGATCCGCGCCGACATCGACCGCGAGAAGGCGCGGGCTCAGGGCGTCAACCTGACCGACCTGTTCGAGACCATGCAGGTCTATCTGGGCTCGCTCTACGTCAACGACTTCAACCGCTTCGGGCGCACCTATCAGGTCAACGTCCAGGCCGATCAGAAATTCCGCCTGCAGCCGGAAGACATCCTGCGCCTGCAGACCCGCAACGCCTCCGGCCAGATGATCCCCCTGGGCGCCTTCGTCACCACCCATGAGACCACGGGCCCCGAGCAGACCGCCCACTACAACGGCCAGCTCACCGCCGAGATCAATGGTGGCCCGGCCCCTGGATTCTCCAGCGGTCAGGCGCAGAAGGCCCTGGAGAAGATCGCCGCCAAGGACCTGCCCAACGGCATGGGCTTTGAATGGACCGAGCTGACCTACCAGCAGATTCTGGCGGGCAACACGGCGGTGTTCGTCTTCCCGATCTGCGTGCTGCTGGCCTTCCTCGTGCTGGTCGCCCAGTACGAAAGCTGGAGCCTGCCGCTGGTGGTGATCCTGATCGTGCCCATGTGCCTGTTCTCGGCTCTGGCCGGGGTGCAGCTAATGGGCGGGGACAACAACGTCTTCACCCAGATCGGGCTGATCGTGCTGGTGGGCCTGGCCTGCAAGAACGCCATCCTGATCGTGGAATTCGCCAAGGACCGCGAGGCCCACGGCGACTCCACCTGGGACGCGGTGCTGGCGGCCTGCCGCATGCGGCTGCGGCCGATTCTGATGACCTCCCTGGCCTTCATCATGGGCGTGGCGCCTCTGGTCTTCTCGACCGGCGCCGGGTCGGAGATGCGCCGGGCTATGGGCGTGGCGGTGTTCGCCGGCATGCTCGGGGTCACGCTGTTCGGCTTGGCCCTGACCCCGGTCTTCTACTGGACCATCCGGCGGCTGACGCACCGCGTCCACGCTGCTCCCACCCACAACGACGCCGCGCCGGCTCCCGCCCCCGCCGCGCCCCACGCTTGAGCAAGACCATGAAGACTCTCCGCAACCTGCTGATGGCGGCGGCCCTGCTGTCGCCGACTGCCGCCCTGGCCGTCGGGCCGAAGTACACCGCGCCCAATCTGGCTCCGGTCAGCCTGCTCAACACCGCTCCCGAGGCGGTGTCGAAGGCCCAGCCCGAGGCCGCCTGGTGGCGCACGTTCAAGGACCCCGTGCTGGATGACCTGATCGGCCGGGCCCTGTCGGCCAACCTCGACCTGCGTATCGCCGGCGACCGGTTGCGTGAGGCCCGCGCCCTGTTCAAGGACGCGCGTCTGGACCAGTTCCCCCGCATCACCTCGCAGGCGGACTACACCCGCAGCAAGGAGCAGACGCCGGGCTTCGGCTCGGCCCGCACCGACCTGGAGGCCGCCGACATCGGCTTCGATGCCGCCTGGGAGATCGATCTGTTCGGCCATGTCCGTCACGGGGTCGAAGCCGCCCGCGCCGACGCCGGAGCCGCCGAGGCCGACGCCCACAATGCCCAGGTCGTGGTCGCGGCGGAGGTCGCGCGCAGCTACTTCGAACTGCGCGGCGCCCAGGCCCGACTGGCGGTCGCCCGCCAGAACGCGGGGACGCAACAGGAGACGCTCCGCCTGACCAAGGTCCGCTTCCAGGTCGGCAATGGCGATCCTGTGGATGTCGACAGCGCCCAGGCCCGTCTCAGCGCCACCGAGGCCACCATCCCCGACCTGATTGCCCAGGAAGCGCGCGCCGGCTACCGGCTGGCGGTCCTGCTCGGCCAGCGCCCGGGGAGCCTGGACGCCCAACTGACGGCTCCGGCCAATCCGGCCGCACCCCTGATCCAGCCCTTGCCGATTGGCGAGGCGGCGGACTTCCTGCGCCGGCGTCCCGACGTGCAGGCGGCCGAACGTCGCCTGGCGGCGGAAACGGCGCGCACCGGCGTGGCCACGGCGGACCTGTTCCCGCGCATCCGGGTGAACGGCTTTGTCGGCCTGCTGTCCGGTGACGTCTCGAGCCTGTTCAGCCACGGCGCCCAGGCCTGGTCGGTAGCCCCCAGCATCACCTGGCCCGCTTTGGACATGGGCGGCGCCCACGCGCGCCTGCGGGCGCAGCAGGCAAGAGGCGATTCCAGTCTCGCGGCCTATGACCAGACCGTGCTCGTGGCCATCGAGGACCTGGAGAACGCCCTGGTCTCCTACCGCCAGCAGCAGCTGCGCATCGTCAGCCTGTCGCAGCAGGTGCAGTCCTCGCGCAGCGCCGCGGGCCTAGCCCGTATCCGCTACAAGGAGGGCGGCATCGACTTCCTGGTTCTGCTGGACGCCGAACGCACCCGTCTGGCCGCCGAGGACGCCCTGACCCTGGCCCAGACCGACGCCAACACCGACGTCGTCGCCATCTACAAGGCCCTGGGCGGCGGCTGGAGCTGATCGCGTAGAAGGCGCTTGGCTCCGCCCCCCGGGTCGGGGATTGTCTTCGGATAGTCCGGGAGCGGCGCATGTGGCGGCTGAAATCGATCGACGCCATTCTTGAGACCGCCGAACGGCGCCCGCTGAGCCGGTCGCTGGGGCCCATCCAGTTGATGCTGCTGGGCATCGGCAGCGTAATCGGCACCGGCATCTTCGTGCTGACGGCGGATGCGGCCCAGCTGGCCGGGCCGGGCATGATGGTGTCGTTCTGCATCGCCGCGGCGGTCTGCGCCGCCACCGCCCTCTGCTACGCCGAGATCGCCTCGATGGTGCCGGTGTCGGGCTCCGCCTACACCTACACCTATGCGGTGATGGGCGAGGTCTGCGCCTGGCTGGTGGGCTGGGCTCTGATCCTGGAATACGCGGTCTCCGCCAGCGCCGTGGCGGTGGGCTGGTCCGGCTATCTGACGGGCCTGCTGGAGAACTCCTTCGGCCTGCATTTGCCCGCGGCCATCACCGAGAGCCCCTCCGCCGGTGGCATCATCGACCTGCCCGCCGTGGCCATCTCCCTGATGTGCACCGTCCTGCTGGTGCGCGGCACCCGCGAGAGCGCGACGGTCAATGCGGTGCTGGTGGCGATCAAGATCGCTATCCTCCTGGTGTTCACCGCCCTGGCCATTCCCGCCATCCACGACACCAACTTCCACCCCTTCGCCCCGACGGGTGCGCGGGGCGTGGTCAACGCCGCCTCCTCGATCTTCTTCGCCTATGTCGGCTTCGACGCCGTTTCGACCGCCGCCGAGGAGACCCGCGACCCGCAGCGCAACGTGCCGATCGGCCTGATCGGGTCGCTCGTGATCTGCACCCTGATCTATCTGGCGGTGGCCGGGACGGCGATCGGCGCCATCGGAGCTCAGCCGGTGCACGGCGCGGCTGGCGCTCTGCTTGATCCCGGCTCGCGCGAGATGGCGGACCGCTGCGCCCAGATCGCCTCAGGCGCGCCCATGCCCCTGGTCTGCTCCAAGGAGGCGCTGGCTTACGCCCTGCGCGAGATCGGACATCCGCTGGTTTCAGGGGTCATGGGGCTAGTGGCCTTCATCGCCCTGCCCACCGTCATCATCACCATGATCTTCGGCCAGACGCGGATATTCTTCGTCATGGCCCGCGACGGCCTGCTGCCGCAGGTGCTGTGCCGCATCCACGACCGCTACCAGACCCCGCACGTCGTCACCTGGGTGACCGGCGCCATCATCACCGTGGGAGCCGCCTTCTTCCCGGTGGGTCAGCTCGCCGACGTTTCCAACTCGGGCACCCTGTTCGCCTTCCTGCTGGTGGCGGTGGCCCTGCTGGTGCTGCGCCGCAAGGACCCCGGTCGGGTCCGCCATTTCCGCACGCCGATGGCCTGGGTGATCGCGCCCCTGGCGATTGTGGGATGCGTGGTGCTGTTCTTCTTCCTGCCCCTGGCCGCCAAGTGGGTCTTCCCCATCTGGTCGGCGATCGGCCTAGTCTTCTATGCGGCCTACGGATTCCGCCACAGCCGCATGCGGCCGGGCGCCGTTCTGGAGGACTAGCGGATACGCCCTTGGATCGCCCTGGCCTGGTCCAGGTGGCGCTGGATGGCGGGGATCAGGTTTTGGGCGATGGTCTTGACCGCCGCATTGTCGCCGCCCGACGCATAGGCCTGGGCGACGGCCAGGGCCTGGGTGTGGCTGGCCACTTCGCCGGTGATGTAGGCGCGGTCGAAATCGCGGGCGGGGACGCTGTACAGCGTCTTGGTGATCTCGGTCTGCGCCGGCGAAAGGTCGGCGGTGGGCATGGCGATCTGAGCGGAAGCGACCGCGGCGGTCAGGGCGGCGGCGTTCTTGGCGTGGTCGTCGGCCATGGTCTTGCCGAGGGCGCGAACTTCCAGGCTGTTGCCCATCAACTGACTGATCTTGCCCGCGCGCTGCTCGAAGGCGTCCATCGAGGCGACGGACTGGATGAAGGCGGCGGTGGGCAGGGCGGGGCCGGCCGTCACGGTGACTGCCGTGACAGTGGGGGCCGCGTTGACGGGAGCTTGAGCCATAGCCTGACCCGCACCTAGCCAGATGGCCAGGGTCGCGCCCAGGGCGGCTCCTAGTACTGTTCTGGAATTGCCGAGAATAACCATGACCAACGTCGCGGGCCTCAATTCTAGTCATGAGGTCAATAACAAAGACATGGCAGTACGAAAGCCAAAAAGCGGCAAGATTGCGATTGTTTACATTGCGACCAGTCGTCGCGGCGTAGCGTTAACGCCGTAAACGACGCGAATTCTTCAACCAGCAGGCGAATTTTCCATCGTCGTCTCAGGCTGGATGTTGGAACAGGCCCGCTAGACCCGCGGCGCCCTTGGCGTGGCCCTGCAGCTTGGCCAGCCATTCATCATAAATCAGGTCCGTCGGCAGGGCGTACCGCTCATGGACCGGGAAAGGGCGGGGGAGACGGCCCGACCATCGTCAGACAGTCTCCCCGCCGATCCTACTTCTTCATGTTCGCGGCGATGGCGTCTGCCATGCCTTGAGAGCCGGCGAGCGAGGCGGCGCGGCCCTTGGCCGGATCAGCCTTGGACGGATCGCCGGTATAGCCCTGCGGCGTGATCTCCAGGGTGAAGTGACCGCCCTTGCGCCAGTCGACCAGCTTGGCCGGGGTGACGCCGGCCTGATGCAGGGTCGGCACGACGTCCTGCTTCACGACCTTGGGGTAGTAGGCCAGCATGTTGGAGTGTTCGCCCGTGCCCGAGTGGCCGTCGATGAATTCCGGCGGCGGGCCGGCGGGCGGCGGCGGCGCGGCGGTCAGGGCCAGGTCCGGATCCTTGGGGTCGACGCCGATACGGGTGACCAGGGCCGCGTTGGTGACCATCACTGCCTTGATGTGGGCCTCGGCAGCGGCGCGCTTCACCGCGGCGTAGATGGCCTTGTTGTGGCCGGCGTCGCCGTGGCCGGGAATGACGTAGACGGCCTTGAAGCCGGTGTTCTGCAGGCTCTTGAACACGTCGACCATCAGTTCGGTGACGACCTCGGGACGCACGCTCAGGGTGCCGGGGAAGACGCCGGTGGAGTCAGAGGCGCCCCAGGCGAACGCCGGGACCACCAGGCTGTCGATGCCCTTGGCCTTGAGGTCGGCCTTGACCAGGCGGGTGGTGACGGCCGAGCCGTAGGTGTCGGTGCCCAGCGGCATGGCCGGGCCATGTTCTTCGATCACCGCGATGCCCCACAGGGCGACGGCGCCGCCCTTGGCCCGCGCGGCCACGTCCGGCCAGGTCATGTCGGCGATGGTGTCGGTGAACACCGAATAGGGGCCGTTCGCGCCCGCGGCGTCCGCCGCCGACAGCGGTTGCGCGTGCGCAACGCTCAGGGCCGCAACCCCCGCCAACACTGTACCCGCCAAAGCCGCTTTGAGCGTCCGCCCCATCTGTTTCACTCCGTGTTCAGGCCGCCGTCCTTTGGATCGGAGGCTCTTTGTTTTGCTGTCGATTTCGCTGCCGGGGCGCCCCGGCGCGCGGGCACCTTGGCACAGTCCGCCAAATATAAAAACCGCTCAGCCGGAGTGCTTGAGAGCCAAGCTGCGTAAGGAATGGTGGGAGGCTCCAAGGCGCCGTTCGCGGCGGGACAGGAAGCAGCGTTTGTTGAATATGGCGCGCACAAAACAGCCCGACGGAGCGGCCACCGGCGTCGCGATCTCGGCCAAGATCGGATATCTCGCCGGCCGCATGGTGGCCACGGCGTCCTCGACCTATGCCCGGCTGGGCGTGGGCTCGCTGGAGGCGCGGGTGCTGGAGCTGATCGGGGATCGCCCGGCCATCAAGGGCGCCGACATATCCAGAGCGCTGGGCATCGACCCCGCCGCGGTCAGCCGCACGGTCAGGACCCTGGCCGAGCGCGGCGCGATTTCACGCTGCGGCAGCCGGGTGACGCTGACAGACCGGGGCGAGGGGCTGTGCGAAGCCGTCAGGGCTCTGTCGCGCGAGCGCAACCGCCGCATGATGGAAGGCCTGTCCGAGGCGGAACAGGCGCTGCTGGAACAGTATCTGGAGCGGCTCTGGGCCAACACCAACGAACTGGCCGAGATGGCGGCCATGAGCCCAGCCTTCGTCAGGCTGGAGGACTAACGCACCAGAGCCGGCGCCGTGTGCAGGTCGCAGTTGCGTCCGGCCTTCATCACCTGTCCGGCGACGTCGTGGCCCAGCAGCGGCGGCAGGATGCGCGACAGCTGGATCAGGGTCTCAAGGTCCAGGCCGGTGGCGATGCCCATCTCGTGGCACATGTTGACCAGGTCCTCGGTGCAGATGTTGCCCGTGGCTCCCGGCGCGAACGGACAGCCGCCCAGGCCCCCCAGCGCCGAGTCGAACCGGCGCGCGCCCGCGTCATAGGCGGCCAGCACATTGGCCAGACCCAGCCCACGAGTGTTGTGGAAATGCAGGGTGAGGGCGCCAGGTGGGACCAGCTTCAGCGCCTTATCGACCAGGGCCCGCACCTGGCGCGGATTGGCCATGCCGGTGGTGTCGGCGAGGCTGACCCCGTCCACGCCCAGATCGAGGTAGCGTCGCACCAGATCCAGCACCCGCTGCTCGGGCTGGTCGCCCTCGAACGGGCAGCCGAACGAGGTGGCGATAGAGCCATTCAGGGTCGCCTTGCCGCGCGGCTTCTTGGCGATGGCCTGGAAGGCGGCGAAGGAGGCTTCGCCGGTCATGCGCATGTTGGCCAGGTTATGGGTCTGGCTGACGGACATCACCAGGTTCAACTCGTCGGCGCCCGCGGCCAGCGCGTCGTCGGCGCCGCGCTCGTTGGGCACCAGGGCGACGTAGATGATGTCGGGGTTGCGCTTGATGCGGGCGAAGACTTCGGCGGCGTCACGCAGGGCCGGCACGGCCTTGGGCGAGACGAAGGAGCTCACCTCGATCCGGCTGAAGCCGAGATCGGAAAAGGCGTCGATCAGGCGGACCTTCTCTTCGGTCGGCACCCAGGTCGGCTCGATCTGCAACCCATCGCGCGGGGCGACCTCCTGCACGATGATCGGATCGGAGATGGGCTCGAACTTGGTCACGCGATGGCCTCCTTGGCGCGCAGCGCGGCGATCTCGTCTGGGCCGAAACCGATATCGGCGAGAACCTCGTCGGTATGCTGGCCGATCTCGGGTCCCGACCAGCGGATGGCCCCGGGAGTTTCGGACAGCTTGGGCATGATCCCGGGCATGCGCACGACCTCTCCGTCCGGCAAGGTCTGGGTCTGAATCATGCCGCGGTCCAGGAAATGGGGATCCTTGATGATGTCCGCCACCGAATAGATCGGCCCGGAAGGCACCTGGGCCTTTTCCAGTGCGTCCAGCACGACCTGTGTCGGATGGCGGATCGTCCAGGCGCCGATGGCCTCGTCCAGTTCGGCGTTGCGTTGCACGCGGCCGGAATTGTTTTGCAGTTCAGGGTCCGACGCCAGGTCGGGCCGCTCGATCATCAGCATCAGGCGCTTGAAGATGGGGTCGCTGTTGCCGGCGATGACGACGTAGGCGCCTTCGGATGACAGGTAGGTGTTGGAGGGGCTGATGCCGGGCACGGCGCCGCCGCTCCGCTCGCGCACATGGCCGTAGACGTCATATTCGGGGATCAGGCTTTCCATGATGCTGAACACGCTCTCGACCAGCGAGACGTCCACCACCTGACCCTCGCCCTGGCCGGTCTTGACCCGCATCAGCGCCATCAGCGCGCCCATCACCCCGTGCATCGAGGCCAGGGAGTCGCCCAGGCTGACGCCGACGCGGGACGGCGGAATGCTGGGGTCGCCGGTGGTGTAGCGCACCCCGCCCATCGCCTCGCCGATAGCGCCGAAGCCCGGCCGGTCGCGATAGGGGCCGGTCTGGCCGAAGCCGGAGATGCGCACCAGCACCAGCTTGGGGTTGATCGCGTGCAGCACATCCCAGCCGAGCCCCAGCTTTTCCAGGAAGCCCGGCCGGAAGTTCTCGATCACCACGTCGCAGCTGGCCGCCAGTCGCTTGACGATCTCCACGCCTTCCGGCGACTTCAGATTGAGGCCGAGGGACTTCTTGTTGCGCGACTGCAGGTACCACCACAGGGAGGTGCCCTTGTGCAGCTTGCGCCAGTTGCGGATCGGATCGCCGCCCTTAGGGGCTTCGATCTTGATCACCTCGGCGCCGAACTCACCGAAGATGCGCGCCGCGAATGGCCCGGCGATCAGGGTGCCGATTTCCAGGACGCGTATGCCTTTGAGCGGACCGCTCATGCTTCCTCCGAACTCACCGGCAAGCCTTAGCAGCGCGCGCGGCGCGGCCCAAGAGCGGGACCGCCGACGCGCCTATTCCAGCCCGCGCTGGCGCTCCAGGGCTTTCACGCTGGGATCGCGTCCCCGGAAATCGCGGTACTGCGCCATCGGGTCGGCGATGTAGCCGGGGCCCAGCATCCGGTCGCGGAAGCGCTGGCCGTTGGCGCGGGTCAGGCCGCCGTTCTCGGTGAACCATTCGAAGGCGTCGTCATCGAGGATCTCGCCCCAGGTGTAGCTGTAGTAGTTGCTCTCGTAGCCGTTGCCCCAGATGTGCAGGAAGTAGGGGCTGCGGTAGCGCGGCGGGACCTGAGCCAGGTCGATGCCGTTCTTCTTCAGGGCGGCGGTCTCGAACGCATCAGGGTCCTGTTTGGCGGCGGAGGCGGGCAGGCTGTGCCACTCCAGGTCCAGCAAGGTGGCGGATAAGAGTTCGGTGAAGGCGTAGCCCTGACCGTAATTCTTGGCCGCCTTGATCTTGTCCACCAGCGCCTTGGGCATCACCGCGCCGGTCTTGTAGTGCTTGGCGTAGTTGGCGAACACGGTCGGGTCGAACATCCAGTGCTCGTTGAACTGCGAGGGGAATTCGATCACGTCGGTGGGCAGGTTGAAGCCGTCCTGCGAGGGGTACTGCTTGACCGAGAACATGGCGTGCAGCGCATGGCCGAACTCGTGGAACATGGTGTTGACGTCATCCAGGCTGATCAGCGCCGCCTCGCCCGCCGCCGGCTTGGTGAAATTGCCGACATTGACCACCAGGGCGCTCTGGCCCGTCACCCCTGAGGGGTTGTTCAGGAAGTTGCACCAGGCGCCGCCGTTCTTGTTCGCCCGGGCGAAGTAGTCTGCATAGAATAACGCGAGGTGTTTGCCGTCGGCGTCGAACACTTCGAACACGCGCACGTCCGACTGGTAGACCGGGATGTCGTGGCGCTCCTTGAAGGTCAGGCCGTAGAGTTTGTTGGCGGCAAAAAAGACCCCGTCCTGCAGCACTCGATTCAACTCGAAGTATTGCTTCACCTCTGAGTCATCGATCGCGTATTTCTGCTGGCGCACCTGATCGGCGTAGAATTCCCAGTCCGCCGCGGTCAGCTGGAAGCCGCCCTTCTGCTTGTCGATCAGGGCCTGGATCTCGGCGGCCTCGGCGCGGGCCTTGCCGGTGGCGGCGGGCGCCAGCTGAGCCAGCAGACCTTTGGCGGCCTCCGGCGTCTTGGCCATCTGCTCTGACAGCACATAGGCCGAATAGTCCTTGAACTCCAAAAGCTGGGCCTTCTGTGCGCGCAACTGGGCCAGGGTCGCGATCATGTCGCGCAGGTCGTTGGGGCCGGCCGCGTCGCCGCGCATTTCGGAGGCCTGCAGGATGCGCTGGCGCAGGGCGCGGTTCTTCAGCGAGGACAGCAGCGGCTGCTGGGTCGTGTTGCGCAGGACGATGACATACTTGCCGTCCAGCTTGCGCTTCTTGGCCTCGTCCACAGTGACCGCGATTTCCGCATCGGTCAGGCCGTCGAGCTCAGCCTTGCTGTCGACCACCACCGCATTGGCGTCCGCCGCGTTCTGCAGCTTCTCCAGATACTGCGCCTGCAGGGCCGCGATCTGGCCGTTGAGGGTGCTCAGCTTGGCCTTGTCGGCGTCCGACAACAGGGCCCCGGCGTGCACGAAGCGGCGGTAGTAGACGTCCAGCAGGAACTTCTGGTCGCTGGTCAGCCCGAGGCTCGCAACCTTGTCGTGCAGCGTCTTGACCCGCGCGAACAGCTTGGCGTTGAGCAGGATCGAATCCGTGTGCGCCTGCAGCTTGGGCGCCATCTCCTGATTGGTCTTCTGCAGGATGTCCGAGGAGTTGGACTGCACGATGTTCTGCATCAGCTGATTGGCGCGGTTCATAAGCTCGCCTTCCTTCTCCATCGCGACGATGGTGTTGGCGAAGGTGGGCGCTGCCGGGTTGCCGGCGATGGCGTTGGATTCCGCCGTGTCGGCTGCGATCCCGGCCTCAATGGCGGGCTGGTAGTCGGCGTCCTTCAAGAGGTCGAAACGCGGCGCCTGGAAGGGCAGGCCCGAGGCCTTAGCCAGGGGATTGCTCGCGGGCAGCGCTTGGGCGAAGGCCAAGCCCGGAAGCAGAAGCGCCGAAGCGGCCAGCACCGCCTTGAACGACCGATGACGCATGAAAGGGACCTCTTTGGCTTGCCACGGCGATGGCGTCTGAACGAGAGCGCCGCAGCGCCGTTATGGCTGCATGTCCGAGCACGCCGCCGCTTCCGCCACAGACCTTTCGGGCAGTCTGCGCGAGCTTTTGCGTAGCCGCAAAACACGGCTGAAGCTAGGCGAGGTGGTGGGCCGGGTCGAGGGGCATAGCGGCATCGGGCCGGTGCTGTTCATCCTGACCCTGCCGGTGTTGCTGCCCCTGCCGCCGGGCGCCTCGATGGTGCTGGCCCTGCCGCTGCTGATGGTCACGCCGCAGATGGTGTGGGGGCGGCGGCATCTGTGGCTGCCGCACTGGCTGGCCGAGCGCACGGTGGAGCGCAAAGGGCTGGTCAAGCTGATCCACCGGATCATGCCCTGGATCGAACGGCTCGAGGCCATGGGCAAACCGCGCTTGCGGTTCCTGACCGGCGTCTTCGGCACGCGGCTGGCGGGCGTCTTCGCCTCGATCATCGCCCTGATCCTGGTGCTGCCCATACCCTTCGCCAACCTCCTGCCCGCTCTGGCCCTCGGTCTGCTCGCCCTCGGGCTGGCCCGCCGGGACGGACTGATCATGCTGTCGGCGTACTCACTGTTCGCCGTCGCCGTGGTGGTGATCGTCTGGGGCGCACACGGGATCAGGCTGCTCTTCCATCATCTGACCGGAACGGCTTAATCAGGTTCCTGGAACGGAGCGGCCGGATGGACAGGGACGAGCTTGAGCGCCGCATGGCGCGGGCGGTGGCGGACGAGGATTATGAGCTGGCCGCGCGACTGCGCGACCGGATCTCCGCCCTGGATTCCACCCTGTTCCAGCGCCAGGTGCCCGGCCGCATGGGCCTGGGTACCGACCAGCAGGTATTCGCTCCACCCAAGGGCTGGAAGCCGCCAAAGAAGCCGGACTTGGGAGTATCGAACGTCAAGCCGCGCAGGGGCGGGCGCTAGCGGCGCAACGCGGGCTTGGACTTGGAGGCCGACAGGGCGGCGGCGGCCCGTTCGGAATGCTTGCCGCCGCGCGCCGCGCCGGGCGGTCCGCCTCGAGCGGCGGCTTTGCGCTGGGCCACCAGGGCGGCCAGGGTTTCGGTGGCGGATTTCTTGGGAGCGGCGTCGTTGGATTGGTCGGTCATGCCGCCATCCTAGCACGCCAGGGCGCTCGGCGTCCCTGATCGCAACCAAGCTTGCCTAGAGGCGTCATCGTTTTCCCGCGGAATCCTGTCATGAAGGCGGGGTCCGCGGGATTCGGCGCGGGCCTGCAGCCGCGAGCCACGATGAAACCGCCCATCAAGCGCCTGACCGATCTGAAGGGT
>CAIYVC010000062.1 GCA_903929535.1 uncultured Caulobacteraceae bacterium | reverse complement strand
GTTTCCTTCAACTGCGCGGGCATCATTTCGCCAAGGCCCTTGAAGCGGCTTATCTCGGGCTTCTTTCCCTTGAATTCGCTCGCCAACAATTCGTCGCGGTGGGCGTCGTCGCGGGCGTAGACGGCCTTGGTCCCGTGGCTGAGCCGGTAGAGCGGGGGCAGGGCCAGGTAGAGGCGGCCCGAGCGGATCATGTCGGGCATGGTGCGGTAGAAGAAGGTGATCAGCAGCGAGGCGATGTGGGCGCCGTCGACGTCGGCGTCGGTCATGATGACGATGCGCTCGTAGCGCAGGTCCTCTTCCTTGAAGCGCGACCCGCCCTGGACGCCCAGCGCCAGCATCAGGTCGGACAGCTCCTTGTTTTCGGCGGCCTTCTCGCCGGTGGCCGAGGCGACGTTCAGGATCTTGCCGCGCAGGGGCAGGATGGCCTGGTTGCGGCGGTTGCGGGCCTGCTTGGCCGAGCCGCCGGCGCTGTCGCCTTCGACGATGAACAGTTCTGCCCCTTCCGAGGAGCTGTCGGCGCAGTCGGCCAGCTTGCCGGGCAGGCGCAGCTTGCGGGTCGCCGAGGCGCGGGCGACTTCCTTGTCCTTGCGCCGCTTCAGCCGCTCCTCGGCCCGCTCGATGACGAACTCCAGCAGGGTGGAGGCGGTCTTGGGGGCGGCGGTCAGCCAGTGGTCAAAGGGGTCGCGCAGGGCCGCTTCCACCAGCCGCTGGGCGTCGGAGGAGGATAGGCGCTCCTTGGTCTGGCCCTGGAACTCGGGGTTGCGGATGAAGACCGAGACCAGCACGCCCGCCTGGGCGATCACGTCCTCGGCGGTGATCAGGCCGCCGCGCTTGTCGCCGGTCAGTTCGGCATAGGCCTTGAGGCCGCGCGTGAGGGCCGCGCGCAGACCGGCTTCGTGAGTTCCGCCTTCGGGCGTGGGCACGGTGTTGCAATAGGA
Organism: uncultured Caulobacteraceae bacterium; assembly: GCA_903929535.1. Lineage (GTDB taxonomy): Bacteria > Pseudomonadota > Alphaproteobacteria > Caulobacterales > Caulobacteraceae > BOG-938. Next base: position 4,901 of record CAIYVC010000062.1, on the reverse strand, counting down.
TTGCATGAAGCCGTCGGCCTCGCCGAAACCCGCCGGGCTCCAGGTCAGAGCCCATTCCACGGCGCCGCCTTCGGCCTTGCGCTCGATCCGTCCGGCAAAGGGCTCGGGCGTCACCGTCTCGATGCCCTTGGTGCGCTCGGCCAGGAAGTCGGCCAGGCCGTTGGGGAAGTGGAAGACGGCTTCGGCGGGCGTCTGGTCGTGGATGCGGCCCGGATCGCAGGACCAGCGGATTTCCACGCCCCGGAACAGATAGGCCTTGGAGCGGGCCATGCGCAGCAGCCGGGCCGGCTTGAAGGCCGCGCCTTCACCGAAGATCTGCTCGTCGGGCAGGAAGGTGGTGGAGGTGCCGTGCTTGCGCGAGGCGCCCAGCTGTTCCAGCGGCCCCAGCGGCTTGCCGCGCGAGAAGCTCTGCTTCCACTCGAACCCGTCGCGCCAGACCCGCACCTCGACCCGTTCGGACAGGGCGTTGACCACCGAGACGCCCACGCCATGCAGGCCGCCGGAGGTCTCGTAGTTCTTGCCGGAGAATTTCCCGCCCGAGTGCAGCACGGTCATGATGATCTCGAGCGCCGACTTGGAGGGGTCCTTGGGGTAGGGGTCCACAGGGATGCCGCGCCCGTCGTCGCGCACGGTGATCGAGCCGTCGGCGTTGAGCGAGACCTCGATCAGCTTGGCGTGGCCGGCCACGGCCTCGTCCATGCTGTTGTCCAGCAGTTCGGCGAACAGGTGGTGCAGCGCCCGCTCGTCGGTGCCGCCGATGTACATGCCCGGCCGCTTGCGCACCGGCTCCAGGCCTTCCAGGACCTCGATGTCCTTGGCCGAATAGGCGTTGGCGGCAGCCGAATTGTCCTTCGGGGCGGCCTTGGGCTCAGGCAGGGGGGCGACATGCGGCGGCGCCGGGGCGTCGTCGAACAGGTCAGCGCTGGTGGGTTTGGGAACGGCCGTGGACATGGGGGAAATCTGGGACGATTCGGGAGCGGTCCGGTATGCGGCTGAAGGGATCGGGGATCAACTGTCCAAGGCGCCGCGTGGACGCGATGGACGGCGGGGGCGTGCGTCCCTAAAATCATATGGCCCGACACGGGCGCCGTCGGGGGGCGGTCCAACCATGAGACGCCTTCGATGATCCGCAAGCTGGCCGCCGCCGCGGCCCTGTCCAGCCTCGCCTTCGGCGCCGCCCACGCCCAGACCACGCTCAAGTCCAACGAGGACACCTTCGCCGACGCGCCCGCCGGGCCGATCGACTCCATGGTGGCGGTGGACGCGGGCGACGATCAGCTGCTGTACGGCTCGCTGTTGCGGCCCCTGGCCGGCGGTTCCTATCCCACGGTGCTGATCCTGCCGGCCCAGGGCGCGGACCGGAACGGCAACGCCCCCGCCGACGGGCCCAAGTCGAACATGTACAAGATGCTGGCCGAGGATCTGGCGGCCAAGGGCGTCGCCTCCCTGCGCATCGATAAGCGCGGCGTGGGCGCCAGCAAGAAGGCCATCAGCCGCGAGGAGGACCTGCGCTTCGACACCTATGTCGAGGATGCGGTGACCTGGGCCAAGTTCCTGCGCGCCCAGCCCAAGGTGAACTGCATGGCCATCCTCGGCCACGGCGAGGGGGCTCTAGTGGCGGCCTTGGCGGCGCAGAAGATCAAGGTCTGCGCGGTGATCGAGATTTCAGGCGCCGGACGCCCCGCCGCCGCGGTCCTGGCGGGTCAGCTGAAGCTGGCCAATGAGACAGGCGGCATGGACAAGGCCAACTACGACCAGGCGGTCCAGATCCTCAACACCCTGTCCAACGGCAAACCGGCGGGCGATCCGCCCGAGAAGCTGAAGGCTCTGTTCCGCTCCAGCGTGCAGCCCTACCTGATCTCCTGGCTGGACCTGAATCCGGTTGACGCCCTGAAGAACGCGCCGCCGACCCTGATCCTGCAGGGGACCTCGGACCGCCAGCTGGACGCCGCCGATGCTCAGAAGCTGGCGTCGGGGCCGAAATTCGCCCGGGTTGCGATGATCCCCGGGGCCGACCACGACATGAAGCTGCGTCCCGACGCCAAGAAGGACCCGGATATCACCGCTCCCATGGCGCCGCAGGTGTCCACGACCATCGCCGACTTCCTCAAGCGCCTGAAGTGGCCCTGAGCCCCAAAAGAAAAGGGCCGCGGATTGCTCCGCGGCCCTGTCCCCATGCCCCTTAAAGGCTAGTGCATCAGCACTTGTAGTACATGTCGAACTCGACCGGGTGCGGGTGCAGCGCCAGTCGCATCACTTCTTCCATCTTCAGCTCGATGTAGGCGTCGATGAAATCGTCGTCCATCACGCCGCCGGCCTTCAGGAAGCCGCGGTCCTTGTCCAGCGAGTCCAGGGCTTCCTTGAGCGAGCCGCAGACTTCCGGGATCTTCTTCTGCTCGCGGGGCGGCAGGTCGTAGAGGTTCTTGTCGGCGGGCGGGCCCGGATCGATCTTGTTGGCGATCCCGTCCAGACCGGCCATCAGCAGAGCCGTGAAGGTCAGGTAGGGGTTGCCCATGGGATCGGGGAAGCGGGCTTCCAGACGCTTGCCCTTGGGGCTGTCGACGTGCGGGATCCGGATCGAGGCCGAGCGGTTACGCGCGGAGTAGGCCAGCTTCACCGGCGCTTCGTAGCCCGGCACCAGGCGCTTGTAGCTGTTGGTGGTCGAGTTGGAGAAGGCGTTGATGGCCTTGGCGTGCTTGATGATGCCGCCGATGTACCAAAGGCACATGTCCGACAGACCGGCGTACTTGTCACCGGCGAACAGCGGCTTGCCATTGCCCCAGATCGACTGGTGCACGTGCATGCCCGAGCCGTTGTCGGCGAACATCGGCTTGGCCATGAAGGTGGCGGTCTTGCCGTAGGCGGCCGCGACGTTGTGGATGACGTACTTATACATCTGCAGGCGGTCGGCCATGACGATCATGGTGTCGAACTTCAGGCCCAGCTCATGCTGCGCGGGCGCCACTTCGTGGTGGTGCTTTTCCGGCTTCATGCCCAGCTCGCCCATCACCGCCAGCATTTCGCCGCGCAGGTCCTGGGCGCTGTCGACCGGGTTCAGCGGGAAGTAGCCGCCCTTGGGGCCCGGGCGGTGGCCCATGTTGCCTTCCGGGTAGTCCTTGGCGCCGTTGACCGGCAGTTCGGTGGAGTCATAGGAGTAGCCGGTGTTGTGCGGCAGGGTGGAGTACTTAACGTCGTCGAAGATGAAGAACTCGGCTTCCGGACCGAAGTAGACGGTGTCGCCGGTGCCCGAGGACTTCACATAGTTCAGCGCAGCCTTGGCGATCGAGCGGGGGTCGCGGTTGTAGGGGGTGCCGGAGTCCGGGTTCACCACGTCGCAGTGAATGGCCAGCGTCGACTGCTGATAGAAGGGGTCGATGTAGGTCATGCTGAGGTCGGGCCGCAGTTTCATGTCGGACTCGTTGATCGCCTTCCAGCCGGCGATGGACGAACCGTCGAACATGGTGCCGTCGTTCAGGAAGTCGTCGTCAACGAGGTCGATGTCGAAGGTGACGTGCTGCATCTTCCCGCGCATGTCGGTGAAGCGGACGTCGACGTATTTGACTTCCTTTTCCTTGATCAGGCTCAGGATGTCCTTCGCGGTAGTGGCCATGCTAATTCCCCTAAGTAGTTATCTGTTTCGAAGTCTGTTCGGCGGGTCAGACGGCTAGGGCGCCGGCTTCTCCCGTGCGAATGCGGATGACGTCTAGGACTTCGGAGACGAAAATCTTGCCGTCGCCGATGCGTCCAGTGCGCGCCGCGTCCTGGATCGCATCCAGAGCCGGCTGCAGTTGGCCGTCAGCGACGACCACTTCAATTTTAATCTTGGGCAGGAAATCGACGACGTATTCAGCGCCGCGATAGAGTTCAGTGTGCCCTTTTTGTCGGCCATAACCTTTGGCTTCAATGACGGTCATGCCCTGCACGCCCAATTCTTGCAGCGCTTCCTTCACGTCATCTAGCTTGAAGGGCTTTATTACGGCTTCAATCTTCTTCATGGACCAACTTTTTCGCGCGAGTTTTACGAAAACCAGACCGCGGTGCGCTGACCCTGCCTCGGCGGGGCCGTCGGGCAGGGAGCACGGCCCGCAGGCCTAAACAAGAGCCCCACAGCGGCAAACGCGCCTGCTTAGCCTCGGAATAGCCCGGCGCCTACCATCTGTGCACATGTCGCTCAATTTTTGGACTCCCCGGGAAACCCGACACATTCGGTAATAAATCAGGGCGGCAGCGGCCGGTCGTCGTCATTCATTCGATTTGCGGCGCCGATATCCAGCCAATGGCGCCCAAAATCGCGACGTTTGACCCTGTTTGCAAAATGCGGTCCGGCGCCGGCCTATCCGCGCTGCTTCGAAATCGTGCGGGAATGCGGCCTTGCCGATAGCCCCCGGGGCGGCCCAAAGTCGCCGCGTAAGATTAAGCCGAGGAGCCGCCATGCCGGGCCTGGAAATCCTCACCACCCAGCAGATCCGCGCCGCCGATGAGGCGGCCATCGCCGGCGGCGTGCCCGGGTTTGACCTGATGAAGATGGCGGGGCGGATGGTGGCCGCCGAGATCGCTGCGCGCTGGACACAGAGGCCGGTGCTGGTCCTGTGCGGACCGGGGGCGAACGGGGGCGATGGCTATATCGCGGCGAACGCGCTGAAGGCGGCTGGCTGGCCGGTGCGGGTGGCGGCCTTGGTCCAGCCGTCGGCTCTGAAGGGCGATGCGGCGCTGGCGGCCGAGGCCTGGGGCGGACCGGTCGAGACGACGGGCGGCAAGGTGTTCGAGAGCGCGGAGCTGATCGTCGACGCCCTGTTCGGGGCAGGCTTGTCGCGACCGCTGGAGGCTCGGGTGCAGACGCTGCTGCGGGCGGCGGAACGCTCGGGCGCGCCGATCATCGCCATCGACCTGCCATCCGGCCT
>CAIYVC010000061.1 GCA_903929535.1 uncultured Caulobacteraceae bacterium | reverse complement strand
CGCGGCGGGCTCAACAGCGCTTTAACACCGCTTGATTGTAGGGCGTTTCCTCCCCGAAACGCCGGCGTCGCGCGGCTCTTGTGGCCAACGTCTTCGCGCCGGGTGAGAAAAACGGAAATCCCTTATGCTGTCAACGACTGCTGCAGCATCAATTGACCAAAATGAGGAATTATTTTGTCTCTAAGCCCTTATTTTTGTACACAAACGTCAAAAATATAGGGTTACTCGCCTGACAGGAGACCCAGCTTGGCTCCAAGTGTGTCCGCGGCAACACAGTCTGGCTCGAAGACATAGTGCGGCCGGCTGGCGGCGGCGGGACCGATTCCCGCGCCGGCCAAGGCATTGGCGGCGTCGAACAGCTGGCCCACGGGAGTGAGCATGCCCTGGGCGCTGCGTGTGGCGCCTTTGCCAAGGAAGGGCTGTATCGGCGCCTGGGCCAACGCATCCTGTTCGGCGGGCCATGAAACGGACGCCAGCCCCTTGGCGCGAGCGCGAGCTTCCACAGTGCGCAGGAAGCCCCGCACCACACCCAGCTGCGCCGCCGACCAGGGCGCCTTCAGGCTAGCCGCCAGCTGGGCCTCGCTCTTCAGGATCACGCCGTCGGCCAGAATCTTCAGGTTGTTGGCCGCCAGGGTGGCGCCGGTGGTGGTGATGTCGACGATAAGTTCCGCCGCCCCCGCCGCCGGAGCGCCTTCGGTGGCGCCGCCCGACTCGACGATGCGGTAGTCGGCAATGCCGTGCGTGGAGAAGAAGCTCCGCGTCAGCACAAGGTATTTGGTGGCGACCCGCAGACGGCGGCCGGTCCGCGCCAGATAGGCGGCGGCGACCTCTTCCACGTCGGCCATGGTGTCGACGTCGATCCAGCTCTTGGGCGCGGCCACCACCACGTCGGCCCGGCCGAAACCTAGGGCGCGCAGCAGCATGACGCGGGTGTCGATCCCCTCGCCGCGCTCGCGCAGCAGGTCCTCGCCGGTGACGCCCAGGTGAACCTCGCCGGATTCCAGCGCAGCGGCGATGTCGGACGCCGACAGCAACTGCACCTGAACCTCCGGAAGCTTGTCGATCGAGGCGCGGTAGCCCCGAGCGCCGCCGGTTGCCTGCATCGTGTAGCCGCAGTCTGCCAGGAAGGCATCGGCCTGTTCCTTCAGCCGCCCCTTGGAGGGCAGGGCCATGATCAGGGGCTCGTCGGTCATCGGCCCGCTCCCTTCCAAGCCCGTCCGGGCCGGACCATGCAGCCCACCGCGCCGCCCGCTCCTGGGCCGGCGCCGAGGCGCTGCAACAGGCTGTCGTAGCGGCCCCCGGCGGCAACCGGCTCGTCGGCCATCAGGGCGGCGCTGCGGACCTCGAACAGGAAGCTGTCGTAGTAGCCGAAGGCGCGGCCAAAACCGGTCGACAGGCGCATGGCGTCGTCGGGGACTCCGGCGTCGGCCAGGATCGTCAGGCGTGCGCTCCAGTCGGCCCAGGTGGCGTCGAGCTTGGCGCCGGCTTCGCGCGCCAAGGCTTGGGCGGCGTCCAGCGCCGCAGCGGGGCGGTCGTCGATGGCCAGGAAGCGGGTGATCAGCTCGCCTTGCGCGGCAGTCAGGCGCGGGGCGGCGCGGGCCTGGGCTCGTTCGGCCAGGCGATGCACGATCTCGGCGGCGCTGCGTCCGCCCACCGGCTCGATCCCGGCCAGGGTCCACAGTTCTTCCAGCGCGGCGGCGGCCTGGTCTTCGGGCAGGCCCGCCAGCAGCTCCGCCACCCGGTCGCCTTCGCGCGGCGCGGTCTCGGGATTCTGCGCCCGCTCCAGCTCCGCCCAGAGGGCGCGGGGCCGCAGGAAGGCGCGCTTCAGCCGCGCGGCGGTGGAGGGCGCCAGGCCCAGGGCGTCGACGAAGGCGGCGTAGAGACCCACGTCGCCCATCTGCACGGAAAGGTCGGTCCGCCCGCCGGCGACGGCGGCGCGCCAGGACAAGGCCAGGGTTTCAGCGTCGGCGGACTTGGGGCCCTGCTCACCGAGCACCTCCAGCCCGATCTGCAGGAACTCCTCCGAGCGCCCCGATCCCGCCGGAGCCACGCGGAAGGCCTTGCCTTCATAGAGGTAGCGGCCGCCGGCCTTCTTGGAAGCGATGTGGGCGCCGGCTACCGGGATGGTGAAGTCGGGGCGGAGGCAGGCTTCGTCGATGCCGTCGGCCTGGACCACGAACAGGCGCGCGCGCATGGCCTCGCCGGCCAGGTCCAGCAGCAGGCCGAGCGGCTGCATCACCGGCACGTCGATGGCTTCGAAGTCCTTGGTCAGGAAGGGCGCGCGGATGGCCTTCAGGGCGTCGCGCGGGACGGCGGGCTCCAGCGTGATCACGGCTTGGGCTCCCGCGAGGCTGCCTCGATGATCTGGGCGATGGCGGCGACCATCTGGTCGCGCGGCACGGTCATCTGGCCGGGGCGCTCGGCGCGCCAGGCTTCGTTGTCGGCGACCTGGCTGGACAGGGCGCGGCCCAGGTCCAGGTCCTTGATGGTCACGGTTCCGGCGGCGATCTCGTCACCGCCCATGATGACGGCGGCGGGGGCCATGCGGCGGTCGGCGTACTTCATCTGCGGACGCATGCCCGAGGAGCCGAGATAGACCTCCGCGGGAATGCCGGCGGCGCGCAGCTCGGCGGCGGCGGCGAAATAGGCGGTCATCTGGTCCTGGTCGAAGGCGATCACCACGACGGGGCCGCGCGCGGTCTCGACCGGGTTGTGGCCGGCGGCGCGCAGGGCGGCGGCCAGGCGCGAGACGCCGAAGGAGATGCCCGTGGCCGGGATCGGCTGGCCGGTGAAGCGGGCGACCAAGTCGTCATAACGGCCGCCGCTGGCGACCGAGCCGAAGCGGACGGCGTTGCCTTTCTCGTCGGTGGTCTCCAGCAGCAGGTCAGCCTCGAACACCGCGCCGGTGTAGTACTCCAGGCCGCGCACGATCGAGGGGTCGAACACCGCCCGGTCGGCGCCGACGCCGAGCCCGGCCAGGGCCGTCTCGATGCGGCCCAGTTCCTCCAGACCCTCGGCGCCTTCGGCCGATCCGCCGACCACGTCTGACAGGCGGCTGAGCGTGTCGCCGCGGCCCGCGCCGATCTGGACGAAGGCCAGCACGGCCTCGACCGCCTTGCCGTTCAGGCCCGCGCCCTTGGTGAAGGCCCCGGACTCATCCTTGCGGCCTTCGCCCAGCAGGAGGCGCACGCCGTCCATGCCCAGGCGGTCCAGCTTGTCGACAGCGCGCAGCACGCCCAGCTTCTGGCCCTGGCTCTCGACGCCGGCGGCGGCGAGCAGGCCGTTGAGCAGCTTGCGGCTGTTGACCTTGAACAGGTAGTCGCCGCGGCGCAGGCCGGCGGCCTCGAAGCCTTCGGCGCCCATGGCGATCAGCTCGGCGTCCGCCTCGGGGCGGGCGGAGCCCACGGTGTCGGCGTCGCACTGGATGAACTGGCGGTAGCGGCCGGGGCCGGGCTTCTCGTTGCGCCACACCGGCCCGAAGGCGTAGCGGCGGAAGGGCTTGGGCAGGGTTTCCCAGTTCTCGGCGGCGAAGCGGGCCAGCGGCGCGGTCAGGTCGTAGCGCAGCGCCATCCACTGTTCGTCGTCGTCCTGCAGGGCGAAGACGCCCTCGTTGGGACGGTCGGAGTCCGGCAGGAACTTGCCCAGAGCATCGGCGTATTCGAAGGCGCCGGTGTCGAGCGCCTCGAAGCCCCAGCGCTCATAGACCTTGGACACAGCGTCCAGGATGCGGCGCTCCACGCGCAGGTCGCCCGCGCGCTTGTCGGAAAAGCCTCGCGGGGCGCGGGCTTCAGGGCGGAAATCGGCATCGGACATAGGGCGGCGTCTAGCCGATCAGGCCCTCGGCGGCAAGGAAGGCGGCGTTACTTGCCCTTGGTGGGAGGCGCGCCGGGCATCTTCTGGGAAGGCTGCGAGGCGTTGGCCTTGGGCGGCGCGGCCTTCTTCGACTTGCCCTTGGATTCTTTCATGGTGGTCCTTTGCTCGCGCGGTGAGCGCACTGGGCAACGCGCGGGCCGCATATAGGGTCCGTTCGGTCTAGAGCGCCATGGCCCGCAGGCGGTTGTGGATGTCGGTGGCGGCGATGGCGGCTTCGGCTTCGGAGACGGTCATCTGGTTCAGGCCGCGCACCACGTCGCCGGCGGCGTAGAGGCCGGGGACGCTGGTGTTCTGGTGCTCGTCGACGATCAGGCGGCCCTGCTCATCCAGCGCGGCGCCGGCCTGCTGGGCCAGGAGCGAGCGGGGCGTGGAGCCGAGGGCGGAGTAGACGGTGTCGAAGCGGCGGGCCTGCCCGGCGAAGGTGAAGGCGGCGATGCGGTCGTGCTCGATGTGGACGGCCTGGATCGGCGTCTCGATCACGGGGAGGTTGGCCTGGGCGAGGCTGGCGCGGTCCTCGGCGGGGAGGGTCGCGGGCTCGCCGACGTGGATCAGGGTCACGTCGTCGGAGAAGGTCCGCAGGAACAGGGCCTCGCGGGCGCCGTGGGCGGAGTGGCCGATCACGCCGATGGACTGGCCGCGGACCTCGTAGCCGTCGCAGATGGGGCAGATGCGGATCAGGCCTCGGGCGATGGCGCGGTCGAGGTCCGGCAGCTTGGGCTCGTTGTCGATGACGCCGGTGGCCAGCAGGACGGTGCGGGCGGTGAAGCGGCGGGCGCCGGCGCGCAGGGCGAAGCCGTCAGGCGCGGCGGTGAGGCTGTCGACCGTGCCCTTGCGGATGTGGGCGCCGTAGCGGCGGGCGTGGCGGCGCTGGCGGGCGAGGAGGTCGGCGCCGGTGATGCCGTCGGGGAAGCCGGGGTGGTTGTGGCTGCGGGGGATCCAGGCGGCGCGGCTCTCGCCGGCGTCCAGCACCAGGAAGCGGCGGCCGAAGCGGGCCAGGTACAGGGCCGCCGTCAGCCCGCCGGGTCCGGCGCCGACCACCACCACATCCCAGGGTTCATCCGTCTGCATCGAGGCAGACAACGCCTATGCGGGAAGGACGGTTCAGGTAGATTCGCGTCATGCGTTCCCTGCCCGCCCTTCTCGTAGCCTTGGCGATGCCGATGGCCGCCTTCGCCGCGATCGATCCGAAGGTGGCGGCGGAGGGGCAGAGCCTGGCGCGTGGCGCCAGAGACGACCGGGCGAGCGTGGCGGGGACCGAGGCCCAGATCGCGCATCTGCGTCAGCAGCTGGTGCAGCTGGCGGCGGTGGAGGCGGGGGGCGAGCGGGGCGCGGGGGACAAGAAGGCGCGGCTGGCGGCGCTGAACCAGCAGGAGCAGGCGCTGATGGCCAAGCTCGGGGCCAGCCAGAACGCGACGGCGAAGCTGCTCGGCGTGATGGCCCTGTTCCGGCGGGACCCGCCGCCGGCGCTGCTGGTGCATCCGGAGTCGGCGCGCGACGCGGTGCGGGCCCAGATCCTGGCGCGGGCGATGGCGCCGGAGCTGGAGGCCAGGAGCGCGGTGCTGGCGGGGCAGATGGCGGAGCTGAAGACGGTGCGCCGCCGGATCGAGGGGGCCAGCGAGGAGGTGTTCAACTCCGAGAGCGAGCTGGCCGAGCAGCGGGCGCAGCTGGAGACGCAGATGGCGCAGCTGACCATCCTGCAGAAGAGCCTGACCAGCGACGCGGCGGCCAAGGAGGCGGCGCTCAAGGCGCTGGCCTTGAAGTCGAAGGTTCCGGCGGAGCTGCTGAGCAAGCTGCCCTCGGAAAACGCGGCGCTGGGGCCCGCGCCCAGCCGCTTCGCCGAACCGGTGCAGGGGAAGCTGCTCGCGCGCTACGGCCAGGGCAGTTCGGAGGGCTACCGCTGGCGGACATCAGCCGGATCGCCGGTGCTGGCGCCCGCCGCCGGGATGGTGGAATTCGCCGGTCCGTTGAAGGACTATGGCGTCATCTTGATCTTGCGCACGGGAGGCGCCTACCATCTTGTTCTTGCAGGACTTGGGGCCACATCAGCTGTCGTTGGACGGATGGTAGCGGCCGGCGAGCCGATCGGACGGATGGCGGATGATGCGGGATCTAATCCCGAGCTCTATCTGGAAGTGCGGCGCGGGAGCGAAACCGTCGATCCCGGCCGCTGGTTCAAGGTTGCCGCTCGCAAATAGCGGCGTGTTGGGTTCATATGTCTTTGTGCGTCTCGAAAAGGGCGCAAATCCATTCTAGGGCGGACGTCATGCGTAATTCCCTCCTGATCGGCGCCTCAGCCTTTGTCCTCGGTGCGGGGACGATGGCCTACATCCACCAGACCGCCACGGCCGCCGCGCCGCAGCCGGCGCCCGGCGCCTATCGCATGATCGAGCTGTTCGGCGACGTGGTCGACACGGTCGAGCGCCAGTATGTGACCCCGGTCAACAACAAGAAGCTGATCCAGTCGGCCATCGACGGCATGCTGACCTCGCTGGACCCCCACTCCAACTACCTCGACCCCGAGGCCTATGACGGCATGCGCGACCAGACGCGCGGCGAATACGGCGGGCTGGGCATCGAGGTTACCAGCGAAGACGGGGTGGTCAAGGTCATCTCGCCGATGGACGACACGCCCGCCTCCAAGGCCGGGGTCAAGGCGGGCGACTACATCACCGCCATCGACGGCCAGAGCGTGGTCGGCCTGACCCTGACCGACGCGGTCAAGCAGATGCGCGGCAAGGTGGGCCAGCCGATCGTGCTGTCGATGGCCCGCGAGGGCGCCGATCCGCGAGACGTCACCCTGATCCGCGAAGTGATCAATGTGAAGTCGGTCAAGGACCACGTCGAAGGCGACTTCGGCTATCTGCGCATTTCGGCCTTCAACGAGAAGACCGGCCAGGAAACCCGCGACGGCATCAAGGACCTGATGACCAAGAACCCCAAGATGAAGGGTCTGGTCCTGGATCTGCGCAACAACCCCGGCGGCCTGCTCGACCAGGCCATCGAGGTGTCCAGCGCTTTCCTCGACGGCGGCGAAGTGGTGTCGCAGCGCGGCCGCGACGCCAAAGACGTGGAACGCTACAACGCCCGGCCCAACGGCGACCTGCTCAAGGGCAAGCCGATCGTGGTGCTGATCAACTCCGGCTCGGCCTCCGCCGCCGAGATCGTGGCCGGCGCCCTGCAGGACCGCCACCGCGCGGAACTGGTGGGCATCACCAGCTTCGGCAAGGGCTCGGTGCAGACCGTGATCCCGCTGCACGGCGGCGCCGACGGCGCCCTGAAGCTGACCACGGCGCGCTACTACACCCCCTCGGGCCGCTCGATCCAGAAGACCGGCATCACGCCCGAGCTGGAGGTGGCGCAGACCCGCGAGGAAGCCCAGCTGATCGCCAACCGGTCGTTCCAGTTCTCCGAAGCCTCGTTCCGCAACTCGCTGAACGCCGACGAGGGCAAGACCCGGGTGCAGCCGCACACCCCCGCCGAAGAGCCCCCGACCGGCTTTGACCCCAAGACCGGCGACTTCCAACTGTCGCGGGCGCTTGAGGTGCTGAAGGACGGCGGCGTGGCCAACACGCCCAAGCTGCCGACCGCCACGCCGAAACTGGCCGCCGTGCTGGACCGGAAAGCGCCGGGAGCCACGGCTTCGGCGACGGCGGTGACGTCTTCGGTGACGAAAGAGTCGACGAAGTAGGAAGCTCGCCGCCGCGCGTCCTCCCCCGCTCGCGGGGGGTCCGTCGCAATCGTATACGATTGCTAGGACGGCCCATAGGGTCGGAGGGGGCGTGCCGGTGCACAACCTCTCTATGAAGACCCGTTGAACGCGAAGACGCGGCCGCTTTCACCTTCCGCCATCGCCTCCTTGAGAGCCGGCCCCGCACCAGGCGGCGCGAACGACGGCGCTTCGCGGGGCAGGAAGGGCGATCTCTCCACCCCCAGCCTGATCTCCTCCTGAGCCCAGGCCTCCTCGGCCAGACGCGTCCAGTCCGGATCGAGGCCGAGGTCGCGGCAGATCAAGGCGACCAGTTCGCCCACGGGGCGGGTCAGCACATCGCCGTAGATGTCCTCGTCGTCGAGCCGTTCGCCGGTTTCACAGATGATGCGGTCGAGCTTTTCCTCATCGTTCTTGGCGCCGCGCTTGGCGATGCGTTCAACGATGGCTTCGACGCGGGCCTTGTGGACGTAGGCGGGTTCGTTGCGGCGGGCTTCCTCCTCCGCCAAGGCTACGGAGGACGGGTCGGAGGACCAGGCGAAGGCGGCGCGGGCGCGGGCCTCGTCCATGTCCTTGAGCAGGCGGGTTTGCAGCAGGGCCGTCATGCGCACGGCGCGGGCCACGCGCGAGAAGGCCATCGCAATGGTTTCCGCCTTCACCGAGGTTTCCACGGATGGGTCAGGGTCGGTGATCTGGCGCGCGATGGCCTGACCGAGCCGCAGGCCCTCTTCGGCGATCTGCTCGAGCAGAACGACCTGACGGCGCAGAACCTCCTGCGCCCAGGCGGCGGGGTCGGCCGGAGGGGCGGTGGATGCGGGATCGGAGGGTGATGGCCGGTCGTTCATGTAGGAACAAATCATGAACTACGGCAATAGAAATGTCAAGATTCAGACCGCGCCGTCAGGTCGATCCCGATCACAGCGATGTCCTCGACACCTGGCAATTGCGACGACAATTGCCCCCACCGCTGTTCAAGCGCGAGCACAAGGCTAGATACCGTTATCGAAGATCGGCCGGTCCAGCAGAGTAGAGCACTCACGATCATCCCAATCGGGCAAAATTTCTTTGATAGGTAGGCCTTTGTTGTTTTGGGCGCCGTCGGGCACCCGGATGGCAGACTGCTGGGCCATTGTCGCAGCTAGAGCGACGATGCGGGCACCGGTCCGTGCTCGCGCAGCTGCGAGCGGACGCGCGTCGGCACGATCTTGATCTCGTTCAGCCAAACGCCGGTCAATGCTGCTCCGCATCAGTTCTAGGCGCGACCCGATGCGTCGATGCTCACGCCAAAAGTCGATCAGTTCGTCGAGGTCTTGAGGTCTGGCGGCGCTTGACCATGCGTCGTGCCGCTCCAACGCCTTCATCAAATCGTCGGCGTCCGCCAACTGCTTTCCATTCAGGAACGTGCGGATTTGAGCCGGGCCAAAATCATCAAGCGCCATGACTCGAAAGGTCGTCGGTTCAACATGGAACGCATTCTCTTTCAGCTCTGGACCGATCCTGCCGTCGTCTTCCTCAACTGGCTCAGACGCGAACGGGAATTGTTCGGAGCAAAGCGCCAAATCCGTCGCGGGGCGCCACGCACTGGTTCGCCCGGTGATCAGAATGTGAGCCCTTGCAATAACGGGCTTTAGGTGCCGAGCGAGCTTTCTGATCGCGCGTTCGAAGTCGCGGGGTTCACGGAGCCGCGCCTCATCTATCGAGTCCAACAACATCCACCCCTCGGTGCCCGATTGCACCCAGGCCGTGAACTCGTCGAAGCTTCCTTCTTCGAATGAATCCTCAAAGTCCTCGAGGACGTGTTCAATTCGGACAAAGAAGGCAGGCTTGCCCGAACTCCGTAACCGCCGAGCGGCTTCGCGAATTTCGGTTGTTTTTCCGGTGCCCGCTTCTGACAAAACAATCGCGCGGAACTCGTCAAGCAACGCCGGCCATCGCAGAAGGTGGCGCTCGCCAAAAAGCCTTACGAGCGGACTGTCGTCTCCCAAATCGTGCTGTTTGAGGTCGCTGAAAGTTCTATCTAGATCGATAAAATTAGCGGCTCTTCCCACACCACACCTCGAGATAGCCTCGCATGACGGTTCTTGCGATTAGCAAACGTCAGCAGGGGGAGTTTAGCCCTCATCCTCCGCCGCCGTCTCGGTCGGTTCGGCCTCCGGCACCGCCAGCTGCCGCACGCTGACGATCTCCGCGCCCGGAAAGTCTGCCTCTTCGACCGAACGGTCGCCGCCATACGATCTGGGTCCCGGCCTTCGCCGGGATGAGCGGGTGGGGTGGATGGGGGACCGCAGCGGGTCTTGCTGGACACCCCGCATCAAGCGCAGTTTGCCGGGATTGCGGGCGCGCACGCGAACAGGGGAGGCCGGCTGTGGATCGACGCACCTTTGGACTGGGGGCCTCCGCGGCGTTGCTTTCGACGGCGGCGGCTCGGGCCGAGGGCGGCCCTGGGGCGCTCGACGGGCCTCGGCGGCAGCCGCAGCGGCAGCAGGCCAAGTTTCTGATCGTGATGCTGCACGGGTTCGGGTCCGACGGGGCGGACATGATCGGACTGGCGCCCGATTTCCAAGCCTATGCGCCCACCGCCGCCTTCGCGGCGCCGAATGGGCCGTTCAAGATGCAGGGCGGCTATAGCTGGTTTCCGGTCGGCGCTCCGACCGGCGCGAAGGCTCCGAAGGGGGCGCCGGCGGAGGCTGGCGCGCCGCAGGGGCTGGAGGCGTTCATCGACGACGAGCTGGAGCGGCATAACCTGCGTCCGGAACGGCTGATCCTGATCGGTTTCAGCCAGGGCGCCAGCGCGGTGCTCAACGCCGGGCTGCGCAGCAAGGCGCCGCCGGCGGCGATCGTGGCCTTCTCCGGGTTCAACCTGTCGCCGAAGGGGCTGAAGCGCGAGGAGCGGCGGCCGCCGGTGCTGTTGATCCAGGGGGACAAGGATCCCCGCGTGCCGGCGGGGGCCGAGGACAAGGCGGTGCAGGTGCTGAAGCGTGCGGGCGCGCCGGCGACGGCCTACATGCTGGCGGGGCTGGGGCATGGGATCGACGAGCGGGGGATACGGCTGGCCGGGGAGTTGCTGCGGTCGGTGACGGGCGGGGCGGGTTAGGGGCGATTGCTGGGGGTTGTGCGTTGGCCTGCCCCCTCCACCCCTTTCAGGGGTCCCGTCCGATCAATCGCATGCGATTGATCGAACCCCGCAAGCGGGGGAGGACGCTTCGAGAGCTAGTCCTCGTCTTCCGGCGCTGTTTCGGTGGGTTCGGCTTCGGGCGTCGCCAGTTGGCGGACGCTGACGATTTCGGTTCCTGGGAAGGCCTGCATCACCGACTGGACGAAGGGGTCGGCTTCGATCTGTTTGCGTTCGACCGCCTTCTCGCGGTGTTCGCGTTCCAGGAGGCTTTCGGCGCCGCCGCCGCCCTGGGCGGCGACGAGCCAGGGCTGGCCGGTCCATTCCTTGAGCTTGGCGGAGAGGCGCTGGGCCAGGTTTCCGGGGGCGCCGGGGGCGGGTTCGAACTCTATGGCGCCGGGACGGAAGGAGACCGGGCGGATGAACTTGGCCACGTCGAGCTTGAGCGCGATGTCGCGCTTGGCGTCGATCAGGGCGACGACGTCTTCGAAGCTTTGGAGCGTGATCTGTGGAGCCAAAGCCGGTTCGGGTTGGGCGAGAGCGCGGGCCGTGGCGCTGACGTTGCCTGAGCCGCCGCCGGTGGAAGGACTGGAGGGGCCACGCCCCGGCGCGATGGGTTCGCCGGACTGGAGGGCTTTGAGGGCCTCTTCGGGGCCGGGCAGGTCGGCGGCGTAGCAGAGGCGGATGAGGGCCATTTCGCAGGCGGCGGCGGGGTCGGGGGCGCGGCGGGCCTCCTCGTAGGCCTTGAGCAGCATCTGCCACAGGCGCGAGAGGGTGCCGGCGGAGACGGCGGCGCCGATGGCGGCGAGGCGGGCGGCCTGGTCTTTCGGCAGGGTCAGGGCATTTGGGCCCAGCGCCTTGGCCACGGAGGCGCCGTGGGAATGCTCCAGCAGGTCGAGCATGACCACCGCCGGGTCGGCGCCGAAGTTGTAGAGGGTGCGGAAGGCCTGCAGCGCCTCGGCGGCGTGGCCCTTCATGACCTCCTCGAACAAGGAGATTGTCTGGGCTCGATCAGCCAGGCCCAGCATGTCGCGGATGGCGGCGGCGGTGACGGTCTGGCCGCGGTCGACCTGGACGATGGCCTGGTCGAGCAGGGACTGGGCGTCGCGGACCGAGCCTTCGGCGGCGCGGGCGATGAGGATCAGGCCCTCTTCCTCGACCAGGGCGCCCTCGGCGGCGCAGATGGCCTTGAGGTTCTTGATGAGGACGTCGGGCTCAACGCGGCGCAGGTCGAAGCGCTGGCAGCGGGAGAGGATGGTCACCGGCACCTTGCGGATCTCGGTGGTGGCGAAGATGAACTTGGCGTGGGGCGGCGGCTCTTCCAGGGTCTTGAGCAGGGCGTTGAAGGCCGCGGTCGACAGCATGTGCACTTCGTCGATGACGTAGACCTTGTAGCGGGCCTCGACCGGGGAGTAGCGGACGCTATCCAGCAGCTCGCGCATCTCGTCGACCTTGGTGCGGCTGGCGGCGTCCATCTCCAGCACGTCCATGTGCCGGCCCTCGATGATGGCGCGGCAGTGGCGGCCCTCCACCGTCAGGTCGACCGAGGGCTGGTGCAGGGTGTCGCTGTCGAAGTTGAGGGCGCGGGCGAGGAGGCGGGCGGTGGTGGTCTTGCCGACGCCGCGCACGCCGGTGAGCATGAAGGCGTGGGCGATGCGGCCGGAGGCGAACGCGTTCTTCAGCGTGCGGACCATGGCTTCCTGGCCGATCAGGTCCTCGAAGGTGCGGGGGCGGTATTTGCGGGCGAGGACTTGGTAGGCTGCGTCCTGGACGGGCGCGGCTACGGGAGCGGGCTTGGCGGGCGGGGGAGCTGCGGCCGGCGCCTCGCCGAACATCGAGATGGTGTTGGGGTCGGGCTCGTTATCGTCCCAGGGCGGGGGACCGTCCGTCTCTTCGATATCGGGGGGAAGATCGGCGGGCATGAGCCTTATCGGACGAGAGGGTGGAGACTGGACGGCGACCCGCAGCGAAACTCGTTACGGCTGCTTCCTTCCGGACCTGACCGGGTTGGCGAGGACTACGCCCGCCGCCAGCCTCCAAGCGCAATATCGGGCGCCGGGGGCGCCCGCGCAAGGCGCGAAAGGCCAAACCGCACGATCTTGTCGACGCAAGCCGGGTTGGCCTGTCCCGACTCTTTTGGCTGAGCTAGAAACTTTGCATGCCCTTCGTCACCCATACCTTCGCCGGCAATCCGCTCGACCGCGCCAGCGACAGGCGCAGCGATGCGGACTGGCTGGCGGGGCTGCTGGGGGCGGCGGGGGCGCGGGTGCTGGTCATGTGGAACGGCGCGCCGCTGTTGAAGGACGGGGCGCTGGTTTGGCTGGACGGGGGTCTGGCCAAGCAACTGGCGGCGGACGAGGAGCATCTGCTGTTCCTGGGGCTGGACGGCGGGGACGGGGTGTTCGCGCTGGATCTCGAAGGCCCGGCCGATCCGGCGGAGGGGCCGCTGGAAGGGCGCGGCGCGTTCGGCGACCTGCGGGCGGCGGCGGCGGAGCTGCCGATCCCGGATACGGGGCTGCTGTCGACGGCGCGGAGCCTGTTCGAGTGGCGGCGGCGGCATCGGCACTGCTCGGTGTGCGGGCAGGTGTCCAAGAGCGTGGACGGGGGCTGGAAGCGGGTCTGTCCGGCCTGCGACGCGCAGCATTTCCCCCGCGTGGACCCCTGCGTGATCATGCTGCCGGTGATCGGCGACAAGTGTCTGGTGGGGCGGCAGGCGGTGTGGGCGGCGGGGCGCTACTCGGCGCTGGCCGGGTTCGTGGAGCCCGGCGAGTCCATCGAAGAGGCCTGCGCGCGTGAGGTGAAGGAGGAGGCGGGGCTGACGGTGACGGGGGTGCGCTACCACTCCAGCCAGCCGTGGCCCTATCCGTCCAACCTGATGATCGGGCTGATCGCCGAGGTGGCGGACACCGAAGCGCGGCCGGACTTCAACGAGCTGGAAGCGGTGCGCTGGATGACGAAGGCCGAGGCGCGCGAGCTGATCGAGGGGCGCATCGAAGGGCTAAGCAGCCCACCGAAGCTGGCCATCGCCTATTGGCTGATCCACGACTGGGCGTTCAGCTAGAATTTAGATGCTGAGCATGATGGGCGCCAAAACCGGCGTCCACTTTTGGCTATCATGCTCTAGCCCTTGTCCTTGATGTCCCGCTTGGCCTTTTCGGCGGAGGACTTGATCTCGTCGCCGGCCTTGTGCGCGGCGTCCTTGAGGTCGTCGCCCGCGGCGCGGACGGCTGGAGCGGCCTCGGCCCCCGCCTGACGGATGCCGTCACCGAGCTTGGCGCCCGCTTCCTTGACCTGGCCGCCGGAGCTGTCGAGCGCCTTGCCGACATCGGACACGGCGGCCTTGGCCTCGGCGCCCGCGGCCTTCAGGTGATCGTCGGCGGTGGAGCCCTTGTCGCAGGCGGCGAGGCTGAGGGCGGCGAGGGCGGACAGGATCAGGGCGGCGCGCATGGCTTTGGGCTCCAGTATGTGGGCTGACAGACAAACGGCTGGCGTAGACCGCCGTTCCGCCGCCCGCTAAACCGCCAGGATGCGCATCGCCTTCCTCGGCACCCCGGACTTCGCCGTGCCCGCCCTGGCCGAACTGGTGGCCGCCGGTCACGAGATCGCGGCGGTCTACGCCCAGCCCCCCGCGCCGCGCGGGCGGGGCCAGGAGGTGCGGCCTTCGCCGGTGCAGGCGTTCGCGCAGTCGCTTGGCTTGGAGGTGCGGACCCCGGCCTCGATGCGCGATCCGGAGACCATCGCCGCCTTTCAGGCGCTGGAGCTGGATGCCGCCGTGGTCGTCGCCTACGGCCAGATATTGCCCGCCGCCGTGCTGGACGCGCCGCGCCTGGGCTCGTTCAACCTGCATGCGTCGCTGCTGCCGCGCTGGCGGGGGGCCGCGCCGATCCAGTGGGCGGTGATGGCGGGGGATGCGGTCACCGGCGCCCAGGTCATGCGGATGACCGAGGGGCTGGACGAGGGGCCGATCCTCTTGTCGGAGACCGTGCGGATCGGGCCGCTGGACACCGCCGGGACGATGCACGACCGGCTGTCGGCCATCGGCGCCCACCTGCTGCCGCGCGCCCTGGCGGCGATCGAGCGGGGCGGGGTGCAGGCTACGGCTCAATCGGACGAGGGGCTGACCTACGCCAAGAAGATCAAACCGGCGGAGGCGCGGATCGACTGGAGCGCGCCGGCCGAAGAGGTCGACCGCAAGATCAGAGGCCTGTCGCCGTTCCCCGGCGCCTGGTTCGAGGCGCCGTCCGAGAAGGGTCCCGTGCGGGTCAAGGCGCTGCTCTCGCGGCTGGATGAGGGCGAGGGCGATGCGGGTGAGGCGCTGGACGGCCATCTGCTGATCGCGTGTGGCTCGGGGGCCGTGCGGCTGCTGACCGTGCAGCGCGAGGGCAAGGGGGCGCAGGACGCCGAGACCTTCCTGCGCGGGTTCGCCGTGGCTCCCGGAACCCGGTTCGGCTGATGCCCCGCTACCGGCTGCTCATCGAATACGACGGTGGGCCCTATAGCGGCTTCCAGGCGCAGGCCGGACAGCCCTCGGTGCAGGCCTCGCTGGAGCGGGCGGCGGAGGCCTTTCTGGGCATGCCGATCCGCATCAATGCGGCTGGGCGCACCGACTCCGGCGTCCACGCCACGGGTCAGGTGGTGCATTTCGAGATCGACCGGGAGCTGAGGCCCCAGACGGTGCGGGACGCGATGAACGCCCATCTAGCGCCTGAGCCGATCGCGGTGCTGGAGGCGGAGGCGGCCGCCGAGGATTTCCACGCCCGCTTCTCGGCCATAGGCCGGCGTTACAGCTACCGCATCCTCAACCGGCGCTCGCCGCCGGCCCTGGAGCAGGGGCGAGTCTGGCATGTGAAGAAGCCGCTGGACTGCGAGGCCATGCACGCGGCGGCGCAGCTGCTGCTGGGCGTGCACGACTTCACCACCTTCCGCGACGCCCAGTGCCAGGCCCAGTCGCCGATCAAGACGCTGGATCTGGCGCTGGTGCGCCAGGCGGGCGAGGAGATCGTGCTGGAGTTCGCCGCCCGGTCGTTTCTGCACCGGCAAGTGCGCTCGATGACCGGCTCGCTGGTGGAGGTGGGGTCAGGGCGCTGGAGCGCGGGCCAGCTCAAGGCGGCGCTGGACGCGGCGGACCGCACGCGCTGCGGCCAGGTGGCGCCGGCCCAGGGCTTGTACCTGACGGGCGTGGACTATTAGTCCTGGCCCTTGGGCGCGAGGACGCAGCTGAGCTTGCCCGCCTCATCGATGACCACCGAAGCGGGCTGGCCGAGGCCGGGCAGATAGATCAGGGACTGGCCGCCAGCCTGGGCCGACAGCGAGCCGGGGCTGGAGAAGTGGCAGAGCTTCAGCCGGCCGGTCTTAACCGCGATCTCGTTACATTCCACATCGCCGAACGCGCGCATCAGGTGCATGCCGCCGTAGTCAGTGACGTGGTTGGGGGTGGGGCCGTCGGCGGCCAGCTCGGTAGTGTTGACCACCCGGCAGGGCGGCCCGCCGATGCCGTACTTGAAGGCATAGGCCTGGAAGGTGGCTTCGGTGTTCTTGTTGTTGGCCACGACGATGCCGCCAACCACCACCACGACCACGACGGCGCCGACCACAATCGACGCGATCACGCCCTTGCCGGCGCGTTGCTTGGCGCGGAAGCCGTAGTCCTTACTCATACAGGGAGACTCCAGGAGACGCCGAAGGTGCAGGACGGCGCCTCCTGGGCCGCCGCCAAAATTGCACATGCGGAGCGCTTGTCCAGCCGCAGATCACGCAAAAGCGGCGAAGTATCGCGCGATGAGACGTCCGTAGACCGCCTGCAGGGCCCGTAGCTCCTCTACCGGGACCTGTTCGTCGACCGCGTGCATGGTGGCGCCCACCAGGCCGAACTCGATCACGGGGCACAGCGAGCGGATGAAGCGGGCGTCCGAGATGCCGCCGGTGGTGGACAGCTCCGGCGCTTCGCCTGTTACGTCGGCGATGGCGCCGGTGACCACATCGACGAAGGCGCCGGGCTCGGTGATGAAGCTGTTGCCGGTGGGGCTGGGGTCCAGCGACACCTGGCCGGAAAAGCCCTGGTCCAGGACCACGGCCTCGCATTCCCCCGCCAGCCAGGCGGTGAGGCTGTCGGTGGTGTGGTGCGGGTTGAAGCGGATGTTCAGGCGCGCGGTGGCCCGCGCCGGGATGACGTTGGTGGTGGGGTTGCCCACGTCGATGGTGGTGACTTCCAGGTTGGAGGCCGGGAAGCGCGGATAGCCTTCGTCGAGCACATGGTCGTTGAGCCGCGCCAGCAGGCGCACCAGCACCGGGATCGGGTTGGCGGCCTTGTCCGGATAGGCGACGTGGCCCTGCTTGCCGTCCACGGTGATGCGGGCGTTGAGGCTGCCGCGCCGGCCGACCTTGATCTGGTCGCCGAAGCGGGCGGCGGAGGTGGGCTCGCCGAGGATGCAGTGGTCGACCTGCTCGCCCTCGGCCATGAGGGCGGCGACCACCTTAGCGGTGCCGTCGTGGGCCACGCCCTCTTCATCGCCGGTGATCAGGAAGCTGATCGAGCCCGACTGCGGGCCGGCCGCATCCACCGCCGCCGCGAAGGCCGCGATAGCGCCCTTCATGTCCACCGCGCCGCGCCCGATCAGCAGGCCGTCGGCGACCGCCGCCTCGAAGGGGCCGGAGGTCCAGGCCGCCTCGTCGCCCGCGGGCACCACGTCGGTGTGGCCGGCGAAGCAGAGGTTGGGGCCGGCGGTCCCGCGCCGGGCGTAGAGGTTCTCGATCTGGCCGAAGCGCATCGGGCGGCAGACGAAGCCCATGCCCTCCAGCGCCCGCTGCAGCGTATCCATGGCGCCGGCGTCCGCCGGGGTGACCGAGGGACGGCGGATCAGGTCTCGCGCGAGGTCCAGAACATCGATGCTCATCCCTCGCGAGTAGCGCGCGGCGGCGGTTGCTGCAAATAATTGCCGCCAAGAGGAGACCCGCATGGGCAAGAAGATCGACATCGCCGCCGCGCCGACCCGCTTCGGCACCGCCTATCCGCCGCCGTTCGACGCTCAATGCATCGACCGCAAGCGCTGGAAGCTGGGCGACGCGGCCGGCCTGACCCAGTTCGGCGTCAACCTGATGCGGCTGCCGCCCGGCCAATGGACCAGCCAGCGCCACTGGCACACCGCCGAGGACGAGTTCGTCTGGATCGTGGAAGGCGAGGTGGTGCTGGTCACCGACGCCGGCGAGGAAATCCTGCGGGCGGGCGACTGCGCGGGGTTCAAGGCGGGCGACCAGGACGGCCATCACATCCAGAACCGCTCGGATACAGAGGCGGTGCTGCTGGAGATGGGCTCGCGCAAGCCGGGCGAGGATGGGGCGGAATACCCGGACATCGACCTGAAGGCCGAGGCGCACAGCCGCCAGTACACGCACAAGGACGGCACGCCGTATGAGCTGCCGGGGCGCAAGCGGTAGGCTAGTCTTCCCTACCGCTCATCCGGGCTCTACCCGAAATCGCTGGCGGACGGCGGCGTTCTGGCGGACTGACCGCCGTCCGATGATGTTAAGCGGCCTAACCGTAGGTGAGGTCCACCACGGTCGCATTGGCGAACTGCTTGGTGAGTTTGGCGGTGACTTGGTGTTGTCCGTCGCCAGCCACCAGGAGGCCGCCGTCCGCTGACAAGGTGGCGGCCCGAACCGGGAGATGAGCTTGTTCGGCGGCCTCCTTGTAGAAGTTCAACACCACCCCGACCGGGGCTGCGGCGTCATAGGAAACGGTCCCGCCATTGGGATTATTATCGGCCAGCCTCTCTTCCAGGATCAGGCCTTCGGGATAGATGGGCGCATAAGCCGGGGCGTTCTGCGGCGCGATCATGCCCAGCGTATCTGCCTGGTGACTGGATACGGCCCGCAGCGCCGCGTTGGCTATAACGGCGTCCTGTTGGGAAGAGGCTTGCGATGTCCCACTGGCGTTTCGATGCAGCACCAAATTCTGAAATGTCCCTTGGGCGCCCGCGGCGACGGAGACGCCGGCAATCACCAGGGCGGCGACGGGAATGATGATACGGGAACGGTTCATGATGGTCTCCAAGACTTGAAAGGCCATTGGCGATCGTGACGCGTGCGCCCACGGTGCTGTCAGCGGGACGCCTGAGCGATGGCCCTGTCGGTTTGCGAAGCTTTTCGAGAGCCGGCGAAGTCGACGGCGGCGTTGGCGGCTCGGTCTGTTGGGCAAACCAAGCCGCCGGTCGCCCGCCGTTAGCTTCGAATGTCTGGGCAGAGGTCCGCTGGGCACATCAGCCCGCGGGACACATAGCCGACGCCCTGGCCGTTGCGACCAATCAGCAGGGAATTTCCGCCGTTGGCCTCGCCAAGAACTTCGGGACGCTCGCCTCGCCGGACAACCTCGCCGGTCGCTTGGTCCGGATTGTAGACGGGAGTGCGGTAGATCTGGGCTTCGTTGGCGACCACGTATTTCGTCTTCGGCGGAACGAGGTCGTTGGCGGGCTGCACGTTAGGGGCAAGCCGCAGGGTCGAAGCGAAGGCGGGTTGGGCGCCGGCGGGCGATGCTGCAACCGGCGCCAAAAGGATCGCGCCACACATCAGCGCCCATCCATATTTTCTGCCCATGGCGGGCTTTTCAGAACTTGACCGATCGACGCCAACGGACCGGCCCAGCGCCGACACATCGTCATCAATTCTCATTTCCATCTCCTCAAATGAGCAAGTGGGTCCGAGGAAGGCCCGGGAACCGAGGCCCCCCACCACGGCCTTTTGGGGCCTGGCGATCGATGATTTAGAAAGCGCGGTGAGGCCTTCAAGAGCCCGCCCCAAAAAAAATTTGGATCACGGATCCAGGCCCTGCGCGCTGCGTCCGGTGTGCCGCATGCCCCCGGCCAAGGTCGGCTATCGACCCAAGTCGGACGTTGGGAAGGGCTGCTTTAGGTCGTGGCTAGACGGGCCTTTGCAGGGGCAACAGGTTGTACCAGTCACGACATAGAGACATGTCGTTGATTGAGTAAGGCACCCTGGCCAACCCACCGACGATCGAGGGATTTGAGATCACAACTGAGTACCACTTTTCATAAGCGTAGGTGATCGTCCGTCCATCTCGCATCGCGAAGTACATATTCACGTGCCTGCCGCCCTTGCCTGCAGAGCAGACGCCTTGAATATTTTTTATGTCGGGCCATGCGTACGAGATGGGCTCTATGGCTCCAGCAGGCCGAATTTGGAAACCGGCGGGAACTATAGCGGCGACATTGGACGTATCACGGATAACCGCGAAGATTGCGAGCGCGGTGGCTAAGGGCGCCAGCACATAAAGGACGTTGAACAACGTCCTGACCTGCGAGGGGAGTGCCAAAAGCCAAATGCCAACAATCGGTATTAACGACAATGAGAACAGTGGGACGGCATAGCTGAGTTGGCCATAACTCCAGCAGTCTATGGCACCCGAAGGACAGGCCCCTTTCTCAGCAACGGCGGCAATACTGCTCCGAGCAAGACCAAGGGCGGGTCCCACACACAGCGCAACCAAAAGAAAGATGGGGTCATATCGGTGAAGCTGTGCCGATATGATCTGGCGGCTCTTCTCGTTCTCTATTTCGCGCCATGACTTAGGGGGCACCAATGGAGCGTTTTCCCTCTTCAAGCTCGGCCATAGGATGTCTGAAAGCGGTTTCGCCCTCAAGGTCCGCTTCCCACCCTTAGCCGACGGTCGCTCCATATGATCTGGGTCCCGGCATGCGCCGGGATGAGCGGTGTGGAGGGGGTTAGGCTATCGCCAAGCCCGGAAAGCGAAACGCCACCACCCGCCCATAACCGGCGTCACTTGGCGGTGAGCGACGCTATGGGAACGTCCAGCTTATAGACAAACCCGCCCGGCCTGTAGTCGAGCTCGACGTGACCCTTGAGCTGTTGACCCATCGCCGTGATCATTCGGGTTCCGAAACTCTTGCGCGTCGGTTGGACCACGGGGGGACCGCCGGACTCCGCCCATTCGAGCCGCAGGCGCGCGTCTTCAACATGCCAGCCGAGATGAACCTGTCCCGCGGGCAGAGACAGGGCGCCGAACTTCGTCGTGTTGGTGCAGAGCTCGTTCAGGGTCATCGCGAAGGCGATGACGGAACTGGACGTGATCCGGATATCTTCGCCGGAAATGATGAAGCGGCCGCCACCCTGGTCAAAGGGTTCGACGGCGCTGCGCACGGTGCTGTCGATGGTCGCATTTTCCCAGCTGGCGCGCGTGAGAAGGTCGTGGGCGCGCCCCAATGCCGCCAGGCGCCCGTCAATGGCGGCCCTCGCATGGCTCATGCTGGTCGCCGTCCGCAGGCTTTGATCGGTGATCGCTCCCACGGTCGCGAGCATGTTCTTGATCCGATGGTGCAGCTCGGCGTGAATAAGGTCCTGAAGTTTGCCGGCCGCGTTGCGTTCCTCGGCCTCGATGCCCGCCTGGACCAATAGGGCGCTGGCGTCGATGCCGGCCTGTTCCAAGGCCAGCTTGAGGCTGTCGTTTTCGGTCGTCAGGGCGTCCTGAAACGGCTGGTTCTCATCGATGATCAGCTGCTGCTTTTCGGTATCAAGAACCGTCTTCAGGAGCAGGGCCTTGGCGTGGGCTCCGGCCTGCTGAAGCTGATAGCGAAGTTCCTTGTTTTCCTTGGTCAAGGAGCCGTTCTCGGCGGAAAGCGTCGGCAACACCTTCAGCGTGCCCTTACCGACCATTTCCTGCAGCTCCAAAACCATCTGCTGGATTTCGAGGGGCTTGGGGAAAAATTTGCTGTCGTCCGGCTTGTCAGCCTCGGAGACCGCGATCTGCCCGGACACCAGAATGATTTTGATATGAGGCCAGCGGGTGTGGACGAGGTGGGCGAGCCTCAACCCGTCCATGGTTCCCGGCATTTGAATGTCGGTGAACAAGACGGCTATGTCATCGCGGGACTCCAGGACCTTGATGGCCTCGTCGGCGTTGACGGCTTCTATCGGCACGAACCCCGCATCTTCAACGATGTCCACGGCGCGCATCCGCAGCATCAGCTCATCTTCGACAACCAAGACGACGGATGGAGGCCTAGCTTTTGTCATCGTCGAATTCCCAGGCCGGCCGTGGCTGCAAAAGCGCTTGCCGCAACGCGCCAACAGAGAGCCATGCGCCTCTTCCCGATGAATAGCGCGATGTTTATGCGTAATGCTCAACCGCCCTCTGGATATATTTCGGCAGAGCGTTTCTCGTTCGGACTAGATTTCGGTGTGGTGATGGGCGTCCAGGTTTACGTCAGGGCTTTATTCAAACCGCGTGTAGTCTGTGTGGTTTGACTTTTTCCCGCCTCGATATCGCTCCGATTTTGGTGCGGCGGATGCGACGTTCTGCACCTTTTCATGACGCGCAAGGACGGCGAGGACGGGGCGGAATACGCGGACATCGACCTGAAGGCCGAAGGGCGGCGCGAAACGGCGTCCTATTTCCCGTAGACGGAGACCAGATAGTCCACCAGCGCCTGGGTGTCGGCTTCTGGGATCGGCGCGCCGTAGGCCTTCCTCATCTTGACCACTTCGGCTGTCCAATAGGCGCGCGGGTCGGCGAAGGATCGCGGCTGGGTGCTGATGTAGTCGACCGAATGGCAGACCATGCAGTCGGCCTGAGCGGTCTCGAACCCCGGGCCGGGGTTGAGTTTGGCGGTCTCTTCGGGCGGCGAATAGGCGATCGCAGCGGCGAACACGGGAGTCGACACGGCGAGGGCCAGGAGGGCGAGCGGCAGGGCGCGCATCAGGCCGCCTCCACATTCACGACTTCGACCACGTTGCGCATATAGCCGGACGGGTTCCAGCGCGGGGTCATCGGCTGCACTTCGCCGGATCGGGAAGTGGCGCGCGCCATCAGGCGGTGACGGCCCTTTTCCAGGGTCAGGGCGGCGGTCCATGGGCGGAAGGAATAGCGTCCCAGATCCGCGCCCAGCGCCGCCTTGCTCCAGCTTTCGCCGCCGTCGGCGGAAATCTCGACCTGGGCGATGCCGGAACCGCCATCGAAGGCGATGCCCTTGATGGTGAGCTTGCGCCCGGCGGCGACCTTGGCCTGATCCGCCAGACTGGTGATGAAACTGCGGGCATTCAACCGGCTGATGGGCCGGGTCACCGGGGCGGGAGCGCCCGGCGCGACGCACTCGCAGTCGTTGTCGGGCACGCGGTAGGCGCTGGTCATCCAGAAGTTGTCGAGCGGGCTGTCCAGCACGGTGATCTGGTTCAGATGCTTGATCCAATAGGTGCCGTACCAGCCGGGGACCACCAGCCGCAGAGGGTAGCCGTTGAGGATGGGCAGATCGGCGCCGTTCATGCCCCAGGCCAGCATGACGTCCCCGTCCAGCGCGTGCGCGACATCGAGCGCCTTGGCGAAGTCGGGCGTGTCGGGGATCACCGGGCCGTCCATGCCGTCGAACTTCACCTGGACGGCGGACTTGTGGACGCCGGCCTTGGCCAGGACGTCCGCCAGCTTCACGCCGCGCCAGCGCGCATTGCCCATCAGTCCATTGCCGGCCTGACCGCCGCCCACGCGGGGTTCGAAGAAGCCCCGGCCATTGCCCGAGCACTGGTTGACGGCCACCAGCTCGGTGACCGGCAAGGCCTTGAGATCGGTCAGGGAGAGCGTCAGCGGCTTATCGACGGCTCCGGATACCGATAGCCGGAACGTCGCAGGATCAAGACCCTCCGGCGGGGCGTCGGCCAGGTGGTAGCGGACAAAGAAGGCGTTGTTCGGCGTCAGGACCCCTTCGTCAAAGGCTGAAAACGGAGTCTCCAGCTGAGGCGGGCGGGTGGTCAGGCGCAGCAGCGGGCGCTTCTGCGGATAGGCGACCAGGGGCCGCTCGCCATTACCGAAGGGAAGGGTGACGGTTTGCGCTTTGGCGGCGCCGGCCATGCCGAGAGCCCCCAGGGTCTGAAGGAAAGTGCGCCTTTGAAGCCCCATATCCCGTCCCCATTGCAGGCAGTAGGCAGCAGCATAGGGCTTCCTTGGATGCCATTGGAACGAACTTTCCTGAAGTCCCGCCCAAAAATTCCTAGTGGTCCAGTCTGGATTTGCCATGCCCCGGCTTGGCGCTGCTGGCGGGCTGAATAGCCAACACCCCCTACCCTCACGGGTGCAGCCCCGGGGCTTCCTGACCGGTGCGGGCGACGTATTCGGTGTAGCCGCCGCCGTATTGGTGGATGCCTTCCGGCGTCAGTTCCAGCACGCGGTTGGACAGGGCCGACAGGAAATGGCGGTCGTGGGAGACGAACAGCATGGTGCCCTCGAAGTCCGCCAGGGCCTCGACCAGCATCTGCTTGGTGACCATGTCGAGGTGGTTGGTCGGCTCGTCGAGCACCAGCAGATTGGGCGGATCGAACAGCATCTTGGCCATGACCAGGCGCGCCTTCTCGCCGCCGGAGAGGACCCGGCAGGGCTTTTCGACATCATCGCCGGAGAAGCCGAAGCAGCCCGCCAGGGTGCGCAGCGCGCCCTGGCCCGCCTGGGGGAAGGAGCCCTCCAGGGATTCGAAGATGGTTTCTTCGCCGTCCAGCAGGTCCATGGAATGCTGGGCGAAATAGCCCATGCGGACGCTGGCGCCGATGTTGACCGCGCCCTGGTCGGGCTTGGTGTCGCCGGCCACCAGTTTCAGCAGCGTCGACTTGCCGGCGCCGTTGGCCCCCAGCACGCACCAGCGTTCCTTGCGGCGCACCAGGAAATCCAGGTCCTGGTAGATCGGCTGGGCGCCGTAGCCCTTGTGCACGCCGCGCAGGCTGATCACGTCGTCGCCCGAGCGCGGGGGGCTCCTGAACTCGAACTGGACCGACTGGCGGCGGCGCGGGGCCTCGACGCGTTCGATCTTGTCCAGCTTCTTGACCCGGCTCTGGACCTGGGCGGCGTGCGAGGCGCGCGCCTTGAACTTCTCGATGAAGTTGATTTCCTTGGCCAGCATGGCCTGCTGGCGCTCGTATTGCGCCTGGCGCTGGGTTTCGCTGAGCGCGCGCTGCTGGTCGTAGAAGTCCAGGTCGCCCGAATAGGTGATCAGCTGGCCGGCGTCGATCTCCACCACCTTGCCGATGATGCGGTTCATGAAGGCGCGGTCGTGGGAGGTCATCAGCAGGGCGCCGTCGTAATTCTTGAGGAAGGCCTCCAGCCAGATCAGGCTTTCCAAGTCGAGGTGGTTGCTGGGTTCGTCCAGCAGCATGCCGTCGGGCCGCATCAGCAGGATACGGGCCAGGGCCACGCGCATCTTCCAGCCGCCGGACAAGAGGCCGACATCGCCGTCCATGCGCTCCTGGCTGAAGCTCAGCCCGGCCAGGACCTCGCGCGCCCGCGCATCCAGCGCATAGCCGTCCAGCTCCTCGAAGCGCGCCTGCACGTCGCCATAGCGTTCGATGATGGCTTCCAGCTCGCCCGCCTGGTCCGGATCGACCATGGCCGCCTCGAGCGTGGCCATCTCAGAGGCCAGGGCGCTGACGGGACCGACGCCATCCATCACCGCTGCGACCGCGCTCTGGCCCGACATCTCGCCGACATCCTGGCTGAAATAGCCGATGGTCATGCCGG
>CAIYVC010000060.1 GCA_903929535.1 uncultured Caulobacteraceae bacterium | reverse complement strand
TGCTCAACGCCCTGCGCTTCGGCTCGCCCGATCACGCCAAGACCCGGCGACTGGTCGAGGGCGTGGTCGCCGGCATCGGCGGCTACGGCAACTGCGTCGGCGTGCCCACCGTGGCCGGCGAGACCAACTTCCACCCCGGCTACAACGGCAACATCCTGGTCAACGCCATGTGCGTGGGCCTGGCCGACGCCGACAAGATCTTCTACTCCGCCGCCCCGTCCAGCGGCCTGCCGGTGGTCTATTTCGGCTCCAAGACCGGGCGCGACGGCATCCACGGCGCGACCATGGCCTCCGCCGAGTTCGACGAGGATAGCGACGAGAAGCGCCCCACCGTGCAGGTCGGCGACCCCTTCGCCGAGAAGCTGCTGATCGAGGCGACGCTGGAGCTGATGGCCTCCGGCGCCGTGGCGGCGATCCAGGACATGGGCGCGGCGGGCCTGACCTCCTCCACGGTCGAGATGGCCGGCAAGGGCGGGGTCGGCATCGAGCTGAACCTGGACATGGTGCCCCAGCGCGAAGAGGGCATGAGCGCCTATGAGATGATGCTGTCGGAAAGCCAGGAGCGGATGCTGGCCATCCTCAAGCCCGGCCGCGAGCACGACGGCGAGCGCATCTTCAAGAAGTGGGGCCTGGACGCGGCCACCATCGGCTGGACCACCGACACCGGGCGCATGGTGCTGAAACACAAGGGCGAGATCGTCTGCGACGTGCCGCTGGCGCCCCTGTTCGACGACGCGCCCCTGTACGACCGGCCGCACGTCAAGACACCCGCCGCCAAGCATCTGCAGCCCAGCGACGTCCCTGCACCCGCCGACTACGGCGCGGCGCTGAAGACCCTGATGGCCTGCCCCGACATGGCCTCCAAGCGGTGGCTGTGGGAGCAATACGACCGCCACGTGATGGCCGACACCCTGGCCGACAGCGCCACGGCGGCGGACGCCGGCATCGTGCGGGTGCACGACTCCAGGAAGGCGCTGGCGGTCACCTCCGACTGCACCCCGCGCTATGTGTTCGCCGACCCCTACGAGGGCGGCAAGCAGGTGGTGGCGGAAGCCTGGCGCAACCTGACGGCGGTGGGCGCGGACCCGATCGCCATCACCGACAACCTGAACTTCGGCAATCCCGAGCGGCCCGAGATCATGGGCCAGATCGTCGGCGCCATCGAGGGCATGGCGGAGGCCTGCCGCGCGCTCGACTTCCCCGTCGTGTCGGGCAACGTGTCGCTCTACAACGAGACCAACGGCGTCGCTATTCCGCCGACCCCGACGGTCGGGGCGGTGGGCCTGCTGACCGACTACGCCCATCGTGCGGGCTTCGGCGGGGTCAAGGCGGGCGACCGCATCCTGCTGGTGGGCGAGAGCCGGGGGGCGCTGGGCTCAAGCCTCTATCTGCGTGAACTGCTCGGCCGCGAAGAGGGCGCGCCGCCGCCGGTGGACCTCGCATTGGAAAAGAAGAACGGCGACTTCGTGCGCGGGCTGATCCGCGCCGGGCGCGTGACCCAGGTCCACGACCTGTCGGACGGCGGCCTGATCGCGGGCGTGGCGGAAATGGCCCTGGCGTCAGGCGTCGGCATCAGCCTGACTCTGGACTCCGGCCTTGCCATCCATGCCGAACTGTTCGGCGAAGATCAGGCCCGCTATCTGCTGGCGGTCCCCGCAAGCGCGGTGGCCCAGATCGCCCATGACGCGGGTCTGGCGGGCGTGATCGTCTCGGACCTCGGCCAGGCCGGCGGCGACGCCATCGTGGTCGAGGGTGTGCTCAGCGTGGGTCTCGATGACCTGCGCCAGGCGCACGAAGGCTGGATGCCGGCGTTCATGAACGGACAAGTCTGATGGCGATGACCTACGACGCCCTCTATGCGGATCTCCGGGCCGGCTTCCCAGACGCGACCATCGAGCTTGAGGACACCGCCGGCGACGGCGACCACTGGCGCGCCCGGATCGTGTCCAGCGCCTTCGCCGGCCTGCCCCGCGTACGCCAGCACCAGCTGGTCTATGCGGCGCTCGGCGGCAAGATGGGTGGGGTGCTACATGCGCTGGCCCTGGAAACATCTGTCCCGTAAGGGCATGCTGCCTTGACCAAGGGCCCTCGCCTCCCTAGCTGAGAGGCTTCAGATTCAAGGATACCCGCCGTGACCGAAGCCGCCACGCAAGCTGACCCCGCCCACGACTTCATCGCCAAGACCGTCGCCGAATATCCGGTGGTCCTGTTCATGAAGGGCGTGCCCGAGCAGCCCCAGTGCGGCTTCTCCGCCACCGTGGTCTCGATCCTGAACCAGGTCGACGTGGACTATGTGGCGGTCAACGTCCTGCAGGATCCGGGCCTGCGCGACGGCATCAAGAGCTTCTCCAACTGGCCGACCATCCCCCAGCTCTATGTGAAGGGCGAGTTCGTCGGCGGCTGCGACATCCTCAAGGAAATGTACGCGGCGGGTGAGCTGAAGACCTTTCTGGACGAACAGGGCCTGCTGCCGGCGGCCTAGGGCGCGGGCGACGGATCGCTGACCAGCGGATTGGCCAGGCTGAAGGCCTGACCGAGTTCGATGCCCAATTCAGCGAAGCTGTAGACGACCTCGGCCCGTCCAGCGGCGAACGATTTGCACGTATCGGGATGCTTGCGCGCGATCAGCACCAGAGGCCGCGCAGAGCTCTTGCTCACCGCCACAGTCAGATCGGACTTCTTGGTGCAGCCGTTTGAGGCCAGCCTGACGGTCACGCCGGCCTTGCCGACGACAACGCCGTAGATCGGCTCGATGTCGGGCACCGTGAAGGCTGCGCACAGCAACGCTCCGAGAACGACCAGCCAGACCCGCAACCGTAATCTCCTCCAAGCGCCCAACGAAAAAGGGCCCGGTTGCCCGGGCCCTTCCGCAATAGCTCGAATTCAGGCTGCGATTAAGACGCGTAGAATTCGACGACCAGGTTCGGTTCCATCTTCACCGGGTACGGCACTTCGGCCAGCTCCGGGGCGCGGATGAACTTGGCGGACTGGTGCTTGGTGTCCACTTCCAGATAGTCCGGCGTTTCGCGCTCGGACGACTGCAGGGCTTCCAGCACCAGGGCCATGTTGCGTGAACGCTCACGCACCTCGATCACGTCGCCGGCGCTGCAGCGGTAGGACGCGATGTTGACGCGCTTGCCGTTGACCAGCACGTGGCCGTGGTTGACGAATTGACGCGCCGCGAACGGGGTCGGCACGAACTTGGCGCGATAGACGATCGCATCCAGGCGCGCTTCCAACAGCGAGATCAGGTTTTCCGAGGTGTTGCCCTTGCGGCGCGCGGCCTCGTCATAGGTGCGGCGGAATTGCTTCTCGGTCAGGTTGCCGTAGTAGCCCTTCAGCTTCTGCTTGGCGCGCAGCTGCAGGCCGAAATCGGAAACCTTGGACTT
>CAIYVC010000059.1 GCA_903929535.1 uncultured Caulobacteraceae bacterium | reverse complement strand
GTCCATGCCATCCACTTCCTCGCCCGGAATCCGGAACGAGGCGCCGCGCTTGTAGAGCTGGGTCTCCGCCGACGAGCGGCTGACCGAAGTGCCCATGGCGTACTGGTTGTTCTCGATCACATAGATGACCGGCAGCTTCCACAGCTCGGCCATGTTGAACACTTCATAGACCTGGCCCTGGTTGGCCGCGCCGTCGCCGAAGTAGGTGTAGGAGACGTTCTTGTTGCCACGGTACTGGTTGGCGAAGCCGAGGCCGGTGCCGAGCGATACCTGAGCGCCGACGATGCCGTGGCCGCCGTAGAAGCCGGTCGGCACCGAGAACATGTGCATCGAGCCGCCCTTGCCCTTGGACGAACCGCCGCTGCGGCCCGTCAGCTCGGCCATGACTTCCTTGGGATCCATGCCGGCGGCCAGCATGTGGCCGTGGTCGCGGTAGCCGGTGATGATCTCGTCGCCATCGCGTTTGACGGCTTCCATGCCGACGGCGATCGCTTCCTGACCGATGTACAGGTGGCAGAAGCCCCCGATCAGTCCCATCCCGTAAAGCTGCCCGGCGCGCTCTTCAAAGCGGCGGATGAGCAGCATCGAGCGATAGTATTTGAGCCACTGGTCGTTATTGCCCGGAGGCGCGGACTTGGCCGCAGCCGTCCCGGTTTTGCGCGCACGCGCCATCGAGGTCTCCATCCCAACTCACGCACAACCCTGACTTTAATGGGTCATGGTCTCGTGTGGATGACATAATCCCTCGGATCGGAGAAGCCTAGCAGGTATCTCGCCCGTTCCTCGACAAGATCGCGGGAAAGGTCACCGTCGCGCATCAACTTGGCACGGGCTTCGAGGTCTCGGCGCTGGGCCTGCAGGCGGGCCAGCTCGCCCTTCTTGGCCGCCAGAGTCTCGTTGCGCTGGGACAGGGACAAGAGGCCCCGATCACCCGTAAGCGCCTGAAATCCAAAATAGAAGATCAGCGAGGCCAGGACCGCGGCGGGCAGGAAAGGTCTGAAGCGGGCGAACAAGACGGGGGGACTCCGATGTGGCGACTCACCGGCTCAATATCGTCCGCTCATGGTTAACCGACGGTTTGCCGCATATTTGAGCAAGACCGTCAAAAAGCGCCGGCGACAGCTTGCGCCGTTCAGCCCAGATGGGCGGCGCCCTTATCTAGCGCCCCTTCAGCGCGGCCCGGCCGGGATAGATGGCCTGATCGTCCAGCTCCTGCTCGATGCGCAGCAGCTGATTGTACTTGGCCAGCCGGTCTGAGCGGGCCAGGGAGCCGGTCTTGATCTGCCCGCAGTTGGTGGCCACCGCCAGATCGGCGATGGTCGAATCCTCGGTTTCGCCGGAACGGTGCGACATCACCGCCGTGTAGCCGGCGCGGTGAGCCATATCGACGGCGTCCAGGGTCTCCGACAGGGTGCCGATCTGGTTGACCTTGATCAGGATGGAGTTGGCCAGGCCCGCCTTGATGCCGTCCTGCAGGCGCGCGGGGTTGGTGACGAAGAGATCGTCGCCGACGAGTTGGACCTTGCCGCCTAGCGTCTGTGTCAGCAGCTTCCAACCTTCGAAATCATCCTCGGCCATGCCGTCTTCGATGGAGACGATGGGGAATTTGGCGACCAGCCCGGCCAGGTAGTCGACCATGCCGCCCTGATCGAGGGTCTTGCCCTCCCCTTCCAGCACGTATTTGCCGCCCTTGAAGAACTCGGTGGAGGCGACGTCGAGGCCCAGCACGAAGTCCTTGCCCGACTTGTAGCCCGCGCCCTCGCCCGCCTTGACGATGAACTCCAGCGCCGCCTCGGCGGAGGCCAGGTTGGGGGCGAAGCCGCCCTCGTCGCCGACATTGGTGTTGTGGCCGGCGGCCTTCAGGCCCGATTTCAGGTTGTGGAAGATCTCCGCGCCCATGCGCAGGGCCTCGGCGAAGGTCTCCGCGCCGGTCGGCAGGATCATGAATTCCTGGATGTCGATCGGATTGTCGGCGTGGGCCCCGCCGTTGATGATGTTCATCATCGGCACCGGCAGGATGCGGCTGGAGACCCCGCCCACGTATTTGTAGAGGGGCAGCGACGCCGATTCGGCCGCCGCGCGGGCCACAGCCAGCGACACGCCGAGGATGGCGTTAGCGCCCAGGCGGCTTTTGTTAGCCGTGCCGTCCAGCTCCATCATGGTCCGGTCGATACGGCGCTGGTCCTCGGCGTCCATGCCCGACAGAGCGTCGAACAGCTCGCCGTTGACCGCGTCGACGGCCTTCAGCACGCCCTTGCCGCCGTAGCGCGACTTGTCGCCGTCGCGCTTCTCCATCGCCTCGTGAGCGCCGGTCGAGGCGCCCGAGGGCACCGCCGCGCGGCCGAACGAGCCATCCTCCAGCACCACATCGACTTCGACAGTGGGATTTCCACGGCTGTCGAGGATTTCGCGGCCGACGATGTCGATGATTTCGGTCATGGGAATCTGCTCGGGCTGAAAACGAAAAAGCGCGCGAGCCTTAGCCCACGCGCCTTATCATTCCAACCTAGAGATTCCCTTTGCGCTACCGGCCTGACGGCCTGCTTGAGCGCTGAATTCTCTTTGCGCTACCGGCCTAACGGCCTGCTTGAGCGCCGGTCTCAGTCTTCTTTGATGTCCAGAACCTGGCGGCCCTTGTACATGCCGGTCTTCAGATCGACATGGTGCGGACGGCGCATTTCGCCGGTGTCCTTGTCTTCGATGAAGCTGTTGGGCGCCAGGGCGTGGTGCGAGCGGCGCATGTTGCGGCGCGACGGCGAGGTTTTGCGTTTAGGAACGGCCATCGGAGGTCTCTCGGCGCGTGAAAATGACTGCGGCCGCACGAGTGGCGGCCGACGTGAGCCGGGGTGTATGCCGTAAAGCGCCGCCGGATTCAAGGTCGGCTGTCAGCGCAGGATTTCCACCAGCAGAATCCAGGCGTTCATCACCGCAATCGTCAGGCAGGCCAACATCGCGAAAGCCAGCCAATAGAGCCCCGTGGGATGGCCGATATTGAGCAGCACGGCGCCCAGGGTCAAAGGCACGGCCTGACCATAGCCCGAGATGGCCTGGAACAGGCGCTCGCGCATTGGGCGGCTCAACCGGCGATGCGCGATGAGGGTCTGGCGGATGGATGCTAGCTGGAAAACCCAGACCAGGGCGGCGGCGACATCAGCCTCGATGGCGAAGCTCGCGAGCGGCTGGGGCAGCTCAGCGCAGAGCGCCAGCAGCAGGATCAGGACCAGGGCGCCGATCGTGGAGGCAGCGCGAGCCGGCAGGTGGGACATCTCGATGATCTGCCGGATGTTGACCGACAGGGCGACCATGACCAGACCGGTCAGAGAAGCGGCGACGCCCGCGATGGTCCCGAAGAAGGCGATCCAGCCGGTGAACGGCGCCGTCATCAGGGCGCCGGATTGACGATGAAGTCGTCGGGCATGGGCGGGCCCCACAGATAGACGCTGTCCTCGGGGGCGAGGTCGCGGAGGGGAACTTCGGTCCCGGCGGGGATGTAGTCGATGTCGCAGAAGTACTCGATCCAGCCGCCGAAGGGGTCGCGGACATACCAGAAGTAGTTGGAGCCGGCGACGTGGCGCCCGAAGCCCCAGCCGTCGTGGCCGCGCTCCTTCATGGCCTGACCGCCGACGCCGATCTGATCGACGTTCTCCACCTCGAAGCTGAAGTGGTGGAAGCCCGGGGCGTGCGACTGGCCGAAACCGAGGATGTGATGGTCGCTGCCATGCCGGCCGTGCAGGAAGGAAACGTACTCGTTGCCGTCCGACTGCCCCAGGCCCAGCACCTCGCGATAGAACCGGGTCGAGCGTTCAAGATCGGACGTGAACAGGAAGGTGTGACCGAGGCGGAAGGGGTCCGGGCGGGTCACCGCGCGGGTCGGGCAGTAGCGCCAGCCGTCCGGGGCGGCGGGGACGGACTCGCGGCGCGCTTCGGGCGTGGTCTTTTCCGATGGCGCGATCTGCACGGCAGTGCCGTCAGGGTCGGCGACCCAGATCGAGCCGGCCAGCGGGTCGATGCCCTTAGGCGCGTCCATCCGCTTCAGTCCCAGGGCGTCCAGATGGGCCTTGAAGCGCGGGATGTCCTCTTCGTAGGCCCCGAAGGTCAGATGGGTCAGGCGCTTGGCGCCCTCGGTCATGACAGCGGCGGGCGGCGCGGCGCGGGCGGCGCGGGTTCCGCGCAGCGCCAGGCGGCTCCCCTGCCCTTCTACATCGAGGCCGAAGGCGGTGTAGAAGCCCTGGGCCTCGGCCAGATCCGGCAGAGCGACGCCTAGGCCCAGCAGCGAATGGGCCGCCGGAAAGGCCAGCTGCGCCGGACGGGCGACCGTGCGCTCGGATGTCTCGATCATGAGCCGCTCCCCAAGACGTTTTCTTGAGGCGACCCTGCCTTGGAAATTGCCGACGCGCTAGCTCTCCAGCCAGTCGCGCCAGGGCTTCCAGGCGCCGAACGCCTCGGCCACGCGCCGATAGCCTTCGACGTTGGGGTGGATACCGTCGCCTTCCACGGCTTCCCGATGCCAGGCGGACCAGTCGGAAATGGCGGCGCGGGTGTCGAAGAAGGGCACCGCGACATCGCCTGCGGCTTGGGCCAGACGGCGGCTGAGGTGGATGCGGACTTCGTCGATGTAGGGCTCCACGGCAGGCGTCACGCCCAGCAGGAAGGCCTGATAGCGCCGCGAAGCGGCCCAACGCAGGATGCCCTCGGCGGCGCGGATGCTTTCCTCAAGGGGCCGCTCCAGACGCACGTCGTTGGCGCCGAAGGCCACCACCACACCCTGGCGGTCGCCCCGCTCGGCGATGCGGACATCAATCTCGGCGGCGGCGCGCTCGGCGATCTCCGCTCCGATCTGGCCGCGGATGCCGAGGTTGTAGCTGGAAAGGTCGATCCCCCTGCCCCGCTCGGCTGCATGGACCCGCCCGGCCCAGCCAAGACCCTCCACGTCGCCGGTACCCAGGGTGTAGCTGTCGCCAAGGAAGCAGACGCGGATGTCGAGGGCCATCAGACCAGCCGGCTCTGTTCCTTGGCCGCGGCGATGAAGCTGCGGAACAGCGGGTGCGGGGCGAAGGGCCGCGATTTCAGTTCGGGGTGGAACTGCACGCCGACGAACCAGGGATGGTCCTCGCGCTCGACGATCTCGGGCAGGACACCGTCGGGAGACAGGCCGGAGAACTTCAGCCCCGCCCCCTCGATGGCTTTGCGGTAGCCGATGTTGACCTCGTAGCGGTGGCGGTGACGCTCGGATATCTCCGGGCCGCCATAGATGTCGTGAACCCGGCTGCCGGGCTCCAGCACCGCGTCATAGGCGCCCAGCCGCATGGTGCCGCCGAGATCATCGCCCGCCTGGCGGGTTTCGCGTTCGTTGCCCTTGGTCCATTCGGTCATCAGGCCAACCACGGCGTCCGGCGTCTCGCCGAATTCGGTGGAGGAGGCGTTTTTGATGCCCGCCACGTTCCGGGCGGCCTCGATCACCGCCATCTGCATCCCGAAGCAGATGCCGAAATAGGGCACGGCGCGCTCGCGGGCGAACTGGACCGCGCGAATCTTGCCCTCCGCGCCCCGCTCGCCGAACCCGCCGGGGACCAGGATGCCGTGGACCCCCTCCAACCGCACCGCCGCCGCGCCGTCCTCGCCTTCGAAGGTCTCGGACTCCACCCAGTCGAGGTTGACCTTGACGTTGTTGGCCACCCCGCCGTGGGCCAGAGCCTCGATCAGCGACTTATAAGCATCCTTCAGGACCGTATATTTGCCCACCACCGCGATGGTGACTTCGCCGTCGGGATTGGTGACGCGGTCGGAGATCTGGTTCCAGCGGGACAGGTCCGGTGCGGGGGCGTCGGTGATGCCGAAGGCGTCCAGCACCTCCTGGTCGAGCCCCTGCTCGTGATAGTCGAGCGGCACGCCATAGATGTTGCTGCTGTCCATCGCCTGGATGACCGCGGTCTCGCGCACGTTGCAGAACAGGCCGATCTTGCGGCGCTCCTCGGGCGGGATCGGCTGCTCGCAGCGGCAAAGCAGGATGTCGGGCTGGATGCCGATGGAGCGCAGCTCCTTGACCGAGTGCTGGGTCGGCTTGGTCTTCATCTCGCCCGCCGTCTTGATGAACGGCAGCAAGGTCAGGTGGACGTAGACGGCGTGGTTACGGGGCAGATCGTTGCCGAGCTGGCGGATGGCTTCGAAGAAGGGCAGGCCCTCGATGTCGCCGACCGTGCCGCCGATCTCCACCAGCACGAAGTCCGCGTCGCCCGCGTCCGAGCGGACGAACTGTTTGATCTCGTTGGTGACGTGCGGAATGACCTGGACGGT
>CAIYVC010000058.1 GCA_903929535.1 uncultured Caulobacteraceae bacterium | reverse complement strand
AGGGATCGTCCACGCCGATCACGGCGGTGTCGCCCTTGCCCTGGTTGAGCAGCACCCGGCGCTTGGCCGCGACATAGCCTTCCATGCCGCCGTGCCGGTCCAGATGGTCGGGCGAGATGTTCAGCAGCACCGCCACGTCGGGCTTCAGGCTCGAGGTCAGATCCAGCTGGTAGGACGACACCTCCAGCACATAGACCGCGCCGCCGTGCATGTCCTCAAGACCGAGCACGCCGATGCCGATGTTGCCGCCGATGCGCGAGTCCTTGCCCGCCGAGCGGCAGATGTGGTCGATCAGGGCGGTGGTGGTGGACTTGCCGTTGGTGCCGGTGATGGCCACGACCCGGGGCCGCCGGTGCTCGGGCGCCGCGTTGAGCGAGCGGGCGAACAGTTCGATATCGCCGACGATCTCGACCCCCGCCGCCTTGGCCATCTTCACCGTCCAGTGCGGCTCCGGATGGGTCAGGGGCACGCCAGGCGACAGCATCAGGGCGGCGAACTGCGACCAGTCGGCGGTCGTCAGGTCCAGCACCTCGAAACCTTCAGCTTCGGCAGCGTCGCGCGAAGCCTGCTTCTCGTCCCACAGCACCGCCTCGGCCCCGCCAGCCGCGAGGGCGCGCGCGGCCGTCAGCCCGGTCCGGCCCAAGCCGAACACCGCGACGCGCTTGCCTTCGAAACCACGGACGGGGATCACGTGCGGCGTCCTCCCCTATCTCAGCTTGAGGGTGGCGAGGCCCACCAGGGCCAGGACGAAGGAGATGATCCAGAAGCGGATGACAACGGTGGATTCCTTCCACCCCAGCTTCTCGAAATGGTGGTGGATCGGGGCCATCAGGAAGATGCG
Organism: uncultured Caulobacteraceae bacterium; assembly: GCA_903929535.1. Classification (GTDB taxonomy): domain Bacteria; phylum Pseudomonadota; class Alphaproteobacteria; order Caulobacterales; family Caulobacteraceae; genus BOG-938. The sequence continues at coordinate 8,002 of CAIYVC010000058.1, read as the reverse complement.
CTTTCCGCCGGTCGCCTTGAAGTAGCCGACCTGGATCATCACCGAGAGGGCCTCGGCCACGAACAGGCCGCCGACGATGCCCAGCACGATCTCATGCTTGGCCGCCACCGCCATGGTCCCGAGCGCGCCGCCCAGGGCCAGCGAACCGGTGTCGCCCATGAAGATCTTGGCGGGGGGCGCGTTGTACCAGAGGAACCCCAGGCCGGCGCCGATCATGGCCCCGCAGAACGGCGCCATCTCGCCAACGCCGGGCACAAAGTGGATCTGCAGGTACTGCGAGAAGACGAAGTTGCCGACCACGTAGGAGATCAAGCCAAAGGCGCCCGACGCGATCATCACCGGCACGATGGCCAGACCGTCCAGCCCGTCGGTCAGGTTCACCGCGTTGGAGAAGCCGGCGATCGTGATGGCCCCGAACACGATGTAGAACAGGCCCAGGTTGATCAACAGGTTCTTGAACACCGGGAAGGCGACCGAGGTCGGCAGGGCCGGCGGCTCGCCCGCCGGGTGCGGCGCGAACTTCATCAGAATGAACACGGCGATGCCGGAAATGATGAACTGGATCAGCAGCTTCATCTGGCTGGAGACCCCGGCGGAGGTCTGCTTGGTCACCTTGGCGTAGTCGTCCAGGAAGCCCAGCACGCCGAAACCCAGGGTCACGAACAGCACCACCCAGACATAGAGATTGCTGAGGTCAGCCCAAAGCAGCGTGCCCACCAGCAGACCCGCCAGGATCATGAAGCCGCCCATGGTCGGGGTGCCGACCTTCTCGATCACATGGCTTTCCGGGCCATCCTTGCGGATCGGCTGCCCCCGGCCCTGCTTGGCGCGCATCCAGTTGATGAAGCGCGAGCCCATCAGGCCGATCACGATCTGCGCCGTGATCAGGGCCATGCCGGTGCGGAAGGTCAGGTAGCGGACCAGGTTCAGGAACGGGATGTAGTGGACCATCCCCGAGTGGTCGCCGGTCGCGAAATAGCTGTAGAGAAGATAGAACATCAGCCGCGCCCCCCCGGATGCTCAGCGTTATCGAGCGCGGCCAAGGCCGCCGCCACGGCCGAAGCCTTCGATCCGTTGGAGCCCTTGACCATCACCACGTCGCCGGCCGCCACGGCCTGAACGACCTGCGGGGCCAGCTCCGCCGCGTTCTGGGCGTATCCGCCCCGGCGAGTCGGAGGAAGGGCGTCCCAGAGGAATTTCATCAGAGGACCGGCGCAGAACACCAGATCGATACCGGCGCGCTCAGCCATGTCCGCCCCCTGGGCGTGGAAGCGCTCGGCTTCGGGGCCCAGCTCCAGCATGTCGGTCAGCACCGCGATCCTGCGTCCCTGGGCCGCGTGGGCGCCGAGTGTGTTCATCGCCGCCTGCAGCGACACCGGATTGGCGTTGTAGCTCTCGTCGATCAGCACGAAGGGGCCCGTCGCCGCCGCGATGGTCCGCTCCGCGCCGCGTCCGGACAGGGGGGCGAAGGCCGCAAGCGCCGTTAGCGACGTATCGAGGTCTACGTCCAGCGCTTCCAGCATCAGCAGCACTGCCAGGCTGTTCAGACCCCAGTGGGCGCCGGTCTGGCGGATCGGAAACCTGAGCGCGCGCCCGTGCAGGCTGGCCGACACCTCGGCCCCGCCCTCGATGGCGCGGAAACCGGTCAGACGCGCGTCGCATCCGTCATCGGAACCGAAGGTCACGACCTTGGCCCCGGCGGCGACGGCCTCGCCCTTCAGCAGATCGAACCAGTGGTTGTCGGCGTTGAGCACCGCCGCCCCGCCCGGCTGAAGCCCCGCGAAAATCTCCGCCTTGGCCCGCGCCACCCCGGCCTCGCCGTCGGGGAAGTTCTCGGTATGCACCGGACCGACCGTGGACACCGCCACCGCGTGCGGACGCACCATGTGCGCCAGGGGCCGAATCTCCTCGACGTGGTTCATGCCGATCTCGAAGATCGCCCGGCGTGTGGCGCGCGGCATCCGCGCCAGGGTCAGGGGCACGCCGATATGGTTGTTGTAGCTCTTGACCGAGCCGTGGGCCGGACCGGCCATCTCCAGCCCGAGCTTGATCGCCTGGGTCAGGCTGGTCTTGCCGACCGAGCCGGTCACCGCGCCGCGCTTGGCGTCAGCCCGATCCCGCGCCGCCGCGCCCAGGGTTTCAAGCGCGACCAGGGTGTCGCCGATGACGACGCGCGAACCGGCGCCGGACTTGGAGGCCAGCGCCCCCGCCGCGCCCTTGGCCAAGGCGCCCTCGATGAAATCATTCCCGTCGCGCTCGCCCGCCAGGGCCACGAACAGGTCGCCCGCGTCGATCGCGCGGCTGTCGATGGAAACGCCCTGCACGGCGAAGGGCGCGCCCTGAAGCCTTCCCCCAGTCGCCGCCTCGATCTCGGCCGAGGTCCACAGCGGCTCAGGATCAGCCATGCCGCACCCCAAGGGCCGAAGCGACCTCACTAATGTCGTCGAAGGGATGGGTCACGCCGCCGACGATCTGGCCCTGCTCATGGCCCTTGCCGGCCACCACCAGCACATCGCCGTCACGCAGCCCCGCCACCGCCGTGGTGATGGCTTCGCGGCGATCACCGATCTCGACGGCGCCGGGCGCGGCGGCCAGGATGGCGGTCCGGATCATGGCCGGCTCTTCGCTGCGCGGATTGTCGTCGGTGACGATCACCAGATCGGCCAGGTCCGCCGCCGCCTTGCCCATCAGCGGGCGCTTGGTGCGGTCGCGGTCGCCGCCGGCGCCGAACACCACGATCAGCCGACCCTTGGCGTGGGGCCGCAGGGCCTTCAGCACCGTCTCCAGACCGTCCGGCGTATGGGCGTAGTCGACATAGGCTTCCCCGCCTCGGGGTCCTGCGCCGATGCGCTGGAGGCGGCCGGGTGCGCCCTGGATATGCTCCAGCGCCGCCAGCACCTCGCCAACGTCCTCGCTGGCCGCGATGCACAGACCCGCCGCTACCAGGGCGTTGGAGGCCTGGAAGGCGCCCGCCAGGGGCAGCAGCGTCGAGAACATCTCGCCCGCCACCTGGATCGTCAGGCGCTGGCCGTCGGCGGTGGCGACCCGCTCGATCAGTTTCAGACCCTGGCCCGCCTCGCCCACCGACATCACCGCATGACCGGCCATGACCGAGGCGGCGGCGAAGGCGGAATAGGCGTCGGAGTCGGCGTTGAGCACCGCCGTGCCCTCGCGCGGCAGCAGGGTCTCGAACAGTCGCAGCTTGGAGGCGCGGTAGGCGCCCATGGTGCCGTGATAGTCCAGATGGTCCTGGGTCAGATTGAGGAAGCCGGCCGCGGTCAGGCGCACCGCGTCCAGGCGCCGCTGGTCGATGCCGTGCGACGAGGCCTCCATGGCCAGGTGGGTCACGCCGCGCTCGGCCAAGTCCGCCAGGTTGGCCGCGACGTCGGCGGCGTCGGGCGTGGTCAGGCCCGCCGGGGTCAGCTGCTCGCCGCCCGCGCGGGGGCTCAGCGCCACGCCGAGCGTGCCCATGCTGGCCGACTTGTGGCCGAGGCGGTCGAAGATCTGGCGGCAGAAGGCGGCGACCGAGGTCTTGCCGTTGGTGCCCGTCACCGCCACGCAGGTGCGCGGCTGGGCCGAATAGAAGGCGCCCGCGGCCAGGGCGTAGGCGCGGCGCACGTCCCAAGCATGGGCGACCGGCACGGCAAGTCCGGGAATGGGGTCGGGCGCCAGCACCGCCGCGGCGCCGGCCTGAAGGGCGGTCGGGATGAACTCGCGCCCATCGATCTTGGACCCCGGCAGGGCTGCGAACAGGAAGCCCGGTCCGACCTTACGGCTGTCGGCTGTGACGCCCCGGATTTCCGGGTCGACATCCATATCCTTGCGCAGGATTTCCGACAGGCGCGCGCTCACTGGCTGTCCCCGCCTGCGGAGGCCACGGTCATGACGGGAGCGACCACAACCGGCTGCGGCTTGATGCCGACGAAGGGCGCGATGCGTTCGATGACATGGCCGGCGGTCGGCGCCGCGTTCCAGCCGCCGGTGATGAAGCCGAAGCTGTCGGGCGTCCGCTGCGGCGAATCCAGGGTGATCTGGACCAGATAGCGGTCCGCGTTGATCGGCCCCTCGGCGGGGAAGACCGCGACGAAGGACGAGATGTTGTTCTTGCCGTAATGGCCATGCTCCGGCTTCTGCGCCGAGCCGGTCTTGCCGCCCACGAACAGGCCCGGCACGTCCGCCTTGTGGCCCGAGCCCTTGGGGTCGGTAACGTTAAGCCGCATCAGTTGCAGCATCTTGGCCGAGGTCTCTTCGGAGATCACCCGGCGCCCCTGGGTCTGGGTTCCCGGCGGGACCTTTTTGATCGTCAGGGGGCTGTAGACCCCGCCGTCCATCAGCGAGCGGTAGCCCGTCGCCAGGGCCAGGGGGCTGACGGCGATGCCCTGACCAAAGGCGATCTGGGCCAGGGTCTGGTCGCTGAACTGGCGCGGCAGGATCGGGCGGGCGCTCTCGGCCAGCTCGCTCGGGGCGGCGGCGAACAGGCCGAACCGCTTGAAGTAGTCCTGCATCCGCTGAGGACCGGCCATCAGCGCCATCTTGGCCGCGCCGATGTTGGAGGAGTGGGTGAACACCTGCCACAGCTGCAGGGTCGAATCCCCCTTGTCGAAGTCGTGCACCAGATGGCCGCCCAGCTCGATCGGGTGGGACACGTCGAAGCTGGTGTTGAGATTGACCACGCCGGAGTCCAGGCCCGCCGCCAGGGTGAAGGCCTTGAACACCGAGCCCAGTTCGTAAACCGAGGCGGCGCCCCGGTTCATCATCTGGTCGGGAGGCGACTTGCCAGGCTGGTTCAGATCGAAGTCCGGCTGGCTGGAGAAGCCCAGGATCTCGCCGGTCTTGATGTTGATGACCATGCCAATGCCGCCCAGCGCCCGGTACTTGGCCACGGCCTTGGTCAGTTCGTCTTCCAGCGCCGCCTGCACGCGCAGGTCCAGCGCCAGGGCCACCGGCTCACGCTCGGCATTGGCCTTGATGTCCTTGTCCAGAGCCAGCTCGGCGCCCGACAGGCCCGTGCCGCTCTTGTCGGAGAAGCCGACGATGTGCGCCGCCGTCGTGCCCAGCGGATAGACGCGCCGCTCTTCCTCTTCGAAGCTGACGCCCGGCAGACCCATGTCCTGGATTTTGGCCTTCTCGTCGGGGGTCAGGCCGCCGATCAGATATTCGCGGTGGTCGGAGCTCAGCGCCTTGTCCAGGCGACCGGGCTGCAGCGCCGGCAGGGCCGCGCCCAGCACCCTCAAGGTCTCGGCGGTGTCCCAGATTTCGCGCGGATCGACGTAGACGCCGTAGTGGATCAGGTCGACGGCCAGAATACGCCCGTCCCGGTCGGTCAGGTCCGCCCGAGCGGCGCCCAGCGGCGTCGTGTAGCCGGAGCCCTTGCCCGCGTTGGAGAACAGCGCGCTCTTGGCAGCGCCCATGCCCAGGCAGGTGAAGCCGGTGGCGAACAGGGCCAGCAGCACGAAGATACGCATGCGGGTGCGGGTGTCGTCCTCGGCCTGATCGGCGGCCTTGGCCTTCTTGAACGCGTCTTCAAGTCCCCAGACGATCTGGCTAAGGCGGCGCCAGCCGCCGGTCATCCGATAGTCGGCCAGATCGTTCTGGCTCATTGCGGCGCTCCGGTCTTGGCGGCAGTCTTCGGAGCGGCGGTCTGGGCCGTGGCGATCACCACCGGCTTGGGAGCGGCAGTTTGGGGCGCGGAAACCGGGGTCACGGCGGCGCCGTGCTTACCCTTGTCGTCGCTCAGAGCTCCGTTGGCGATGTCGGGCAGCTGCTCCAGCTGGCTCTGGCGCTTGGCCACGGTGGGCCCAAGGCCGGCAGCGGCGGCCAGCACTTCCAGCCGTCCGGGCTGCTCCAGGTGGGCGACCTCGGCGTCCAGCAGACGCACCCGGCGCTGCTCGTCGGCAATCTGGGTCTCCACGGCGGTGATGTCGCCGCGCTCGCGCCCGGCGCTGGCCTTGGCCAGGTAGTTGCCGAGGATCATCACCAGCAGCATCACCAGCGCGAAGGCTTCCACCAGACGCAGGCCCCGCAGGGACCGTCCCATGACGCTGAACAGACCGGTCATGCCGCAAGTCTCCAGGCGGGAGCGGATGTGCGTTCGGCGGCGCGCAGCTTGGCCGAACGGGCGCGGGGGTTCTCGAAGGTCTCGATGTCGGACGGAGCGAGCACGCCCTTGAACAGCAGCTCGAAGCTGGGCGCCGGGCCCTGCTGGACCTGAGGCAGGTGACGCGACCCCATCGGGGTCTTGCCGGCGCGCTCGGTGAAGAAGGCCTTCACGATGCGGTCTTCCAGCGAATGGAAGGTCACCACCGCCAGCCGTCCGCCCTCGCCCAGCGCCCGCTCAGCGGCGTCGAGGCCCGCTTCAAGCTCAGCGAGTTCCTCGTTCACGGCGATGCGCAGGGCCTGGAACACCCGGGTCGCCGGATGGGTCGGCGCGCCCTTGCGTCCGCCCACGGCCCGCTCGATCACCTCGGCCAGGTCCAGGGTTCGTGTGAAAGGCTGCTCGGCGCGGCGGCGGGCGATGAAGGCGGCGATCCGGCGCGAGGCGCGCTCCTCGCCATAGATCCAGAAGATGCGGGCCAGGTCGCCCGGCTCGTCCTCGTTGACGATATCGGCGGCGCTGCGGCCATCGGCGCTCATGCGCATGTCCAGCGGTCCGTCGCGCATGAAGGAGAAGCCGCGCTCGGCCTCGTCCAGTTGCATGGAGGAGACGCCCAGATCCAGAGCCACGCCGTCGCAGTGGCTATGGCCGCAGTCGGCCAGATGCTGTTCGAGATCGGAAAAGCGGCCCTGCACGAGACGGAAGCGATCGGGGTGTGAGGCCTTGAGCGGGGCGGCGAAACGGGCGGCGGTGGGATCGCGGTCGATGGCGATGACGTCGGCCCCGGCGTCCAGGAAGGCGCGGCTGTAGCCCCCGGCGCCGAAGGTCCCGTCCACCACCAGGCGACCCGGAGCAAGATTCAGGGAGTCGACCACCTCACCCAGCAGGACCGAGGCGTGGGGAGCCGTCATGCGGCGCCTCCGAGCTTCGAAGCGCGCTGCTGCTGACGCAGGTCCGCCAAGCCCTCGCGGGCCTGCTGGCGCATGGTCGAGCGATGAGCGCGGAAGGCCTCGCGCTCCCAGATCTGGAACCGGTCGCCCAGGCCCACGACCGCGACCCAGTCGGTGAGGCCGAACATGTCGCACAGCGCTTCGGGCAGGGTGATGCGGCCGGCGGTGTCGAAGGCCAGCTCGTTCATGCCGCCGAACACGACGGTCTCGAGCGGCAGGCGCAGGGGATCGCCGAAGGGCAGCTCTTCGATCAGCGCCTGATAACGGTCGAACAGGGGCTTGGCGCCGCCCTCGATGCAGTCGGCCTCGATCGAGGGGAAGCAGAAGATGCCGTTGAAGGGGCCGCTGACGGAGGCGCGGAATTCCTGCGGCACCACGATGCGCCGCTTGCTGTCCAGCTGCTTCTCGAACGTCGAGAGAAACACCCCTGCCCCGCCCTATCCCACAGCCCGGGCCCGGCCAGCCCCATGCGGCCCCGCCCCGGCGGCTCCATCGACGCATTCGGCGCGACGAAGCACATGCTCAGTGGGTTAACATGGGATAGAATGGGATACAATGACACTTAACCTCGTTTCCAAGGTTTCGCAGGGCTCTAGACTCGCCAAAGCCTGGGCGCCGTTAACCTTTGCAAGAACATTGCGAGAACAACGTTAAGCATAAGGTGGCATTCGCCCCTTCGGTGGCATTGCATCCCATTTGCGGGGTGGACGGATCAGACGGCCTGTAAGCCGGGTTCTGTCCCTGCTGCGCCGAGGCGAAACAGGAGGCGATCATTCCTCTGGACCCAGCATTGCTGCAGGGTTCTCGCGACCTACCCGGACGGCTCGGACCGGCAACGGTCCTACCCTGGCGCGAACCAAGGCGCGCCGTCCCTATTTGGTCTTGCTCCAGGCGGGGCTTGCCATGCCGTCCCTGTCGCCAGGTCCGCGGTGGGCTCTTACCCCACCCTTTCACCCTT
>CAIYVC010000057.1 GCA_903929535.1 uncultured Caulobacteraceae bacterium | reverse complement strand
GCCTGAACCCGGTATTGCTTACCGCCGGTCTTGATCACCGCGTACATCGGACTTCAGCCTCAAAAAGTCTGGCGGGCCAACGGCTTGGATAAACCGCGCGGCAGTCGCCACAAAAAAGGATGCGCCCGCAGGAGGGCCGGCGGGCGAGAGGGCGGGAATATACTCATGGAAGCTTCCGAGTCAACGCGGACTGGCCCTGGTCGGCCCCCCTGAGGGATCGAACGCGCTGGTGCGTTATACTATAACAATATAAAGCCGAACAATGACGATGCGACCGACCACCCCCTCCACGACGCGCACCTCTCTGCTTCAGATGAGCGCGGGCGCCCGGCTGATGCTGGCGCTCATGGCCTGCGCCGTGGTCTGGGCCGTGATCGGCATGGCCCTGATGTGACCTCAGCATGGCCGCCCTGACCCTCAGCAATCTCAGCCTCGGCTATGACCGCCATCCGGCGGTGCAGCGGCTGAGCGGCGTCTTCGCTCCGGCCTCCCTGACCGCCGTTGTCGGCCCCAACGGTTCGGGCAAGTCGACCCTGCTGAAGGCCCTGGCCGGCCATTCCAAGCCCCTGGCCGGCGCCATCGACCGCGGCGGGGTGCGTCCGGCCGAGATCGCCTACCTGCCCCAGGCCCACGGTCTGGACCTGAAATTCCCCCTCTCCCTTGGCGATCTGGTCGGCTTCGGCCTGATGGGCCGGCGCGGCCTTTTCTCCGGCTTCCGCGCAGAGGACCGCCGCCGCATCTCCGATCTGATGGCCGAGGTCGGGCTGGAGGGGCTGGAGAGGCGCCCGATCGGCTCGGTCTCCGGCGGACAACTGCAGCGCGCCCTGTTCGCCCGGGTCATGGCTCAGGACGCCAAGCTGGTCCTGCTGGACGAACCCTTCAACGGCATCGACGCCCGCGCCGCCGAGGACCTGGCCCAGGTCATGGCCCATTGGCCGCAGCAGGGCCGCACCGTCATCGCCGTGCTGCACGACCTCGACGTCGTGCGCCGCCTCTGCCCCCAGACCCTGGTCCTGGCCCGCGAAGCCGTCGCCTGGGGCCCGACCGATCAGGCCGTCTCTTCCGAGCAGCTGACCCGCGCCCGCCGTCTGGCCGAAAGCTGGACCGCCTCCAGCGACACCGCCACCGTCAAGCCGCCGCCCCGCCCCCTGGAGCCCGCTTGATGGCGCCCCCCGACGTCATGACCGTGATGGCGCTCAAGGCCGCCGCCGCCGGCGCCGTGGCCCTCGCCTTCGGCGGCGCGCCGCTGGGCGTGCTGATGATCGCGCGGCGGCTCTCCCTGATGGGCGACGCCCTGTCTCACGGCATCCTGCCCGGCGTGGCCGTGGCCTTCTTAGTGGCCGGGCGCGACCCGGTCGCTCTCACGGTCGGCGCCCTCACCGCCGGCCTGATCGTGGCGGGCCTGTCGAGCCTTCTGGCTCGCACCGGCAAGCTGCCCGACGACGCCGCCTTCGCCATCTTCTACCTGGCCGCTCTGGCGCTGGGCGTTCTGCTGCTGGGCCGGGCCGGCAAGCAGGACGAGCTTGAGGCCCTGCTGTTCGGCTCTTCCGAGGCGCTCGACGCAGGGGGCCTGATCCTGGCCGGCGCCGCCGCCAGCGCCACCCTGATCGCCCTGGCCCTCTTCCTGCGCGGCGTGCTGGGCGAGGCCGCCGACCCCGTCTTCATGCGCACCCTCGGCGCCCGCTTCGGCCTGGCCCACCTGCTGCTGATGCTGCTCCTCGCCCTCAATCTCGTGGCCGGCTTCCGCGCCTTTGGAGCCCTGATGACCGTGGCCCTGATGACCATTCCGGCGGCGGCGGCCCGCTTCTGGGCCAAGGGCTACGGCGGCCAGGCGGTCTGCGCGGTGCTGCTGTCGGCGGTGTCGGGCCTGACCGGCCTTGGGCTGGCCGCCTTCTGGACGGTGGAGCCCGGCGCGGTCATGACTCTCTGCGCCGCGGGTCTGTTCGGCGTCTCCGCCATCGCCGGAACCAACGGCGGCCTCCTTCAAACCTGGCTCATGCGCGCCCATCTGAGAGCCCACGACATCTCTTAAGGCTTGACCTTGGTCCGCCTCTGGGCTTCAGCCAACGGCCTGCGCGCGTAAGAAAGAAGACATAATGAGCGACGTTTCCACTCAAACGCCCGTCACCGTCCTGACCGGCTACCTGGGCGCGGGCAAGACCACCCTGCTCAACCGCATCCTCACCGAGGACCACGGCAAGAAGTACGCCGTGATCGTCAACGAGTTCGGCGAGATCGGCATCGACAACGACCTGATCGTCGGCGCCGACGAGGAAGTGTTCGAGATGAACAACGGCTGCGTCTGCTGCACGGTGCGCGGCGACCTGATCCGCGTCGTCCAGGGCCTGATGAAGCGCAAGGGCAAGTTCGACGCCATCATCATCGAGACCACCGGCCTGGCCGATCCCGGCCCCGTCGCTCAGACCTTCTTCGTCGACGACGACGTCAAGGCCAAGGCGCGCCTGGACTCGGTGACCACCGTGGTCGACGCCAAGCACATCCTGCTCCGCCTGTCGGATAGCAAGGTGGTGCGCGAGCAGATCGCCTTCGCCGACCAGATCGTGCTCAACAAGGCCGATCTCGTGTCGCCCGAAGACATGCGCATGATCGAGGCCCGCATCCGCCGGATGAACCCCTTGGCCCCGATCCACCGGGCCACCCGCTCCAACGTGCCGCTCAGCGCCATCCTCGGCCGCGGCGGCTTCGACCTGGAGCGCATCGTCGAGCTGGAGCCGGAATTCCTCAACCCGGCCCACGGCGAGCACGGCCATGTGCACGACGAGCACTGCGGCCACGATCACCACGATCATGGGCACGATCACCACGGCCACGACCATCATGACCACGGCCACGATCACCATCACCACGACGACCACGGCAACACCGCCGCCCGCCACGACGACGACATCAAGGGCGTCTCACTTCGCCTGGACAAGCCGATCGACGGCGTCGCCATCACCAAATGGCTGAACGACCTGCTGGCCGAGCAGGGCCCCGACATCCTGCGCGCCAAGGGCATCATCGACGTCAAGGGCGAGGACAGGCGCCTGGTCTTCCAGGCCGTGCACATGATCCTGGAGGGCGACCTCCAGCGCGAATGGAAGCCGGACGAGGAACGCTACAGCCGCATGGTCTTCATCGGCCGCAACCTCGATGAAGCGGCGCTGAAGGCCGGGTTCGAAGCGACGGCGGCGGCTTGATGGACTTCACCTTCGACGCCTACGTCACCGCCGTCCTGTTCGACAGCTCCACCCGCGCCGTCTTCGCCCTGGGCGACGGCACGGTCCGGTTCGAGGACGGGACCACCATCGACGCCCACCCGAACGGCTCGGTGCAGTGCGCCTGCGCCCACCCCTCGGGTGAGGGCCTCATCACCGGCGGCGACGACGGCCGGGTGGTCTGGAGCCGGCCTTCAGGCCCCGCCCTGATCGGCGAGATCAAGGGGCGCTGGATCGACGCGGTAGCCTCCAGCGCCGCCTCCGGCATGATCGCCTTCGCCGCCGGCAAGGAGCTGCAGGTCCGCGACGTCGCCGACCCCGACTTCGCCCGCGCCTTCAAGCACGAGGCCTCGGTCTCCGAGATCGCCTTCGAGCCCAAGGGCGGCAAGCGCATCGCCACCGCCACCTACGGCGGCATCGCCCTGTGGTACGCCCGCGTCGCCGAGCAGAAGCCGCAGATGCTGAAATGGGCCGGCAGCCACGTCGGCCTGATCTGGTCGCCGGACGGCAAGTTCATCGTCTCATCCATGCAGGAAGGCCAGATCCACGGCTGGCGCCTGTCCGACGTCAAGAACATGCAGATGGGCGGCTACCCGGCCAAGGTGAAGTCCATGACCTTCCTCTACAACGGCATGATCATGGCCACCTCCGGCTCCAACGGCGCGGTGGTCTGGCCGTTCGGCGGCGCCAACGGCCCGATGGGCAAGCAGGCCTCCGAAGTGGCCTATGACGAAGACGGCTTCACCAGCCGCGTGGCCGCGCTCCCCGCCAAGAGCCTGCTGGGCGTAGGCCGCGACGACGGCCGCGTCGGCGTCATGAACCTGCAGGAAAACCGCATGGAGAAGGTGCGCGAGGACAAGGGCGCCGCGATCAGCGCCCTGGCTCTGTCCGCCGACGGCGGGCGCGTGGCCTGGGGCGACGAAGACGGCCGCGCCGCCGTGGTTGGCCTGCCCCTGATGGGATGATCTAATCTGCCGCGACTCACGGGGCGAGTTGATGGCCAGACCTGCACGCAGACCGAAGACACAGGGCCGCCGCTCAGGCCTGATGCGGCGCGTGCTGATGCTGCTGTTCATCGTCGTGATCGTGCTGCCGGTCGGCGCCACGGTGGTCTACCGCTTCATTCCCCCGCCGATGACCTCCCTGATGGTCCTGCGCTTCTTCGAAGGGCGCGGCATGGACTACCGCTGGCGTGGATTGGACGAGATATCCCCGACCCTGGCCCAGGCGGCGATCGCGTCAGAGGACGCCCGTTTCTGCCTGCACCACGGCTTCGAGTTCGCGGCCATGGAAAAGGCGCTGGAGCACAATGAGAAGAAGCCGGGCAAGATCCGCGGCGGCTCCACCATCAGCCAACAGACCGCCAAGAACGTCTTCCTCTGGCCCAACCGCGACTATGTGAGGAAAGGCCTGGAGGCCTATTTCACCGTCCTGACCGAGGCTATCTGGGGCAAGCGGCGGATCATGGAGATGTATCTGAACGTGGTGGAGTGGGGCTCGGGCGTCTACGGCGCGGAGGCCGCCAGCGAGGTCTATTTCGGCCACTCCGCCGACCAGATGACCACCTCGGAGGCCGCCCACCTCGTGGCCATCCTGCCCAGCCCCCTGAAATGGAAGGCCGTCCATCCCGGCAAATACGTGCAGCGCCGCGCGGGGACTGTCGCCCAACGTGTGGGGACGGTAAGGAACAGCGGATTGGCCGCATGCCTGGGCTAAGGGATCTGGGGAACAAGACCACGATGAAGGCCGCACTCTCGATCGCGCTGGCCCTGGCCGCCGCCGGCCTTCTCGCCGCTACCCCCGCCGCCGCCCAGCCGGCGGCGCCAAAGGTTCCGCTCGACCCCGCCACCAGCCTGTTCTGCAAGAACGACCGCGGCGACATCGAGGTGATGAAGTTCGCCAGCCTCGGCTCGGTGATCCGCAAGTTCAAGATGCGCTTCGACTTCTCCCTGTCGATCGAGCCCGATCCGATGACCCTGGTCTTCTCCAATCCGGCCGAGAGCCCCTACTTCATCCGCATCAAGGCCATGCCCTACAAGGACGACAACGGTCACTCCGGCATCGCCCTTCTGTCCCTGCACCTGTCCCTGGAGAACACCGACCAGGAGATCGAGGGCACTGGCATGTGCTTCTTCGCCGCCTTCGGCTCGTGACCCGGATCGAATTCGACAAGGCCGCCAGGGACGCTCTGGTCCGTATGCTGACGCGCCAGTTGAAGGACGAATGCGATCTGGACATCGCCCCGATGGACGGCCAGCGGCTGCTGGACTTCATCTCCGAAACGCTCGGCCCTCACTACTACAACCAGGGCCTCTATGACGCCCAGGCCGTGCTGAAGGACCGTTCGGAAGCCATTTCCGAAGCCATCGAGGGACTGGCCCGGCCCACGCCGCGCTGAAATCCGGTTTAAGGCGATTTGAGCGAGCAGTTTCTCACCGCGCTTGGCTAGTCGCGGGACCGCGGCTGCGCGACCATCAGATCATGAAACTCCGCCCGATCCTCCTCGCCGCCGCCCTGCTGGCCCTGCCCGCCGTATCCTCAGCGAAGCAGGCCCCACACCCCGATTTCACCGGCCTGTGGCTGCTGTCCACCGGCGAGAAGCCCGTCGTGCCCCGCGCTGCCGACCTCAAGCTGACGCCCTACGGCAAGTCCCGCATGGACGAGCGCAACGCCGAGATCACCCACGGCTTTCCCCAGAGCGAGGGTCACATCAAATGCCTGCCCGCCGGGGTGCCGCAGATGATGACCGTGCCGTTCGGCCTGCAGGTGATGCAGAGCTCAGATCGTCTGGTGATGAACGCCGAGGTCTCCAACCTGCCGCGCACCCTCTTCATGCGCAAAGGCCATCCGGACGACATCGACCCCAGCTGGAACGGCGACTCCGCCGCCCATTGGGAGGGCTCCACCCTGGTGGTCGACACCATCGGCTTCAACGACGAGGACGCCTTCGACTTCAACTTCAACCCGGCGGTCCGCCGCACCAGCTCCCTGCACCTGACCGAGCGCTTCAGTCTGGAAAAGGGCGGCAAGGTCCTGGTCGATCAGATGACCCTGGACGACCCCAAGGTCTTCACCACCCCCGCCACCGCGACCTACCGCTACGACAAGCGGCCCAAGGGCGAGGGCCTGATGGAATACGTCTGCGAGGTCGACACCAAGACCGTCGAACGCTTTGACGCCTCGCATCCCTCAGAGTCTAAATACAAGCACCCGTTCTAAGGATCCTCCCCCGCTCGCGGGGGAGGGGGACCCCTGAAAGGGGTGGAGGGGGCATGCCGGCGCACGATTGTTCAGATAGGTTGAGGGCGTGGCATGCCCCCTCCGTCGCTCCGCGCCACCTCCCCCGCGAGCGAGGGAGGATTCCCTAGACCAATTTGATCTCCCGCAGCCGCTGCATGAGGAACTCGTGCGCCGTGATCGGCTGCGGATAACGATCCGGCCTCTCGGCTGAGACGCACCCCGGCAAGGTCTCGATCAGATAGTCCGGCTCGAAATGCAGGAAGAAGGGAGTGGAATAGCGCGACACGCCGCGCCGCTCGGGCCGCGGATTGACCACCCGGTGGGTGGTGGACGGCAGCACATGGTTGGTCAACCGCTGCAGCATGTCGCCGATGTTGCACACCACCGCTCCCGGCGGGGCGTTGATCGGCAGCCAGCGGCCGTCGCGGTCCAGCACCTCCAGCCCCGCCTCCTCAGCGCCGAGCAGCAGGGTGATGACATTGATGTCCTCGTGCGCCCCGGCCCGCACGCCTTCGGCGTCCGCCGGGATCGGCGGATAGTGCAGCAGCCGCAGGATCGAATTGCCCAGCTTCACCGGCGCGTCGAAGAACTGGTCGTCCAGCTTCAGGTAGTGGGCGATGGCCCGCAGGATGCGCCGGCCCATCTCGTCCAGCCCCCCGTAGAGCCCCGAGACATAGGGCTGGAACCCGTCGATCTCGGTCGGCCAGATGTTGGGCGGCATGTACTGGGCATAGGGATGGCCGGGCGGCAGGTCGCGCCCGACGTGCCAGAACTCCTTCAGGTCCTTCAGCGTGGCGCCCTTGGCCGTCTCGATGCCGAACGGGGTGTAGCCGCGCTGCCCGCCGCCGCCGGCAATGTGGTAGCGGCGCTTCACATCATCGGGCAGGGCGAAGAAGGCCTTCGTGCGCGAGATCGCCCCGTCCACCAGCTCGCTCTTCAGGTCGTTGTCGGCCACCACCGCGAACCCATAGCGCTCGAACGAGGCGCCCAGCGCCTGCGAGAAGGCTTCGAAATCGCTGCTGTAGAGGCTGAGCGAGACCGGTTCGATGCGGGAAGGGGGGGGGGCGTTCATGAGGGCAGCTTAGAAGCAATGGGGCAGGGCGTGGAAGCCTGGATATATCACCCCTCCAGCACCGCCCGCACCGCCTCGTCCAGGTCGCCGCCCTCGAACAGATAGCCCGCGATTCCGGCCCGCCGCGCCGCCTCAAGATCGCTGTCCTTGTCGCCGATCAGGAACGACCTTTCCTTGTCGATCGGGAAGTCGGCCATCGCCTTCAGCAGCATGCCGGGGTTGGGCTTGCGATCGGGTGGGTCGGGGTGGCGGTACTGCTCCAGCGCCGCGTCCTCGTGGTGCGGGGCGAAATAGATGGCGTCGATATGGCCCCCGGCCTCAGCCAGATGCTCACGCAGGGCGTCGTGCACCGCGTGCATCGCCGCCTCGTCGTAATAGCCCCGCCCGATGCCCGACTGGTTGGTGACCACGATCACCCAGTAGCCCAGGTCGTTCAGCCGCTTCACCGCCTGCGGGCCGCCAGGGATCCACTCGATCCCCACGACCTGGTGCGTATAGCCGTGGTCGACGTTGAACACCCCGTCGCGGTCGAAGAAGGCAGCGGGTCTCACGGCTTGTCCTCCTCGCCCGACCAGGCCTCCTCGCGCAGCTCCTCGTCGCGGCCCTTCACGTCCCAGGCCTCGTCCACCGAGTCGGGCTTCAGCGCGTCCATGTCGGTCTTCAGCAACCGCTCCATGGTGTTGGCCGCGTCGCGCGCCGCCAGGACGTAGCTCTCCTCCTGCCCGGACAGGGGGGCCAGCTTCTTGAACGAGTTCAGGTCATGCACGCGGAACAGGTTGGCGGCGCGGTGAGCCCGGTGGGCGCGGAAGCCCAGCGCGCGCAGGGCGCTGGCGCCCATGGCCAGGGCGGACTCAAAGGTCTCCCGCTCCACCTCGTCGGCGCCGCTGCGCAGCAGGTCATAGGCGTGCCGCCGGTCCCAGGCGCGGGCCAATATCTTCAGGTGCGGCCAGGTGTGGCGGGCGGTCTCCACCAGCTTGGAGGCGGCGTCGCGGTCGTCGATGGCCACGATCAGCAGCTTGGCCTGCTCGATCCCCGCCTGGCGCAGCAGGTCCACCCGGCTGGCGTCGCCGTAATAGACCTTGCGGCCGAACCGGCGCAGCAGCTCGATCTGCTCGATGCTGGAGTCCAGCACCACCGTCTTGAAGCCGTTGGCCTGCAACAGGCGTCCCGGCATCTGACCGAAGCGGCCGAACCCGGCGATGATCACGTCCGGCGCCCCCTCATCGAACGCCGGAGCGTCGGGCGTGCGCCGCCCGCGCCGATCCAGCATCACGGTGATCCGTTCGAACCCGGCCATGGCCAGGGGCGTGATGGCCATCGACAGGGCCACCGCGGCGGTCAGGAAGGCGGCGGGTCCCTGGCCGATCACCCCGGCGCCGGCGATCAGGCCCAGCAGCACGAAGGCGAATTCCCCCACCTGCGACAGGGACACGGCGGTCGCCGCCGCGTCGCGCCGCTCCAGCCCGCCCAGGCGCGCCAACAGGAACATGACCACGCCCTTCAGCGTCATCACCCCGATAACCGCGCCCGCCAGCTGCAGCGGCTGGCCCATCACCACACGGAAATCCAGGCTCGCGCCGACGGTGATGAAGAACAGGCCCAGCAGCAGGCCCCGGAACGGCTCGATGTCGGTTTCCAGCTCGCGGCGGAACTCGCTCTCGGCCAGCACCACCCCGGCCAGGAAGGCGCCCAGCGCCGGGGACAGGCCCACCAGCTCCATCAGCACCGCCACCGCGATCACCAGCAGCAGGGCCGAGGCGGTGAAGATCTCGCGCAGGCGCGCGCTGGCGATGAAGCGGAACACAGGGCGGATCAGATAGCGGCCCCCGCCAACCACCACGGCCACGGCGGCCAGGCCGCCCAGGGTCTGCACCCAGGCGGGCTGTCCGGCCAGCAGGCTCGCATTGTGGGCGGGCATGGCGGCCATGGCTCCTGGCGGCGCCAGCAACGGCAGCAGCGCGAACAGCGGGATCACCGCCAGGTCCTGCAGCAGCAGCACCCCGAAGGCGGTCTGCCCCACCGGCCCCTGCCGCAGCCCCTTCTCCTCCAGGGTCTGCAGCACGATGGCGGTGGACGACATGGCCATGACGAAACCGACCGCCAGAGCGCTCTTCCAGTCCAGGCCCAGCAGCATCCCGGCCCCGCCGACCACCGCCGCCGTCACACCGACCTGTGCGCCGCCAAGACCAAAGATGGTCCCGCGCAGGCTCCACAGCAGCGCCGGGCGAACCTCCAGTCCGATCAAAAAGAGCAGGATCACCACGCCGAACTCGGCGAAGCGCATCACGTCCGCCTGTTGGCCCACCAGGCTCAGGGCGAAGGGCCCGATCAGGGCTCCGGCCACCAGATAGCCCAGCACCGACCCCATCCCCAGCCGCTTGGCGATCGGCACCGAGAACACCCCGGCGGCCAGATAGACCAGGGCTTCGATCAACAGGCTCTGGCTGTTCATTCGCGGATTTCCTGAATCGCAGGACCCTCGGGCTCCACGAACACCGCTACTGCAGCCAAAGCGGCCAGCCGCCTGCGATAGGCGTCCGCCCCGGCCTGCAGGGCCAGTTCGGTCTTGGCGCCGGAGGCGTGCAGCACGAACGGCTTCTCCCACTCCATGCCGCACAGCCGCGCGGTCTGCTCCAGCGGGCGCAGGAATTCCTCCATGGTGTAGCGGTTCTGGCCGTCGGGTCCGTAATACTCGGCCCGTCCGCCGGTGGTGCAGGCCACGAACAGCCGCTTGCCCTCCAGCGCCGTCCCGCCGATCCCGTAGGCGAAGCCGTGCAGCCACACCAGGTCGATCCATTCCTTCAGCAGGGCAGGGGTCGAGTACCAGTACATGGGGAACTGCAGCCCGATGATCTGATGCTGCATCAGCCGCTTCTGCTCGGCGCGCACGTCGATGGTGAAGGCGGGATAGACCTCATACAGGTCGTGCAGGGTCAGGCCCGCGACCTCCCGGGCGGCCTGCATCATCTTCTGGTTGGCGCGCGACCGCTCCAGGGCCGGATGGGCCATGACCAGCAGCATGCCTTCGCCAACCATCGATCCTGCTCCTCCGCGCGGCCTGCCGGTCGTTCATTCCACACGACAAGGCGTCGGGACAGTTGATAATCCACCCCGTCTTTGCGATGCACAACAAACAGAGCCTGAAGGGGAAGCCGATGGTCAACAAGGTCTGCGCCGACGCCCATGCCGCGCTGGAAGGCGTGCTGTTCGACGGCATGACCCTCATGTCCGGCGGCTTCGGCCTGTCGGGCAACCCGGAGACGCTGATCCCCGAGGTGCTGGCCTCCGGGGTCAAGGGGCTGACCGTCATCTCCAACAACTGCGGCGCCGACGGCTTCGGCCTGTGG
>CAIYVC010000056.1 GCA_903929535.1 uncultured Caulobacteraceae bacterium | reverse complement strand
GTGGCGTCCGCGGACATCTATCTGGACGTGGTGGGCCCGGCGCTGCAGCAGCGCTGCTCGACCTGCCACAACGACGCCTCCAAGAAGGGCGGCTTCTCGGTGGCCAGCTATGATGCGGTGATGAAGGGCGGCAAGGACGGGGCGGTGATCACGCCCGGCGATGCGGCCAAGAGCGATCTGTTCCACCGCGTCAGCCTGACGCCGGACGACATGAACTTCATGCCCAAGGACGGCAAGACGCCGCTGACCAAGAACGAGGTTGCGGCGATCGGCTGGTGGATCTCGCAGGGCGCTCCCAAGAGCGCGACGGTGGCCAGCCTGAAGCTGACGCCTGCGGCCTCCGCGGCCCTGGGCTCAATCATCGGCGGCGGCGGCGCGGCCGGCGGCGACGATCAGGTGGCGGCGGCCTCACCCGATGGGGAAGCGCCCCTGCCTACGGTGCCTGTCGCGGACGCGGCGGCGGTGGCCAAGGTGGTCGATGAAGGCTTCATCGTGCGCAAGGTCAACAAGAGCTCCAACCTGGTCGATGTGGACTACACCTCGCCCAAGCCCGTCACGGCGGACGTGATCGCCGACCTGGCCAAGTTCGGGCCCAACATCCTGGGGCTGAATCTGCGCCGGGCAGGAGTCACCGACGCGCAGATCAAGACCATCGCCGGGTTCAAGAACCTGCGCCACCTGCGGCTGGAGAAGAACGACGTCACCGATGCCGGGGCCAAGGACATCGCGGGGATGAAGGACCTGACCAATCTGGATCTGGTCAACACCAAGGTGACCGACGCCGGCTTCGCGCAGGTGGCGGCCCTGCCTCAGCTCAAGCGCCTCTACGTCTGGGGCACGACGGTCAGTCCCGCCGCGGTGGCCAAGATGAAGGCCGAGCGCAAGGATGTGGTGCTCTACGCCGGGCTGACGGCCAAGGACGTGCCGGTCGAGACCAAGGTGATCCCGCCGTCCAACTGACGCCGCGTCAGCCCAAAGCCTGTTAGCCCAACGCGGGGCGGCTGCGCGGCCGGTCGAAGCCTTCCCACAGGCGGCCGATCTCGGTGGCGACCTTGTGCAGTTCCGGCAGGAACAGGCTGTCGATCTTGTCGCCGGACATCACCGAAATCTCGCCGCCGGACATCAGGGCGGCGACGATCTCGCCGCTGTCCGAGCGCACCGGAACGGCCGCGACGCGGACGCCCAGATCGATCTCCTGCGATGCGACGGCGTGGTTCTGGACTCGGGTGTCGTCGATCCGGCTCAGCAGCTTGGCCCGTTCCGTCGTGGTGTATTGGGTATGCGAGACCGCCGAGAGGCCGTCCAGATACCGCTCCAGCACGTCCGCCTTCATGTCAGCCAGGAAGATGCGGCCCACGGCCGTGCAATAGGCCGGCAGGCGCCGGCCCACCGACGCGACCAGGGTCAGGGAGCCGCGCGACTGCGAAACCACCACATAGTGGACGTAGCCTTCCTCGTAGACGCCCAGGCCGCAGGTCATGCCTACGCGGTCGCGCAGGCCGTCCAGAATCGGTTGCAGGGCCGCTTCCCAATGGCCGCGGGCGAAGTAGGCGCAGCCCAGCAGCAGGGTGGAGATTCGCGGCGCGAACTTGCTGCCCTCGCTCTCCAGATAGCCCAGCTTGGTCAGGGTGTAGAGGCAGCGGTAGGCGGTGGAGCGCTTCAGGCCGGTGGCCGACGATATCTGCGCCACGGTCAGCTTTTCACGTTTGTCGGCGAAGGCGCGGAAGATCAGCAGGCCGCGCGCGAGGCTGAGCATGAAATCGGGATCGCCGGAAAAAACATCCAGTTCGTCTGAATCGGAGGGAGGTACGGCGAAATCATGGATGTCGTTCAAGCGCACACCTCGAAAGTCTGGGGGGCGAGGGCCAGGCGCGCCGGGCTTGCCGTCGTTCCCACGGATAGGCGACAGCCGCCGCCGTGTGCAAGAGTCTTGGCCGGGTTGAACGGCGCCATGTCTCATCCTCCCCATCCGCAGGCGCCGCGCACACAGGCGTGAGCCTATTGGGCTTGACCTTCCTGTAGCAAGACTGCAATGTTATCCGATATACGGTATTATAACCGATAATCGGACTACGTCATCCAGCGCCAGCGAAATCGGCGGCGAAAGACGGAAAATCCGAGAAAATGGGGAGGACAATGCCACATAGGACAATGTCCGCGCGTGCGCGCCTGATTACAGCCGTCCTCCTGGGGAGCGCGGCCTCCCTGCTGTTGGCCGGTCCTCTGGCAGCCCAGAACGCTCCTCGCGCCATGCCTGACTGGAGCGGGGTCTGGACCAGCGACCAGGGTCTCAATATCGATCCCAGCACCAAGTCCGGGCAGCCGCAGCCCAACGCGCCGCTGAACGCGGAGTGGGCCCAGCGTTACCGCGACACGCTGCAGGCGCGCGTCCTCGGCAAACCGATCCAGGACCTCGGCTGCCTGCCGGAAGGCCCTCCGCGCATTTCGCGGGCCGGCTATCCGCTCGAGATCGTGATCACCTCCAAGCAGACCTGGCTCTTCCATGAGTTCAAGCACGAGGTGCGCCGCATCTACACCGACGGCCGCAAGGTCCCGGCGGATGTCGACCCCAGCTACGAGGGCTACTCCACCGGCCGTTGGGAGGGCGACACCCTGGTGTTCGACACCGTGGCCCTCAAGGCGGGGACGCTCGACTCGGGCGGCCTGGCGCACAGCGACGCCCTGACCCTGCATGAACGCCTGCGCAGGGTCGATGCCGACACCCTTCAGGATCAGATCACGATGACGGATCCCAGGATGTTCACCAAGCCATGGACGGTGACGAGGGAATACAAAATCAAGAAAGATTGGGAAATCAAAGAATTCATCTGCGAAGAAAACGACCGAAATCCAATTCAGGCCGACGGAAAAACCGGTTTCGTACCGCAGGGAAAGACTCAGTAAGAACCATTTCAATCCGGGCGAGCTCAAGTCTGGAAATACAGGCGCTCAAATGCCCAAAAGGGGAATTTATAAAATGAACTTGGACCGCAAATCTCTCGCCGTTCTGATGGCGACGACCGCAGCCGCCAGTGTTCTGACGGCGGGCCACGCTCTGGCTCAGACCCGGACCGCCGCTCAGGCGGCGGCCGACGCCACCGCGCTGGGCGAAGTGGTCGTGACCGCGACCCGTCAGGTCAACACGGTTGATCGCGTCGCCCTGTCGATCACCGCCAGCACCCAGGCGACCTTGGACTCGCAAGGCGTTCGCGACATCGCCGACCTGGCCCGCGTGACCCCCGGCCTGATCATCCGCCGGTCGGACAACAACGCTTCGCAGCCCTCCATCCGCGGCATCATCGCCGGCGGCCAGACCGCGGCGCCCACGACCGGCATCTACCTCGATGACACCTCGCTGCAGAAGTACAACGGCACGGGCGCGACGGTCGGCAACGGCGCCGCCACGCCGCCGCTGTTCGACCTGGACCGCGTTGAAGTTCTGCGCGGCCCGCAAGGCACCCTGTTCGGCGGCGCGTCCGAAGGCGGCACCATCCGCTACATCACGCCGGCTCCGAACATGAGCCGCATGACAGGCTACGCCCGCAGCCAGGTGTCGAGCACCGAAGGCGGAGAGATCGGCTATGAAGGCGGTATCGCCGTCGGCGGCCCGATCATCCAGGACAAGATCGGCTTCCGCGCGTCCGTGTTCAGCCAGCACGTCGGCGGCTACAAGGACCACATCGACCAATATACCGCCCAGCAGACCATGACCAATTCCGACTGGATCGACCGCAAGTCGGTCCGCATCGTGGGTCAGGTCAACCTCAGCAACGACCTCAAGGTCACCCCGGGGCTGTTCGCCTCCTACGAACACTTCAACGACGTCGCCGCCTCCTGGTTGGCGCAGCCCACCGGCTATCCCGTCGCGACTCGTTGCTGGGATGCCGCAGGCAAGGAAGTCGCCATCGGCGCCGCCACCTCGCACTACTGCCTGCCGGGCTACACCTATGGTCCCTATCCCTTCTACGGCCCGGGCAAGATCGGCGGCTCGCGCAACAGCCCGGCGACCTCGCGCATCTTCACGCCGAACCTGATCATCGATTGGGACCTGCACCTGTTCACCGCCAAGTCGATCACCACCTACATGGAAGACGAGCAAGCGGGCTACAAGCAGGACTATCCGACCAACAACATCACCGGCCTGCAGAACGGCGTGAAGGAGCTGTACGCCTATCCGAACGCCTACTTCCGCTCCAACTACTCCAACCAGCGCCACGGCGTCAGCCAGGAACTGCGCTTCAACTCCGAGCCTGGCGAAGGCCGGCTGACCTGGGTGGCGGGCGCCTACTACAACCACTCCAACATCTCGTCCTACGGTCACTACACCGACGATCTGGACGCGATCAGCCAAGTGCTGCGCGGGGTCTCCGCGCAGGTCATATTCGGCGTGCCAGAACTGCCGGGCAACGTGGTCACGGAGCGCGATCAGTTTATCGTGCAGGACGAAGTGGCGGCCTTCGGCCAGGGCACCTTCGCGTTGACCAAGAAGCTGAAGATCACCGCCGGCGTGCGGGTGTCGAAGGAATATCTGTTCTACGACTACCTGAACATCGGCCCGGTGGCCGGCATCAACGTGCCGACCTACGCCAACGGCGCCCTGACCACGGGCAGCCAGAACGAAACCCCGGTCACGCCCAAGTTCGGCATCGAATATCAGCTGACCGACCGCGACCTGCTCTACGTCAACGCTGCCCAGGGCTTCCGTCAGGGCGGCGTGAACACCTCGGTTCCCGTGAACTGCGCCACGGCCGTCGCGGCGCTGGGCACCACCTCGGTGCCGCAGACCTTCAAGTCGGACAACACCTGGTCGTATGAAGCCGGCGCCAAGCTGCGCCTGCTCGACAACCGGCTGCAGCTGAACACGGCCGTCTTCTATACCGACTGGAACCAGATCCAGACCGCGGTCAGCCTGCCCACCGTGACGGGCGTGGTCTGCGCCTACAGCTACACCGTGAACGCGGCCAAGGCCGTGTCCCAGGGCGTGGATCTGTCGGCCAACTTCCGGCTGTTCCAAGGCCTGACGGGCAGCGTTTCGGCGACCTACAACGACGCCCACTATGTCGGCGACCTGCGCGCTCCGGCCCTGCCGGGCAAGGTCGGCGGTCTGCTAATCAACAACGGCGACACGCTGCCGACGCCGCCCTGGGCGGTGACGGTTGGCCTGCAGTACGACCGCAATCTGTGGGGCCAGTATGACGGCTACCTCCGCGGCGACTACCAGTACCAAAGCGCCTTCAAGGACGCGTCGGGCTTCGGCCCCGGCACCTCCAGCTACGTTCCGGACGCCATCAACGGATCGCAGCTGCGTCAGGTTTCGATGCGGGCGGGCGTCAAGTTCAAGGGCCTCGACTTCTCCGTCTTCGCCAACAACCTGACCGGCCTGCATGACATGCTGGGCAGCATCACCCAGGGCGGCCGTTCGGGCTGCTCCACCGCCGCCTGCACGACCTTCTCGCGCTACAACCCCGTCTTTGTGGGCAACTTCCTGCGGCCGCGTGAAATCGGGGTGGCTCTGGCCTACCGCTACTGATGCACGCCCCGGCCTGGAGGCTTGCCTTCAGGCCGGGGTTCGCACCGAAGGACCATCCTCAAGGGTTGGTCTCGCCGAAACCCGCGCCGATGCGGGGGCCTGACTCGACCTTTGGGGTTGCTCCCTCAATCTGACCTTTATACGGTGGAATGACCGTTAAACGGTCATAATCCGCATCGGTCGGAATCTCGAAGCAAAGCAACCAGCCTCAAGGGTGACGAGCGTGGATATCCGAAGCGAGCTTGAAAGAGCGAACCTGGGCCTGCGGCACTGGGTTGTGGTTGTCCTCCTTGGATTGGTGACCCTGTTCGACGGCTACGACACCTTCGCGCCGTCCTACGTCATCCCCTACGCCATCAAACAATGGCATCTGCCGCCGAGCCAGGCGGGGCTGCTGGTCTCCTCGGGCCTGGTCGGCTTCATGATCGGTTCGCTGCTGGTGGGCCTGATAGCCGACCGGATCGGGCGCAAGAAGACCCTGATCGCGGGCCTGCTGATCGCCTGCTTCTTCGACCTGATGATCGCCCTGCAGGCGCGCGACTTCACCGCCTTTGTCTCGCTGCGCCTGCTGGCGGGCCTGGGTCTGGGCATGCTGCTGCCTCTGTGCGTCACCCTCATCAACGAATTCGCCCCCCGGCGGCACACCAACCTGCTGGTCGGCATGATCATGATCGGCTGGTCTTCCGGCGGCATCCTGGCCGCGGTGCTCGGTCTGGTGCTGGCGCCGACCTACGGCTGGCCGGCGCTGTTCTGGGTCGACGGCGCTGCCCTGGTGCTGGCTCTGCTGGCGCTGGCGGTGCTGCGGGAGTCGCCGCGCTTCCTGGCCTTGAAGGGCCTTCAGCCGCAGCTGCGCAAGGTCATGACTTGGCTGGTCCCAGAGCGCGCGACCCTCTACGCCGACGCGACCTTCACCACCACCGAGGACGTGCGCCACAAGGGCTCGATCTCGCGCCTGCTGGAGCCGCAGGTGCGCGGTTCCACCCTGATCGTCTGGTTCTGCGCGGCCTGCTCTCTGTTCGTCATCTTCGGCCTGTCGAGCTGGGTGCCCCAGACCATGATTCAGCGCGGTGAGAGCATCGGCTCCAGCTTCG
The DNA here is from genome assembly GCA_903929535.1 of uncultured Caulobacteraceae bacterium. Taxonomy (GTDB): domain Bacteria; phylum Pseudomonadota; class Alphaproteobacteria; order Caulobacterales; family Caulobacteraceae; genus BOG-938. The sequence continues at coordinate 11,528 of CAIYVC010000056.1, read as the reverse complement.
CCTTCGGGGCCCTCCTGCAGTTCATGGCGGTGCTGGGCGGCATCGGTTGCGGCTGGGCCGCCGACCGGTTCGAGCGGCGCGGGGTAATGGCCGTCAGCTGGGCGATGACGGCGGCCGCGATCGCGGGGCTGGCCCTGGTCAACGGCCACCTGACCAACATCATCTTCATCTCCGTGGCCGGCTTCTTCCTCATGGGCGCTCAGCCCGTGCTGAACAACTTCACCGCCGGCCTCTACGACACCGAAATCAAGAGCACGGGCGTCGGCGTCGAGCTCGGCGTGGGGCGCATGGGGGGCATACTGGGTCCCTACATCGTCGGCTGGCTCAAGCAACTCTATCCCGGGTCCCTGGCCATGTTCTCGGCGATGGCCCTGTCGGTAGCCCTGTGCGCCATGGCGGTCTTGGCGCTGCGCGGGAGCAAGTCCGCCCATCAACCCACCGAAAAGCTGGCGGGGACATGATGCGGGCCATCCTGGTTTCGGCCGCCCTGGGCAGCCTCGTGCTCGGCGCCACGGCCATGGCTCAACCGGCATCCGCCCTGCCGGACTGGAGCGGCGTGTGGGCCGCTTCCGAAGGACGCAACATCGATCCGACCACCAAGTCGGGCGAATACCAGCACAACGCGCCGCTCAACGACGAATACCGCAAGAAGTATGAGGCGAGCCTCGCCTCACGTGTGGCCGGCAAGCCGACCGGCGACATTGGATGTCTGCCCGAAGGTCCGCCGCGAATCCTGCGCGCCAGCTATCCCTTCGAGATCGTGGTCACGCCCAAGCAGACGTGGATTTCGTTCGAATACAAAACCGAGGTCCGCCGCATCTACACCGATGGCCGCAAGCCGGACGATCCCGATCCCAGCTTCGAGGGCTACTCGACCGGCCGTTGGGAAGGCGACACCCTAGTGTTCGACACCGTGGCGCTAAAGACCGGCACTCTGGATTCCGGCGGCCTGCTGCATAGCGACGCGCTAACTCTGAACGAACGCATGCGCAAGATCGCGCCGGACACCATGGAGGACGTCATCACCATGACCGACCCCAAGGTGCTTACCAAGCCGTGGACGGTCACCCGGCACTACAAGTTGCATAAAGATTTCGAGATCAAGGAATACATTTGTGAAGAGAATAATAGAAATCCGATCGACGCCAATGGGCGTACCGGCGTGGCGATGATCGGCGGAAAGAAGTAACTGAATGTCGAAGTTGAGGTTGTCCATAGCGGTCGGCGATTACGATCGCGTCCGGCCCCTGGTGGACGGTGAAGTCCGGATCGATGGTGTCGATCCCATTTTCATGCTGATGGAGCCGGAAGAGATCTTCTTTCAGGCGTTCCGGCACGAGGCGTTTGATATTTGCGAGCTGTCGCTGTCCAGCTTCTCGCTGCGGACCTCGCGCGGCGACAACCCCTATATCGGCGTGCCGGTGTTCACCTCGCGCGCCTTCCGCCACACGGCCATCACCGTGCGCACCGACCGGATCAAGACCCCGGCGGACCTGAAGGGCAAACGCATCGGCGTTCCGGAATACCAGCTGACCGCCTGCATCTGGGCGCGCGCCATCCTGGAGCAGAACGGCGTCGATCTGTCGTCGGTCACCTGGGTGCGCGGCGGGCTGGAAGAGGCGGGCCGCACCGAGAAAATCGCCCTGTCCCTGCCGCCGGGCATTCGTCTGGAAGACGCGCCCAGCGACACGTCCCTGTCGGACATGCTGGAACGGGGCGAGCTGGACGGCATCGTCTCGCCGCGCATTCCGTCGTGCCAGATCCGCGGCGTGGCCAACATCGGCTGGCTGTTCGCCGATCCGACGGCGGCGGCGGTCGACTACTACAAGAAGACCCAGATCTTCCCGATCATGCACCTGCTGGGCATCAAGCGCGGTTTGGCCGAGGCCAATCCCTGGCTGCCGGCGGCGCTGCTGAAGGCCTTCACCAAGGCCAAGAAGTCGGCCCTGGCCAAGCTCGCCGACACCTCGGCGGCCAAGATCACCATGCCGTTCGTCGAGGATCAGCTGATGCTGGTGACCAGCCTGATGGGCCCCGACTATTGGTCCTATGGCCTGGAGCCCAACAGGCACGTGCTGGACACCTTCCTGGAGCATCACCACAGCCAGGGTCTGTCCAACGGCAAGCTGCGCGCCGAGGACCTGTTCCACCCCTCCACCTGGGAGACGTCGAAGATCTGACCACAGGTCCGGTCAAGCATCGTCAGGGCTCAATTTCGAGCGCTCCGGCAAACCCCGGGGCGCTCGTTGCTTAACCCGCGGTCAGCGGGTGGCCTGTACCCCGTTGACGATCGGGTTGCGGTTGTTCTCCGCACAGACGTATTCGCGGATTTCTGTCCCCGCGGCCTCACGCCGGTATCCCCGCTTGATGTCGAAGGGATGCGAGAATGCGCCCGGATCGTCCAGAGTCACGACGACGTCCAGATGGTCCTTGTCCACGCGGCGGATGTGCTCGGTGACATGCATCTTGTCGGTGTGCGCCATGCCGATCTGGTCGATGTCAGTCTTGTCGTTCAGGCCGGTGGTGTCGATCACCAGGGTGTCGCCTTCCCAGTGCCCGATTTCGTCGCCGTAGTAGCTGGGGTCAGGGTCCGGCAGATGGCCGCGATCCATGTGGACGATCCGGGTCTGGGCCGATTCCTCATAGATGAAGGTGAGCTGGCCCTTCGTATCCAGGATCTGGATCGGATAGCCGCCGCGGATGGTCACCTTGGGCATGCCGGTGGGCAGGCACTGGGCCATGTTGGTGGGCAGGGGCCGGCCGGCCAGTTCCGCGTCAATGTGCGCCTGATATTCCTTGGCCAGCCAGGGCAGCATCGGCACCGGCTTACCGTCGGCGGTCTTCAGAATCCGCTGCTCCACGGGGCTACTGCTGGACGGCCCGACGCCGGTCTGCTGCCAGACGCCCGTAACGTCCCGAGGATTGAAATCCCCCGCCGCAGCCGCAGCAGGCTTGTCCGCCGCGCCCGCCTGGCTGCCGACGGCGCCGGCAAAAGCGATGGCCGCTGCAGCGCTGAAAAGTCTGGAAGATAGCCGGTTCATGTTTTCCACCCTGTGGCTCCCGCTTCGACCTTTTACGAATGGCCTTGGAAACGAAGAAATGACCGGTAAACGGTCAAATGGACGCCTATCGGTCAGGTTGAGCCATGCAGCCCAAACCGTCAAATAATATATCCGAGATGTTCACCCGTGGCCGCCGAAGATTGGGAATTATCAATCTAATCGTCGTCGAGACCCAAGACTGGTGCTGGTACTGAAGACATGAGGGACGAGCGCGCCGTCGCGTTCGCAAATGGGGCGACGTCATGCAGCCGATGCACATCCCGAGGATCAACGCGCGTTACTGGACGGCCATCGCTCTGGCCAGCATCTTCGGCACCAACCTCGGCGACCTCTACGCTCACGACAGTGGTCTGGGATTGATCGGCGGGGTGCCGGTCCTGGTTGTCCTGTTCCTCGGCGTCTACATCGCCGAGCGTTTCGACAAGATTTCGCACGAAGCCTACTACTGGCTGTGCATCATCATCATGCGCACAGGCGCCACCAACATCGCCGACTTCATGGCCGGCCGGCGCGGATGGCATATCGACCGCTGGGTGCTGAGTCTCGGCCTGGGCGTCCTGCTGGCGGCGCTGGCCTGGTGGGCGGCGCGAGACGACCGCCGCCTGAATGGTCCCAATGCCGCCAAGGTCGTGCCGGACACCGATCCGCGCTACTGGGTCGCCATGCTGACGGCCGGGGTGTTCGGTACGGTCCTCGGCGACGCCTTCCAGAAGCTGATCGGCCAGGACGTCGCCGCGATTGCGCTGGCGGTGGTCTTTATCCTTGCCCTCCTGGTCTATCGCAAGGGCGTCTTCGGCTCGGTCTACGGCTACTGGCTGACGGTGGCCGTGGCGCGCACGGCGGGCACCGCCATCGGCGACGCGCTGGCCGAGAACGAGACGCTGAAACTCGGCCTGCCGGTGGCCACCGCCCTGTCCGGTGTGGCCTTCGTTGGGGTGCTGGCGCTGTGGCGCAGCCGCCGGGGCCTCGCGCCCGCGTCCTGACGGCTGTCCGGATGATCTATGGGTCGACATCGGGACCGAAGACGGATGTTGATGCCTTGCTGAGCCGTCCCGCCCTGGGCCGGTCCCAATCGGAGCGCTGAACCTGACCGCCGCAGCCGCCAAATCGAAGGGCCGGACGGCTGTCCTGCTGACGGCGCTGGCCGTCCTGGGCGGTTGCGCGCACTACGAGCCGCGCCCTGTGCAGCCGGAGCGGTTCATCGCCGCGCACGACGCCCAGACTCTGCCCGCCCCGCCGGGCGGCGTCTGGACCAACCAGGCGCTGCTGGCTGTCGCCATCCCCCGCTCCACCGCGATCCGTGCTGCGGAAGCCAACTACCGCGCCGCCCGCGCCGCCGCCCTGGCCGCGCGCACCCCGCCGCCCATCTCCCTGACCCTGGTGGCTGAATACTCCCGTGACGCCGGCGGCACGTCGCCCTGGCTCTTGAGCGGCCTGTTCAACATCCCGCTCGACTACGGCGCCCGGCGCCAGGCGCGGCTGGGCGCGGTGGATCTGGCCGCGCTGCAGGCCCTCTACGACTATGCCGACGCGATCTGGTCGGTGCGCAGCGCCCTGGTCCACGCCCGTATCGAGCGGCTGGCCGCCGAGCGCGAGGCGGTGCTGGCCCAGCAGGTCGTGGTCATCCGCCAGGACCGGGCGCGCAAGCTGGAGCAGCGCATCCGCTCGGGGGAGGACGCCCGTCCCGCAGGCGTGACCGCCGCGACCGAGCTGGCCGCCGCCCAGCGCCGGGTGCAGGAGCTGATCAACCGCCGCGTCACCGCCGACGCCTCCCTGGCCAAGGCGCTGGGGGTCGCCACGCCCCTGATCCAGTCGATCACTCTGGAACCCCTGCCGGCCACCATGCAGCCCCCGTCCAACGACGACCTCCTGGTATGGCGCGCAGAGGCTGCGCTGCGCCGCCGCGACGTGCTGCGGGCGGTGGCCGACTACGATGTCGCCGAGCAGGCCCTGAAGCTGGAGGTGGCCAAGCAGTATCCGGACGTGCAACTGGGCCCCGGCTACACCTTCGAGCGCGGCCAGCATAAAATCCCCTTCGACCTGACGCTGGTTCTGCCGCCGCGCGACCTGAACCGCGCCAACATCCGCTCGGCCGAGGCCAAGCGCGCCCAGGCCGCCGCAAAGCTCGACGCCGCCCAGGCCGCGGTGCTCGACAATGTGGATCAGGCCACCATCGCCCTGCAGGGCGCCAAGGCGCTTCTCGATCGTTCGCTGACCCAGGACATCCCCCTGGCCCAGCGGGCCGACGCCGCTGCCCGCAAGGCCCTGGCCGCGGGAGAGGTCGATCGCCTGGACCAGGAAGCGGTCCAGGCCGCCGCCATCGACGCGGAGATCACCGCGCTGGAGAACTGGCGCGTCGGCTGGCTGGCCGTGGCCGACCTTGAGGACGCTGTGCGCCGCCCCCCTGCCGTCGAAGCCGACATCATCGAAGCCGCCGTCCGGCGCGCTGCTGGAGACACCCATGAATAGCCTGATGCGGATGGCGATGGCCGGCGCCGCCCTGGCCGCCCTCATGGCGGGTCCTGCCCTGGCGGAGACCGAGGTGAAGCCGGTCAAGCTGGCGGTGGAGATCCAGCACAAGCTCGGCCTGGCTGTGCAACCCCTGGCCGCCGCCGTGCGCGTGGCGACCCTCTCCGGCTACGCCAAGGTGCTGGATCCCAGCCCCCTGGCCCAGCTGGACTCCGACATCCAGACCGCCGCCGCCGCCGCATCCGCCTCCGCCGCCGAAGCGGCCCGCTCCAAGGCGTTGAACGCCGACGACCAGGCGGTCTCGGTCAAGGCGCTGCAGGCCGCCGAATCCCAGGCGCGCGGCGACGCCTCGAAACTGGCTCTGCTGCGCCGCCGCCTGGGGCTGGAGTGGGGCGCAGGCATCGCCAAGATGAGCGACCGCCAGCGCGAGGCTCTGATCGGCGATCTCGCCGCCGGCCGCGCCGCCCTGGTGCGTATCGACACCTCCACCGGCCAGGGACAGGCGGGTCTGCGCACGGTCGATATCGACTTCGGCCCGCTGGGCGTCTTCCACGGCACGGTGCTGGGCTCGGCCCGCGCGGCGGATGCCCGGCTGATGTCCCCCGGCCTGATCGCGCGGGTCGGCGGCAAGAACGCAGGCCTGCTGTCCAACGGTCTCAGCGCCCCCGTCACCCTAACCGCCTCGGGGCCCGTGAAGGGCGTAGTGGCGCCGCGTGCAGCCCTGCTGCGCTCGGGCGGCGAGACCTGGGTCTATGTCCGCACCGCCGAGGAGAGCTTCGTGCGCAAGCCGGTCGAAGGCGGTCGCCCGGAGCGCGACGGTCTGTTCACGTCCATCGGCCTGAAGCCCGGCGAGCAGGTGGTGACCGCCGGCGCCGCGGCCCTGTTCGCGGCGGAAACCAATGTCGGCGAAGGGGGCGGCGACTAGCCCCATGCTGACCCACATCGTCCGCTGCTCCCTCGGCCGCCCGCGGCTGGTGGCGGCCTTCGCCCTGATCCTGCTGGTCTATGGGGCCCTGGTCTTGCGCCAAGCCAAGTTCGACGTCTTCCCCGACTTCGTCCCGGCCCAGGCCGAGATCCAGACCGAGGCTCCGGGCCTGGCTTCCGAACAGGTCGAGCAGCTGGTCACCCGGGTGGTGGAACAGGCGGTCAACGGCGCGGCCGGGGTGACGGCGGTGCGCTCGCAATCCATTCCCGGCCTGTCCATCGTCCAGGTGGTGTTCGCCGAGGGCTCGGACCCCTACCGCGCCCGCCAGGTGGTGTCCGAAGCGGTGGCCGAAACCACCGCCGACCTGCCCCAGGGGGTCAAGGCGCCTAAGGTCGCCCCTCTCACCTCCTCGACCATGGATCTGCTCAAGGTTGGCTTCACCAGCGACCGGATGAGCCCGATGGACCTGCGGGCCCTGGTCGACACCGTGATCCGCCCACGCCTGCTGGCGACCCCCGGCGTGGCCCGCGCCACGGTCTACGGCGGTCAACTAAGGCGGCTGGAGGTGCGGGTGAAGCCCGAGGAGCTGGCGGCGCGCGGCCTGGCTTTCACCGATCTGGTCAACGCCGTGCGGGCCTCCACGGGCGTGGCTGGGGGCGGTTTCATCGACACCGACCAGCAGCGCATCCTGATCACCCCCGGCGGTCAGCCGCGCTCAGCCAAGGATATCGCCGGCGCTCCTATTCAGACCTCGGACGGCTCGATCCTCCACATCGGCGACGTGGCCCAGGTGCTGGACGGTCAGGCCCCGCTTAACGGCGACGCGCTCATCATGGGCAAGCCCGGGGTGCTGATCTCCACCTCCAGCCAGTACGGCGCCAATACCCTGCAGGTGACCCGCGCGGTGGAGGCCGCCCTGGCCGAGCTGAAGCCGTCGCTGGACGCCCAGGGCGTGACCATGAACGCGGGCCTGCACCGGCCCGCCAACTTCATACAGACGGCGCTCGGCGGCATCGCCGAGGACCTGCTGATCGGCGCGGTGCTGATCGGCATCGTGCTGTTCGCCTTCATGCGCGACCTGCGCACCGTGCTGGTGTCCTTCGTGAGCATCCCCTTGTCTCTGCTGACCGCCATCATCGTGATGAACGCGCTCGGCTGGACCATCAACACCATGACCCTGGGCGGTCTGGCGGTGGCGCTGGGCGTGGTGGTCGACGATGCGGTGATCGATGTGGAGAACATCGTCCGCCGTCTGAGGGCTGCTGATGCCGGTCAGGCGCCGGAGGCGGTGATCCTGGGCGCCTCGCTGGAGGTGCGCGCGCCGGTGATCTACGCCACGCTGGTGGTGGCCTTCGTGCTGCTGCCGGTGCTGCTGCTGCATGGACTGCAAGGGGCCTTCTTCTCGCCCCTGGCGGCGGCCTTCATCATCGCCACCGTCGCCTCCCTGGCCGTGGCCCTGATCGTCACCCCGCCGCTGACCCTGCTGCTGCTCAGGAGCGCGCGTCTGCACGAAGAGGCGGGCGTTCTGGTCCGGGCCAAAGACTGGCACGACCGGGTGCTGGAGCGCATCTGCGCCGCGCCCAATCTGGCTGTGATCGCCGCCGTCGCCGCCACCCTGGTCGCCGGAGGCGGTCTGATGCTGTTCAAGTCCGAACTCCTGCCCGCCTTCAAGGAGAGCCACTTCGTGCTCGGCGTGTCCGGCCCGCCCGGCGCGTCGCTCGGGGCCATGCGCAACTACGGACAGGCGATCACCAAGGACCTGCTGGCCATCCCCGGCGTGCAGAGCGCCGAACAGCAGATCGGCCGGGCCGAGGGCGGCGAGGACACCTGGGGGACCAACAAGAGCGAGTTCCACGTCGAGCTGAAGCCCAAGCTGCGCGCCGCCGAGCAGGACCGCATCGAAAAGTCGATCCATGACGTGCTGGCGCAATATCCCGGCCTGACCACCGAGGTGCTGACCTTCCTCGGCGACCGTATCGGCGAGACCCTGACCGGCGAGACCGCCGCTCTGGCTATCAGCGTCTATGGCCCCGACCTCGACCAGATCGACGTCGCCGCCCAGCAGATCGCTGCGCTGCTCAAGACCGTGCCCGGCGCCAAGGATGTGCAACTTCAGGCGCCGCCGGTGACGCCTTCGGTGCGGGTCGATCTCGATTTCGCCAGGCTGGCTCGCTACGGCCTGTCGTCCGCTGAGGTGCTGGACGCGGTGCAGACCGCCTATCAGGGCGCCGCCGCCGCCCAGATCTATGACACCGCCCGGGTGGTCGCCATCGCCGTGACCACGCCGCCGGGCTCGCGCCAGGACCCCGAAGCGGTGGGCGACCTGATGCTGCGCGGCGCGGGCGGCGCAGTGGTTCCCCTGAACCGGGTGGCCAAGGTCTATCTGGCGGACGGTCGCACCAGCATCAGCCACGAGGGCGGTCTGCGCCGTCAGGTGGTGACGGTCAATCCGGCGCCCAAGGACGTCCAGGCTGTGACCAAGGCGGTCCAGCAGACCATCGCCGCCAAGATCAAGCTGCCGCCGGGCGTCTATTTCGCCTATTCCGGAACCGCCGAGGGCGCGCGCAAGGCGCAGGGCGAGCTGGGATTCAACATCCTGCTGGCGGCGGGCGGGGTTGTGGCTCTGCTGCTGCTGGCCTTCGGCAGCGGCCGTTCGGTCGGACTGATCCTGGGATCGGCGCCGTTCGCCCTGGTGGGTGGGGTGGTCGCCGTAGCCTTGACCGGCGCCAGCCTGTCTCTGGGCTCGCTGGTGGGCTTCGTCACCTTGTTCGGCATCGCCGCGCGCAACGCCATCCTGCTGGTCTCCCACGCCGAACATCTGGTCGAGACCGAGGGTCAGGACTGGTCGCTGGCCACCGTCATCCGCGCCACCCGCGAGCGGGTCACGCCGATCCTGATGACCGCCCTGGTCACCGCGCTGGGCCTGCTGCCCCTGGCGATCCAGACCGGTCAGGCCGGGCGTGAAATCCAGGGCCCGATGGCGATCGTCATCCTCGGCGGCCTAGTCACCTCCACGGTCATGAGCCTGTTCCTGCTGCCGTCCCTGGTCTGGCGGTTCGGGCGCCGAACGCAGCCATGAAGCTGTTGCTGGTCGAGGACGACGCGGAGGCCGCGGACTATCTGAAGCGGGCCCTGGTGGAAGCCGGCCACACCGTCGAACACGCCCTGGTCGGACGCGACGGTCTGCTGCTGGCCGCGGGCGAGACCTACGACGTCATCGTCCTGGACCGCATGCTGCCGCAGATGGACGGCCTGGCGATCCTGCGCACGATCCGTGCTGCAAGGGTGCGCACTCCGGTGCTGCTGCTGACGGCCCTGAGCGGTATCGACGACCGGGTCGAGGGCCTCAACGCCGGAGCCGACGACTATCTGGTCAAGCCGTTCGCCTTTTCCGAACTGATGGCCCGGATCAACGCCCTGGCCCGCCGCCCGCCGCCCCAGGATGTGGCCACCTCGTTGAACGTGGGTGATCTGCACATGGACCTGCTCAAGCGCACCGTCACCCGCGCCAGCGTACGCATCGAGCTACAGCCGCGCGAGTTCCAGCTGTTGGAATATCTGATGCGTCACGCCGGGCGTATGGTGACCCGGACCATGCTTCTGGAGAACATCTGGAACTTCAACTTCGAGCCCCAGACCAACATCGTCGAGACTCACATGAGCCGCCTGCGGGCCAAGATCGACCGGGGCCATCCGCGCGAGCTGATCCATACGGTGCGCGGCTCCGGCTACATCATGCACGAGACACCATAGATCATGTTTGGCTCCACCAGCCTGCGTCTGGCGGCCATCTACACCCTGGGCTTCGCCGTGGCCGTAGCGCTGCTGGGCCTGATCACCATGGCCGCGACCCGTCACGCTCTGGCCGACCAGTTCGACACCCGCATGCGCACGGAAATGGCGGCCATCGAGGTCGACTACCGCGAGGAGGGACTGAAGGGGCTGATCGGCGAGATCGCCGAGCGGCGCGGCAATCCGGGCGAACTCAGCTTCGGCGTTCAGACCCTCGCCGGCAAGTCCCTGACCGGTCCCCTGGGCGGGCTGCATCCGACCACTGGCTGGTCGACGGCGCGGCTGCCGGTGGGCAATCAGGTGCGCACCCTGCGCCTGCTGACCCACGACCTGCCCGGCGGCTACCGCCTGATCCTCGGCGACGACATCGCTCCGCTGGAGGCTCTGGCGTCGAGCGTGCAGCAGGTGTTCAGCCTGGCGCTGGCGGCAGTGGTGCTGATCGGGGCGGCGGCGGGGTTGGCGCTCAGCCGGGCGGTGCACCGGCGCCTGCTGGCCATTTCCGATACCGCTGAAGCCATCATCGACGGCGATATGGCTCGCCGCATTCCGGTCGACACAGGGCGCGATGACCTCACCCGCGTCGCCCAGACCATCAACCGCATGCTCGACCGCATCGGTGCGCTGATGGACAGCCTGCGCCAGGTGTCCAGCGACGTGGCCCACGACCTGCGCACGCCCCTGAACCGGCTGCGCCAGCGGCTGGAGCTGAGCCTGCGCCAGGCCGAGGACCCGATCCACCGGCTGCAGATCGAAGGCGCCCTGCGCGACGTGGACGCCATCCTGACCACCTTCGCCGCTTTGCTGCGTATCGCCGAGGTCGACGCCGGCGCCCGCCGCGCCGCCTTCCGCCGCCTGGACCTCGTGGCCCTGGCCCGGACCGTGGCCGAGGATTTCGCGCCCGCCGCCGAGGACGCCGGCCATTCTCTGAGGCTGGAGGGCAGGGGAGAGGCCTGGGTCGAGGGCGACCCGGACCTTCTGACCCAGATGATCGTCAACCTGATCGAGAACGCCCTGCGCCACACGCCGCGCGGCTCGCACATCCTGGTGCGGGCGTCCGCAAAGCCGCAGGGCGCCGAACTGGCGGTGATCGACGACGGTCCGGGCGTGCCCAAGGCCGAGCGCACACGGGTGCTGGACCGCTTTTTCCGGCTGGAGCACAGCCGCTCGACGCCGGGCAACGGCCTGGGTCTGGCCCTTGTCGCCGCCGTGGCGCGCCTGCACCGCGCTGAGGCGCGGCTGGAAGACGCCAAACCTGGCCTGGCTGTACGGATCGTCTTCCG
>CAIYVC010000055.1 GCA_903929535.1 uncultured Caulobacteraceae bacterium | reverse complement strand
GGGGATCTTGTCCCTGTGCCTGGGCATCCAGATCGTCACCGGCATCATCCTGGCGATGCACTACGTCCCGCACGTGGACTACGCCTTCAACTCGGTCGAGCGGATCATGCGCGACGTCAACTACGGTTGGCTGATCCGCGACATGCACGCCAACGGGGCCTCGATGTTCTTCATCGCGGTCTACATCCATATGTTCCGCGGCCTCTACTACGGTTCCTACAAGGCGCCACGCGAGGTGCTGTGGATCCTGGGCTGCGTGATCTACCTGCTGATGATGGCCACGGCCTTCATGGGCTACGTGCTGCCCTGGGGCCAGATGAGCTTCCACGGGGCGGTGGTGATCACCAATCTGTTCGGCGCCATCCCGGTGGTGGGCAAGGCCATCACCACCTGGCTGTGGGGCGGCTTCGCGGTCGACAACCCAACGCTCAACCGCTTCTTCTCGCTGCACTACCTGCTGCCCTTCATGATCGCGGGCGTGGTGGTGCTGCACATCTGGGCGCTGCACGTGCCGGGCAACAACAACCCGACCGGCGTCAATGTGAAGAGCAAGGAAGATACGATCCCCTTCCACCCGTACTATACGGTGAAGGACGGGTTCGCGATGGTCTGCTTCCTGATCCTGTTCGCGGTGTTCGTCTTCTTCATGCCGGACGCCCTGGGCCACGCCGACAACTACGTGCCCGCCAACCCGCTGCAGACCCCCGCGCACATCGTGCCCGAGTGGTACTTCCTACCCTTCTACGCGATCCTGCGGGCGGTCCCGGACAAGCTGACCGGCGTCTGCTGCATGTTCGGCGCGATCGCCGTGCTGTTCGTGCTGCCGTGGCTGGACCACTCCAAGGTCAAGTCGATGCGCTACCGCCCGGCGGCGCGCATGTTCTTCCTGATCTTCATCCTGGTCTGCATCGCCCTGGGCTTCTGCGGCGCCAACGAGCCGTCGCAGAAGGTGATCCCCGGTTTCGTCGGCTTCGACCTGCTGGACTACAACCTCAACAGCTTCGTCTGGCTGTCGCGCCTGCTGACCACCTACTACTTCGGCTTCTACGTGATCCTGTTCATCCTGGGCTTCGTCGAAACGCCGCTTCCCGTGCCGGACTCGATCTCGACCCCGGTGCTCAGCCACTCGGCCTCCACGCCCAAGGGCGCGGTCGCCGACGCCGAAAAGAAGGGTTGAGCCCGATGCTGCGCAAAACCACCGTATTCGCAGCGTTCGGCCTGGCGCTTAGCCTGCTGGCTGGTCCGGCGCTGGCCGAGACCACTCAGGTCGAGCCCAAGGACGTTCACTGGAGCTTCGAAGGCCCGTTCGGCAAGTTCGACCAGGCCCAGCTGCAGCGCGGCTACAAGGTCTATCACGACGTCTGCTCGACCTGTCACAGCATGAACCTGCTGGCCTACCGCAACCTGGCCGACAAGGGCGGGCCCTTCTACAGCGAGAAGTACCCCAACCCGAACGACAGCCCCTACGCCAAGGCCATCGCCAAGGACTTCCAGGTCCCCGACATCGACCCGGACACCGGCGACGCCATCCAGCGCCCGGCGACCACCTCGGACCACTTCCGCCGGCCCTTCGCCAACGACGCCGCGGCCCGCGCGGCCAACGGCGGCGCCGCGCCGCCCGACCTGTCGCTGATGGCCAAGGCCCGCGAAAACGGCCCGGCCTATATCTATTCGCTGGTGAGCGGCTTCGTCGACGCGCCCGCCGGCCTGACCGTGGCTCCGGGCAAATACTACAACCCCTACTATCCGGGCGACCTCTCGGGCTTCTGGACCGGCGACAAGGCCAAGGTGCCGGAAGGCGGCCTGATCGGCATGCCCCCGCCGCTGCGCCCCGACGCGGTGACCTACGACGACGGCACCAAGGCCACCGTCGAGCAGGAAGCCAAGGACGTGGCCGCCTTCCTCGCCTGGTCCGCCGAGCCGCATCAGGAAGAGCGCAAGCAGACCGGCTTCGCGGTGATCGCCTATCTAATCATCTTCGCGGGCCTGCTCTACGCGAGCTACCGCCGCGTCTGGCGCAACATCGCCCACTAGCGGCGACGCTGGATTCAGCTAAGTCAAAAAGGCTCGCCTCGCGGCGGGCCTTTTTTCTAGGGAAACGCGCATGTCTGAGTGGGTTCTGGGCGTGATCGGCGGCTCGGGCCTCTATGAGGTCGATGGGCTGCAGGACAAGCAGTGGGTGAGCGTCGAGACTCCCTGGGGCGCGCCTTCTGACCAGCTGCTGACTGGGAGCCTCGGCGGCGTGAAGCTGGTCTTCCTGCCCCGCCACGGCCGCGGCCACCGCGTCGCCCCCAGCGACCTGAACTTCCGCGCCAACATCCACGCCCTGAAGTCGCTCGGCTGCACCGACATCCTGTCGGTCTCGGCGGTGGGATCGCTGCGCGAGGATCTGCACCCCGGCATGTTCGTGGTGGTGGACCAGTTCATCGACCGCACCTTCGCCCGCCAGAAGAGCTTCTTCGGTGAGGGGCTGGTGGCCCACGTCTCGATGGCCGACCCGGTCTGCCCGCGCCTGTCGTCCCTGGCCGCCGAAGCCGCGCGCGCCGCTGGGGCCAAGGTGGTGGAGGGCGGGACCTATCTGGTGATGGAAGGGCCCCAGTTCTCGACCCGCGCCGAGAGCGAACTCTACCGGACCTGGGGCTGCCATGTGATCGGCATGACCAACATGCCCGAGGCCAAGCTGGCCCGCGAAGCCGAGCTGCCCTACGCCTCGGTCGCGATGGTCACCGACTACGACTGCTGGCACGAAGACCACGAGCACGTCGACGTGGCCCAGATCATCGCCTGCCTGATGGACAACGCCGCCAAGGCCAAGAACCTGATCGGCGCCCTGGCCAAGACCCTGACCGGCCCGCGCGCGCCCTCCCCCATCGACACCGCCCTGACCAACGCCCTGATCACCGCGCCGCACGCCCGCGATCCGGACATCATGGCCAAGCTGGCGGTGGTGGCGGGACGCGCGCTGCGCGGCTAAGGTCCGCCCGCTTCTCAGGAGTCGCCGCGTGAATCTGATCCAAGCCATCCGCACCATTCCGGACTACCCCAAGAAGGGGATCATGTTCCGCGACATCACCACCCTGCTGGGCGACGCGGAGGCCTTCCGTCACGCGGTGGACGCCATGGTCGATCCCTTCCGCAACGCGGGCATCACCAAGGTGGCGGGGATCGAGGCGCGCGGCTTCATTCTCGGCGGCGCCATCGCCCATCAGCTCAAGGCGGGCTTCGTGCCCCTGCGCAAGCGCGGCAAGCTGCCGGGCGAGACCTACACCGTCGAATACGCCCTGGAGTACGGCGTGGACGCCATGGAGATGCACCGCGACGCCCTGATCGAGGGCGAGCGCACCATGATGATCGACGACCTGATCGCCACCGGCGGCACGGCCCTGGCGGCGGTGGACCTGCTGCGGCGCGCGGGCGCCGAGGTGGTGGCCGCCAGCTTCGTCATCGACCTGCCTGATCTGGGCGGCGCCAAGAAGCTGGAACAGGAGGCCAAGGTGCCGGTTTCCACGCTCGTGACCTTCTCGGGCCACTGAGGCCGCCGCCCTTTTATCGCTGCCGACCGGGACTATCTCCATACCGATGACCCCGGACCGCCCGCACACCCCCGCCTGGCGCAACTTCCGTAGGATGCAGGACTGCGCCTGCCTGTTCGCCAGCCTGATCTACCTGGGCGCCGTGATCCACGCGTGGCGGGTGCTGCCGGGTCCGGCGCAGACCAAGCTGATCTTCACCATCGCCGCGCCGATGATCTTCCTGTCACTAGTGGCCCTGGCGCCGGTGGTGATGGGCGGACTACGGCGTCAGCTCAAAAGCTATGTCTGGATGAGCTTCAACGCCGGCTTCGGCCAGACGCCGGGCTCGATCGTGTCGGGCCTGGGACTGCTCGCCTTCGCGGCGGGCTTCATCTACCTGCAGATCGCCGGCGTCGCCAAAGGCGGGCGTTACCCGGCGGGGGTCTTCTCCGGCTACGCCGCCGGCATCGGCATCCTCTACGTCCAGGCCTTCCTGGTCAGGAGCCTGGAGCGCGACCCAGAGATCAGACCGAAGATCGAAGAGCTCTAGGCCTCCACCTTGCCGCTGGAAGCCTTGTGAAACAGCTGCAGGGTGCGCAGGCGGCTGAGGCTGGCGGCATCCGGCGCGTGGTCGTCGCGGTCCTTGGAGAAGAAGCCGTGGTCGGCGTCGTACAAGAACAGCGGGATGTCCGGATGGGCGGCGCCGATCTTGTCCCACTGCTCGGAGGTGATGTGGGCGTCCTTCTTGCCGAAGTGCAGGATCACCGGGACCTTGGGCGTCTCGCCCACCAGACCCGCGATGCCGCCGCCATAGAAACAGGAGGCCGCCGACAGGCCCGTGCAGCGGCTGGCCGCCAGCCATGACACCGTGCCGCCGTAGCAGAAGCCGGTGATGAACACCGGGCCGTTCAGCGCGTCGATGCAGGCCTGTACGTCGCCCATGGCGTTGTCCCAGCCATTGGCCTGCATGTAGCTGCGGCCCTTGGCGACGCCCTCTGCGTCACGCGGGGTGTCGAAGCCTCGCTCCTGGCGGTCGAACATCGCCGGCGCCAGCACCTCATAGCCATCCGCCGCGAAGCTGTCGGCCAGGTCCTTGACCCCCTGGGTGAGGCCGAAAATCTCCTGGATCAGCACCAGGCCGCCGCGCCGGGCGTCGGTGGGGGCCGCGTGATAGGCCTCGAACTCGAAACCGTCGTGCTTGCTCTTAAGCTTCATCGAACGCCTCTGCCTATGAGGTGAAACGGAAGTGCATGACGTCGCCGTCCTGCACCACGTATTCCTTGCCCTCAAGCCGCATCTTGCCCGCTTCCTTGGCCCCGCTCTCGCCCTTCAGGCGGACGTATTCGGCATAGGCGATGGTCTCGGCGCGGATGAAGCCCTTCTCGAAATCGGTATGGATCACGCCGGCCGACTGCGGCGCGGTCATGCCGACAGCGATGGTCCAGGCGCGGGCCTCTTTGGGCCCGACGGTGAAATAGGTCTGCAGGCCCAGAAGCGCGTAGGCTTCGCGGATCAACCGGTTCAAGCCCGGCTCCTCCAGCCCCAACGTCTCGAGGAATTCGGTGCGTTCGGCAGCGTCAAGCACCGCCACCTCGGCCTCGATCTGAGCGGAAATGACCACCGATTTGGCGTTGTCGGCGGCGGCGCGCTTAGCCACCGCGTCGGACAGGGCGTTGCCCTTATCCGCGGCGCCTTCCTCGACGTTGCAAACATAGAGGGCGGGCTTGGAGGTCAGAAGCTGCAGCATCTGCCAGGCCTTGGCGTCGTCGGGATCGACCTTGGCCTTGCGCGCGGGCCGACCGGCGTTCAGCTGCTCCAGCGCCAGCTTCACCAGGGCCAAGGTTTGGGCCGCTTCCTTGTCGCCGCCCTTGGCCTTCTTCTCCAGCGCCGTAGTGCGCCGCTCCAGGCTCTCCAGGTCGGCGAGCATAAGCTCGGTCTCGATGATATCGAGGTCGGAAATCGGGTCCACGCGGCCTTCCACGTGGGTGATGTCGTCATCGACGAAGCAACGGGCGACGAAGGCCACCGCATCGCAGTCGCGGATGGTGGCCAAGAACTGGTTGCCCAGGCCCTCGCCCTTGCTCGCGCCGCGCACCAGGCCCGCCACGTCGACGAAGTTGATCCGGGCGGGGATGATTTCCTTGGAGCCGGCGATGGCCGCCAGGACGTCCAGACGCGCCTCCGGCACCGCCACATCGCCGACATTGGGCTCGATGGTGCAGAAGGGATAGTTGGCCGCCTGGGCCTGCGCCGTCTGGGTCAGGGCGTTGAACAGGGTGGACTTGCCGACATTGGGCAAGCCGACGATCGCGACCTTCAGCGCCATCAGTTCCTCGAAGCAAAAAGTGTCGCCGCCTTATGGAGGGGCGAACGGGGAAAGTCACCTCTTCAGCGCGCCCGGGCGATTCCGTCCGCCGCCAGGTCGCGCCACTGGCGGGCTTCCTTGCGGAAGCGGGCGTTGAGCCGCTCGATACGCTTATCGATCTCGCCGAGGGCCTCCTGGGCCTCCTCGCGGCGTCCCGTGCGGGCCAGGAAGGCCGCCTGACGGGCGATGCCTTCCAGACCCGGCAGACGGGCGGCGGCGTAGAGATAGGGCGCGTCGGCGTCCGCTGTGCGGCCCAGGCCCTCATAGGCGCGGGCCAGCTGAAGGGCGGTCTGGGGCGTGCGCGGATTGGCGGCCTCCAGCTGCTCCAGCAGGGGCGCGGCCTCGGCGTAGCGGCCCAGCTCCACCAGCGAGTGGGCCAGGCCGTAGGCCAGGGCCGGATCTTCGGCATGCACGCCCTGAGCCGATACGCGGTAGAGGGCCTCCGCCTCGTCCCAGCGGCCCAGCGCCCCAGCGGCGGCGGCCAGGCGCATGCGATTGTAGACCGTGGGGCTGTCGTCCACGGCGCTCTTGGCGGTGCGGTAGTCACGGGTGGGATCGAGCGTCTCGCGCGCCGCTTCCCTGGCCTTGCGCGCGGTCGGACCTCCGGCCAGCGACGGCATGATCACCGCGATCAGATAGATGATCCCGCCCAGCGGCGAGATGAACAGGATGATGTAGAGCCACATCATGTTCTGGTTGGTGCGCACCACATGCACGCACAGGACGATGGAGAAGATCAGGCCCAGGCCGAATAGCTGCAGCATCGTCTAAGCCTCAGGTCCCTTCGCGCGTGGATCCAGCTTCTCGGCCGGCGCCAGGCGCATTACCTCGGCTTGATACCGCTCGTCCTCGCCCGCGACCAGCATAGGCGCGGCGTCGGCGACGGCCTCGTTCAAAGCCTTCAGCCAGTCCTGATCCACCTTGTGGAAGTCCGACAGCACGTGTCCCAGCACCCGATCCTTGTGACCCGGGTGACCAATTCCCATGCGGGCGCGGCGGAAATCAGGCCCGATGTGGGCGATGGTGGAGCGCACGCCGTTGTGGCCCGCCGCGCCGCCGCCGGTCTTCATGCGGAAGCGGCCGGGCGCCATGTCCAGCTCGTCGTAGAAGGTCACCACGTCGGGCGGCGTCAGCTTGTAGAACTTCACCGCCTCGCCAATCGACCGGCCGCTGTCGTTCATGAAGGTCTGGGGCTTCAGCAGCAGCACCTTGACGCCATCGATGACGCCTTCGGCGGCCAGGCCCTGGAACTTCGAGCGCATGGCGGGAAACGACCAGCGGCGCGCGAGCGCGTCCACGGCCATGAAGCCGATGTTGTGCCGGTTGTGCTGGTATTGGGCGCCGGGGTTGCCCAGGCCCGCAAGGATCAGCATCGCCGCCGATCCCTCGCGTCAGCCTAGGCTTCGGTGGCGGCCGCTTCGCCGTCAGCCATGTCATCAGCGGTCATGGCCGAGGACATGCCGATGCTGGCGATGGTGGCGTCGCGGTCGTGCGCGGCGATCTTAGCGCCCTTGGGCAGCTTCAGATCGGAGGCGCGGATCGAATCGCCGACGTCCAGGCCGGTCAGATCGACCACCAGTTCCTCGGGGATGGAGTCCGCGGGCACTTCCAGCTGGACTTCATGCAGGGCGATGGTCAGGGCCCCGCCGCGCTTCATGCCGGGAGAGGCTTCTTCGTTCTTGAAGTGCACGGGCACGGCGATCTTGATCAGCTGGTGCTCGTCCACGCGATACAGGTCGAAATGGACCGGCTCGTCGGACACCGGGTGGAACTGCACGTCCTTGGCGATGACCTTCTGCGGCTTGCCGTCGTGCTTCAGGGTCACGAGGTGGCCCAGCAGCTTGCCCGAGTAGAGCGCCTTGCGGAACTCGTTGCTGGCCACGGCCACGGCCACGGGGCCCAGCGGGCCGCCGTAAAGGACGCCCGGAACCTTGTTGGCGCGGCGGGCCGCACGGGCGGCGCCGGTGCCGACGTTATCGCGGACTTCGACGTTCAGGACGATCTCGGCCATGGCCTTGCCTCAAAACGAAACCGCCGCGCTTATCGCGCGGCGTCGGTCGTAGACCGGTAAATGCATTAGGGTGCGGGTAATTACACGCTTCCGCCGGACGGTGCAACTACACCCGCCCGGCGCCGGATTCCAGCCCTTTTGAGCTTCGGCGACTACTTCCTGCGTCGCAGGGCGCGCTTGGCCTGAGGCGGGGGCGCGGGGGTTGAGACGTCGGTGACCTTGTCGGACGACAAGGCGACCGGCGCAGGCGGCACGAAGACAGCCACTTGGGCCCCCTTCTGGATGCAGGTGCCGGTGTCCGCCAGGATGTGCTGGCCCAGGCAGAAGACGTCCTCGTAGTGCGGCTTAGACACCGCCAGGCACTGATAGAGGTTCAGCTTGGCCATGTTCAGGCAGCTGGATTCCGCCGTCTCGCCGAGCATGGCGGTCATCTGATCGGTGTATTCCTCGCCGCCTTCACCCAGCGCGGCCATGGCCGCCACCGCCAGGGCGCGGGCCACCAGGGGCGTATAGGGCGGGCCGACGGGCTCGCCTGAGAAGTGCATCGGCGTCTCGCCGATCGCGGCCTTCATCAGGGGACCGGTATCGGCTTCCGTCGCGCTCTGACGTTTGGCGGATATGTCCTTGGCCTGGGCCAGACGGCCCGCGCGGTCGACCACATCGGCCTTGGACCAGGACTGGTGCTGCACGTCATAGGCGGCCTGCTTGACCTTGCCCCCCACCGCGCTCAACCGCTTGCCCTGTTCGTTCAGGGCCGCGATGACCAGACCCGCCGCGACGTCGGCGCCGGGGAAGATGGTGGCGTAGTAGGGATCGGCGATCAGCGACTTGGCGACCTGAGCCCGCCCGTCGGCGTCGGAGGCGAACATGCGCAGCGAGGCGACGAAGGTCGGCTCCTGCAAAGCCACCACGGCGGCGTAGGCCGTCTCGCCGCGCTGGAACTGGTCGATCTGATAGGTCTCGCCGGTGCGCAGTGAGGCGGCGATGGAATCGCCGCTGGTGAAGCCGGCGTCGATGGACGAGGCGCGCTCGACGTATTCCTTGAACACCCCCGCCATGTCGATGACCTTGGACGGCATCAGCACCGGCGGCGGCGGCGGAATAACCGCAGCCACGGGCGGCGGCGGGGTTTCCACGACAGGAGTTTCGCAGGAAGCCAGGCTGACCAGAAGCGCGGCGGAAACGGAGACAAGGAGCAACGCCCGGGGGGCCATGTGGGCTTTCGCCAGGGCTTTCATACGCGGTCGGCTCCTTGAAACTCGGTATCGAAAACAGGGGGAATCGGCGATCCGATCAAGTGACCAAAACGACGCCCCACGCAGTCTCCCCGCCCCGGCCGCGCCGGGATTCGAGGATTAATCCGCGGGACCCTGGATGGTTCCGGTGACCGTTTTACGGCGGGGTCTGGGAGCTTAGACGGCCGATCAGGGCCACACGGTCGGGCTGGAAGTCCTGCTCGATCCACCAAGCCTCCGCCGCGCGCAGCGCAGCGCCCATGGCCGGACCGGCGGCGAACCCGGCGCCGGCAGCGTCTGCTCCCGTCAGGGGGAATCGGGGCGGGCTCCAGGTCCGCGCCTCGGCCAGGAGGGCCAGCCAGGGCTCCGGCGACGCGTCCGAGGGCTGGGCAGCCCACGCCAGCTTCACGCGATCACTGAAGGCGGCGGCCCCCAGGCGGTAGACGATGCGCCGCGCGGGTATGGTGGCCAGGTCCGCGGCGATACGCGGCTCCGGCGAGACGGCGGCGGCCAGCCGTTCGCGCTGAGCCTTGGACAGACGCAGGCGATCGGACTCGCGAGCCGCCGCAGCTGCATCCTGCGGCCACAGCGCCGCCAGCCGCAGTTCGCCGTCCGCCGCGCCCAGGATATCGCGCTCGATCTCCACCAGCCGGTCCAGCTGGTCCAGGCCAACATTGCCCAGCAGCACCGCGTCCAGCACCCCGGTCTGGCGCATCATGCCCAGAGACTCGCGCGGATCGTCCGCCGCCAACAGCTTCAGCAGCTCCTTGGAAACCCGTTCGGCGGACAGTTGGCTCAGGCCAGCCTTCAACTCAGCGCAGGCTTCCAGTCCCTCCGGATCGGCCGTGGTGCGCCCGTACCAGGCTTGAAAGCGGAAGAAGCGCAGGATGCGCAGATAGTCCTCGCGGATGCGCTGCTGCGGATCGCCGACGAAGATGATGCGGCCCGCGCGGGCGTCCGCCAGCCCCTGCCCTACCGGGTCATAGACCCCGCCGAGCAGGTCCAGATAAAGCGCGTTCAGGCGGAAGTCGCGCCGCTGGGCGTCCTCGGCCCAGTCGCGGGTGAAGGCCACCACCGCCCGGCGCCCGTCCGTGGCCACGTCTCGCCGCAGCGTGGTCACCTCGAAAGGCTTGCCGTCCACAATGGCGGTGACGGTGCCGTGCTCCAGCCCCGTGGGGACGCAGCGCAGTCCCGCCGCCTCCAGCGCCCGCATGGTCTGCGGCGGCTCCAGCTGGGTGGCGATGTCGATGTCGTCGATCGCCTTGCCAAGGATCATGTTGCGGACACAGCCGCCGACGAAGCGCGCGGCCCCTTCGCCGCCCGCCGCCTCCAACGCCGCCATCACCGCCAGAGTCGCGGGCGCGGTCATCCAGTCGGCGATCGCCAGCCGCTCGGCGGGCTCACCCGGCATCGGGGCGCTCCAGCCGCTCGTACAGAGCCCGCAGCATCCCTGCGGTGGCGCCCCAGATCACCTTGTCCCGCCAGGTGATGGCGTAGTGCCAGCGCGGCGGACCCGGCGGCTGATCGCGGTAGCGGCGCTCGTGATTCGCTGGGTCCATCAGGAAGGCGAACGGGACCTCGAAGGCCTCCGCCACTTCCGGCGGGTTGAGCGTCAGGCGCACGGGGGGCGGAGCAAAGCCCACCACCGGCGTGATGTGGTAGCCGGTCAGGGTCCGGTACGGCGTCGATAGGCCCGCAAGCCGCACCGTGGCGGGATCCAGGCCGATCTCCTCATGCGCCTCGCGCAGGGCTGCGGCCCAGGGCGTCTCGTCGCCTTCGCGGCGTCCGCCGGGAAAGGCGATCTGGCCGGCATGGCGGCGCATCTGATCGGCGCGCTGGGTCAGCAGCACGTTCAGCCCTTCCTCGCGCTCGATCAGCAGGATCAGCACCGCGGCTTCCTGCAGCCCGTCCAGCGGGATGGCGATGCCGGGGTTGAGATCGTGGTCCGAACCGCCCGGCCCGCGCGGGCCGCCGTCCAGGGGATCGAGGCAGGCGGCTATCCGCGCCTCTTCGCCTTCGGCGCGCCGGTCCGCGGCATCCTCGATTCGGCTCGGCCTGGTCATGGTCCAGAAGTAAGCAAAAAACTGTAGAAAACCTACAGCGTCAGCCGGCGTGGACGAGACCTTCAACGCCTTCCAGGACGCCCGGCTTCAGCGCGCGCCACAGCAGCCGTCGGGGGTTCACCGGCCCCGGCAGGGTCACGCGCCCGGGCGAAACAGTTTCAAACCCGAGTTTGGTGAAGAAGGGATCGTCCCCCACCAGCAGCACGATGGCATGGCCGGCCGCCTGGGCGGCGTCACAGGCCTTGCGGATCAGGTCCGAGCCGAGTCCTCGGCTGCGCCAAGCATCTTCCACGGCGAACGGGCCCAGCAGCACGGCGGGGGTGTCGCCTATATGGATCGGCCAAAGTCTCACGCAACCCACTGCCTCGCCCCCGATCCAGGCCACAAAGGACAGGTCCCGGAAGGGAGAATTGTGCTCGCGCAGCCGCTCGGCGGCCTTCACATGACGGCCGGGACCGAAGGCGTGGTCGATCAGGCCGTCCACGGCGGCGGCGTCCTCGGGACGCTCGCGCTGCAGAACCGGCGCCGTGTTGGCGGGTTTGGAAGGCGAATTCACTGTACTCATCACGCCGGGGCACATAGGCGCCCGGACCCTGGGCGTCAATCTCACGGCCGCGCTTTGGGCCCGGCCCGGCCAAAGTTCCGCCTAAAGGCCGCCCTTGTTCGCAGGCAAATTCTTGACCCTGCGGCCAGACGAAGGCTTAAGTCGCCGCGAGGAATTCTCCTGGGAGCTTCTAGATGAAATTTTCAAGGCTCGGCTTCGTGGCCGCCTTTGTTCTGGCCCTTGCCGGCCAGGCTGTCGCCGCCACCGCCCCCGCCCCCCCCAAACTCGACCCCAAGCTGCAGGCGCAGGGCATGGCGGAAGCGCCGGCCATCGTGAAGACGGCGGGTCTCGATTGCACCGTCTCCGACGCCTATCTGCTGGGCCATCAGGACATCAAGGTCGACGGCAAGGCCGCCAAGAGCTCGATCTATGAAATCGCCTGCGGCACCGGCCTCGGCTACATGATCGTGGCCAAGCCCGGTCAGCCCACCGACGCCTATGACTGCCTGACCCTGCGCACCGGCGCCGACCAGGCCATCGCGGCCAAGCAGAAGCCCGCCAACACCTGCGACACGCTAGCGGCCAACGCCGACCCCAAGAACGGCCTTCTCCCCTACCTGACCAAGGCCGGCGTGAGCTGCCCATCGGTCGATAAGGCGGTCTATGTGGGCTCCAGCCCCACAGACAAGCTGACCGTCTTTGAAGCCGCCTGCGCCGGCGGCATCGGCTACTACATGGAAGTGCCCGGCCCAGGCTCGGTCAAGCCGCTCAACGTGCTCGACTGTGCCCAGATCGAGTGCCACGTGGTCACCAAAGACGAAGTCATGGCCCACATCATCAAGCTGTCGGGCCCCGCCAACCGCGCCGGCTGCAACGCCGACCGGGGCCGCTACGTCGGTTCCACCTCGACCAGTGATTTCTATGAAATCGGCTGCACGGGCGGCAAGCCGGGCTACATGATGGAAACCACCAAGGTCGGCCTCTACAAGTCGGTGATCGAGTGCCCCAAGGCGCTGCAGATCGGCGGCGGCTGCACCTACACTGACGTCAGCGCCGGCCAGACCGCCGAGGTCTCCACCTATCAGCAGCTGGCCAAGCAGATCAGCTTCAACTGCAAGGTTTCCAAGTATCAGAGCTTCGGCACCGAGCCGGACGGCCCGCGTGAAATCGTCGAGCTGGCCTGCGCCGACCACCCGGACAGCAGCTTCGCCATCGTCCCGACCGCCACCGGTCAGACCGGCGAATACTTCAACTGCGTCCGCGCCTCCATCCGCGGCCTGACCTGCCACCTGACCCCGATGGAAGCCACCTACGCCGCGATCTCCACCGAGATCGCCGCGCGCGGCAAGACCACCTGCGCCGTGAACGGCGGCCGCCCGATCGGCCGCGACGCCGCCAAGGGCGTCGACTACATCGAAGTGTCCTGCGGCAACGGCCCCGGCCTGGTGCTGGAGTACAGCAAGCTGCCCCAGGAAACCCTGGTCAGCGCCCTGCCCTGCGCCCAGGCTGCCATCGCGGACGCCTGCAAGCTGCAGAAGAAGTAGGCTCTAGAGCCACCGACTATGCGAGGGCCCGCCGGAGCGATCCGGCGGGCCTTTTCGTTGCCCGTCCACTCAAGCTAGTCTGCCCTCCCATGCCCGCCCCCCAAACTTCCCTGACCCTCCGCCGGCCCGACGACTGGCATGTGCATCTGCGCGACGGCGAGATGCTCAAGGGCGTGCTGGGCCACACCGCCCGCCAGTTCGCGCGGGCCATTGTCATGCCCAACCTGACCCCGCCGGTGACCACCGTCGCGGAGGCCACAGCCTACCGGGACCGGATCATGGCGGCGCTGGAACCCGGCCTGGCCTTCGAGCCCCTAATGACCTGCTACCTCACCGACGGCGCCGATCCGGACGAGATCGCGCGGGGTTACGAGAGCGGGGTGTTCAGCGCCTGCAAGCTCTACCCAGCCCACGCCACCACCAATTCGGCCCACGGCGTCACCGACATCGGCAAGATCAGCGCGGTGCTGGAGCGGATGCAGAAGATCGGCATGCCGCTGCTGCTGCACGGCGAGGTCACGGACAAGACCGTCGACATCTTCGACCGCGAGGCGGTCTTCATCGAGCGCATCTTCTCGAAGATCAGCGCCGACTTCCCCGCGCTCAAGACGGTGTTCGAGCACATCACCACCGCCGAGGCCGCCGCATTCGTCGAGTCCAGCGGACCCAACGTCGCCGCCACCATCACGCCCCACCACCTGCGCATCAACCGCAACGCCATGTTCGAAGGCGGCATCCGGCCCCACTTCTACTGCCTGCCCGTGGCCAAGCGGGAAAAGCACCGGCTGGCCCTGCGCAAGGCCGCCACCTCCGGCTCGCCCAAGTTTTTTCTCGGCACCGACTCCGCGCCCCATTCCATCGCCCGCAAGGAAGCGGCCTGCGGCTGCGCGGGCGTGTTCAACGCACCCTTCGCCCTTGAGAGCTACGCCATGACCTTCGAGGAGGAGGGCGCTATCGACAAGCTGGAGGCCTTCGCCAGCGAGAACGGCCCGGCCTTCTACGGCCTGCCCCTCAACAGCACCCGGATCGTGCTAGAGCGCGGGGCTTTCGCGGCGCCTGAACGCATCGGCGCAGGCGGCGAAGAGATTTGCCCCTTCCACGCGGGCGAGACCCTGCCCTGGCGTTTCGCGGGCGCAGCCGACTAGGCTATGTAGACACCCGCGCGTCTCAAGAACGCGGAATCGGGAGAGCGGCTCATGACAGTCTCAGCGAAGCGTATGGCTCTGGCGCTCAGCGCGCTTGGCTTGATGGCGTCATCAGCGATGGCCGCGCCGGCTGCCCTCGTCACCGTCGACGACACCCGCCCCTTCCCCGAGAGCCTGACCTCCGACAAGGCCGGCGACATCTTCTTCGGCAGCATGACCAAGGGGACGATCTATCGATCGCGCTCCGGCTCGGCGACAGCCGTCCCCTGGATCAGCTCGGCCATCAGCGGCATGAACGCTGTGCTGGGCGTCTATGCCGACGACAAGTCCAACACTCTCTACGCCTGCTCCATCGCCGGCGGCGCCCCGCCGGAAAAGGCGGCGACCCTATCGGCCCTGCGCGCTTTCGACCTGAAGACCGGTGACCCCAAGGCCGCCTACCCCATGGTCGGGGCCGGCAAGGCGCTGTGCAACGACGTGGCCGTGGCCAAGGACGGCAGCCTCTATGTGGCCGACACCATCGGCGGCACGATCCAGCGCCTCAAGAAGGGCTCCACGGCGCTGGAGGTCTGGATCAAGGATCCGCGCCTGGCGGGCGCCGACGGCATCGCCGAGGGCGGCGACGGCGCCATCTACGTCAACACCTTCACCACCAGCCGCTTCTTCAAGGTTCCGGTCGGCAAGGACGGTGCGGCGGGCGAGATCGTCGAGCTGAAGCCCTCGCTCCCGCTGGATCACCCGGATGGCCTGCGCTCCATCGGCGGCATGAAGTTCCTGCAGGCCGAGGGCAATGCCGGACGCATCACCGAGGTGACCATCTCCGGCGATCAGGCGACGCTGAAGCCGCTGAAGAGCGAGCTGGGCCTGACCTCGGTCACTGTCGCCCGCGGCAAGGCCTGGGCGCTCAATTCCAAGCTGGCCTACCGCAACGACCCCAAGCTCAAAGACCAGGACCCCGGCGCCTTCGCCGCCGAGGCCTTCGACCTGCCCAAGCACTGACCAGCGGCATGACGCCCGAGACCCTGTTCACGCCCTCGGGCGTACGCCTGCGCCTGCGCGTCAGGCGGGAAGGAACGCTCAATTGGCTGCTGCTGCCCGGCGGGCCGGGTATCGGTTCGCAGAGTCTGCACGAGCTGGCCGATGCCATCGACGTCCCGGGCGCGGTCTGGATGGTCGACCTGCCCGGCGACGGCTCCAATCCGTCGTCGGACAACGATCCCTACAGGCAGTGGCCCCAGGTGCTGATCGAGGCCGCGGAGGCCTTGCCGAACTGCGTCTATGTCGGCCACTCCACCGGCGGCATGTACCTGCTGTCCACACCAGAACTGGAAAGCCGGATCGTCGGCCTGGCGCTGCTCAGCACGGCGCCGGACGCCTCCTGGCGCTCGCACTATGTGGCGACCACCCTGCAGCAGCCGCTCCGCGCCTTCGACGCCGCCCTGGCCGTCTACGAACGCGAGCCTACCGTGGCCAACCTGCGCGACCTGGCGGTGGCGTCGGCCGAGTGGAACTTCGCCCCGGCGTCTCTCGCCGCTGGGCGCGATCTGCTGTCTCGCATGCCCTACAACACCGCCGCCGTGGTCTGGTCCGACGTGAATTTCGACAACGACTACGTCTCGGTCTGGTGGCCCGAGACCATCCCCACTCTGATCCTCGCCGGCGACAATGACCGCATCGTCGGCCAGCATGGCTGGGATCAGTCGCGCTTCGAAGGCGCCAACGTCACGCGCGTTGCAGCCAAGGGCGGCGGTCATTTTCCGTGGATCGACAACCCTCAAGCCGTGAGAGACGCCTTCACGACCTTGGCCGAGTCCGTCAGGGACTATCGGGCGCGCTAGCCTTCGCCGTCCTGGCGGCCTTGGGCTTCGGCTTGGCCTTGACGCGCTGAACCAGACTCAGGGGCTGGGTCGCTTCGAACAGGTCACGCGCGGCGGCGACCACCTGCTCCGCCGGCAAGTCCAGCATGTGGCAGACCGGCTGGTTGAGGTCGGGGTCCTTGATCTTGATCTGAGCCAGGCTGCGCGGGCCGCGCACCGTGCGCGAATCCGGCCCCCAGGGACCGTACAGCCGCTCGTCGGACGGCCCGAACAGACCCAGCGTCGGCACGCCCGCCGCCGCCGCCAGGTGCATCAGCCCGGAATCGTTGCCGATGAACAGCCGCGCCCGCTTCAGGCAGGCATAGGCGGTCAGAAGGTCCGTCTTGGCGGTGAGGTCGATCCAGCGGTCGCGTGGCAGGGACCGGCGCAGCGGCTCCGAAGCCCGCCAGTCGTCCGGCCCGCCCAGGATCAGCAGCCGTCCCGTCTCGAACGGCCCGCCCGGCCGCATCAGCTGCACGGCGGTCAGGGCGAACCGCTCCACGGGCCAGGTCTTGCCGATCCAGTTGGCCGCGGGCGCCACAGCCAGCAGCGGCCCGTTTTCGGCCCCCAGGATGGCGTCCGCCTTGGCCTCGGTCTCGGCGCTGGTGAACAGAAAGGGCCCCGGCGGATCGTCGGCCACCTTCAGCAACCGCGCGGCCTCGACGACCTTGTGCACCGGCTCGCCGGGCAGGGTGCGATGGATGGCCCGGCGCTTGGCGCTCAGGAACCGCGCGATGGACGATCCGCGCCGATCGACGATCAGCCCCCATTTGCGGCCCCGGACCTGGGTCCACAGCTTGAACCAGTGTCCCTTGCCCTTGGTCTTCTCCATGACGATGACCTGGGACAGCTTGGGGATATCGGCGAACAGGGGGGCCGACAGCGGTCCGGCGACGATGGTGAAGCGGGCGTTGGGGATCTCGTCGTGCAGCCGCTTGATCAGGCCGGACGCCAGAACGGCGTCGCCGATCCGCGAGGAGGCGATGAACAGGATCGGAAAGCCTTTAGGCGTCGCCATTCGCCCCCACTATATGAACCCTAGCCCGTTACCGAGTCCCCTAAGGCAAGGTCCGCCATGAGCCTACCCGTCTTCGCCCATTTGACCAGCCGCGCCTTGATCGCGGTGCGCGGGCCCGACTGGCGCGCCTTCCTGCAGAACCTGCTGAGCAACGACGTCGAGAGCCTTGCGGACGGCGAGCTGCGCATCGCCCTGCTGTTGACGCCCCAGGGCAAGTACCTGTTCGACCTGTTCGTCACCCCCAGCCGCGACGAGGCGGGCGAGGCGTTCGCCTTGCTGGACGTGCAGGCCGCCCAGCGCGAGGCTTTGATCGGGCGGCTCAAGCTCTACCGCCTTCGCGCCAAGGTCGAGATCGAATCCTTGGAGGGCTCGGTGTTCGCCTCCTGGGGCGGCCAGGGTGTTCCCGGCGAAGGCTGGATGGCCGATCCGCGCCTGGCGGCGCTGGGCTGGCGGGCCTACGGCATCGTCGGCGAGGTCGACACGGATGAGGACGCCTATGACGATCTGCGACTGGCCCTGGGGATTCCCGACCCCGCCCGGGACTGCGTTGCCGATCAGACCTTCCCGCTTGAGGCGGACTGGGACCTCTTGAACGCCATCGACTTCCACAAGGGCTGCTATATCGGCCAGGAAACCACCTCGCGCATGAAGCGGCGCAGCGCGGTCAAGACGCGCATGGTCCCGCTCAGCTTCGATGGCCCCGCCCCGCCTCCTGGAACGCCCGTGGAGACCCTGCGGGGTCTTCGGGCGGGCGAGGTGCTGTCCGGCCGCCCCGGCCGCGCCCTGGCCCTGCTGCGGCTGGACCGCGCGGTTTCCGGACCTCTAACCGTCCGCGATCATCCCGTGCATCTGGACGTTCCCGCCTGGTGGCCCGAAGGGACCCTTCCGTCGCCCACGGAGTCTGAGGCAAACTAGGCCGATGAGCGCCCCTCCGACTCGTTGCAACTGGTACGGCATGGCCGGCTCGCCGATCTACGAGGACTATCACGACACCGAATGGGGCGTGCCGGAGTACGACAGCCGGGCGCTGTGGGAAAAGCTGGTGCTGGACGGCTTCCAGGCCGGCCTGTCGTGGATCACCATCCTGAAGAAGCGCGACGGCTTCCGCGCCGCCTTCGACAACTTCGATCCGGAAAAGGTCGCCCGCTACGGCGAGGTCGACCGCGCGCGGCTGATGGCCGACCCCGGCATCGTCCGCTCCAACGGCAAGATCGACGCCGCCATCTCCGGCGCGCGCATCTACCTCGACCTGCGCGACAAGGGCGAGGACATGTCTGAGTTCCTGTGGAGCTTCGTCGATGGCAAGCCGCTGCAGAACAACTTCGAGCCCGGCCAAGTGCCGGCCCAGACCCCGCTGGCCGTGGACATGGCGAAGGCCCTGAAATCACGCGGCTACAAGTACTGCGGCCCGGTGATCGTCTACGCCTTCATGGAGGCTGTGGGCCTCGTCAACGATCACGTCACCACCTGCTTCCGATGCCAGCAGGTCCGGCGTATGGCGGGGATGTGAAACCCGCTGCTCTAAAACTCAAATCCAAGTCCGGCCCCGACATGATGTTGGAGAAGGCCTGCGGCGGGCTGGTGTGCGGGGTGGACGAGGCCGGGCGCGGGCCCTGGGCCGGGCCGGTCAGCGCGGCGGCGGTGATCCTCGATCCACGCCGGATGCCTAAGGGCCTGAACGACTCCAAGGCCCTCACCGCCAGGCAGCGCGAGGCGCTGGAGCCGGAGATCATGGACAAGGCGGTGGCCTACGCCGTCGCCTACGCCTCGGTGGCCGAAATCTTCGAGCTCAATATCCTGCATGCCACCGGCCTGGCCATGCGCCGCGCCGTTGAAGCCCTGTCGCCGGCCCCCGTCCACGCGCTGGTGGACGGCAATTACGCCTTCAAGCTGCCCTGCGCGGTCAAGACCGTGGTCAAGGGCGACGCCCTCAGCTGCTCCATCGCCGCCGCCTCGATCCTGGCCAAGGTGGCCCGCGACCGGCTGATGCTGCAGATGGACCTCGACTATCCCGGCTATGGTTTTGCCTCACACAAGGGCTATCACGCCGAAATCCATGTGCAGGCTTTGCGCACCCTGGGCCCCTGCCCCGAACATCGCATGACCTGGGCGCCGGTGCGGTTGGCGATGGAGGGGAAAGCCCCTATGCTGGCGTCATCTGCCCTCGACGAGGAATGAACCCATGTCGTTCGTGATGATGGTGCTGGCGCCCGAAGTCGCCCATGTCCTGCAGATTCTGGTCGACCTGATCCGTCCCGTCGCCAGCTAGGTCCGGCTGAGCCACCCTCGCCGCAGGGTCAGCACGCGCCCCGGGCCATTGGCCGCCGCGAACAGCAGGCCGGTCATGAAGGTAAAGTGATCCACGAAGAAGCCGAATTCGCTCTGGTTGGTCTTCCAGTGCGACGGACCGTGGAAGCTGAAGCCCAGGAAGACGACATAGACCGCGGCCACAAGCGCCGCTTCGGAGAAGAAGGCCCCTGTCAGAAAGGCGGCCACCAGGCCCAGTTCCAGCAGCGCCGCCAGCCAGGCCAGCACCAGCGGGATGGGAAAGCCTGCAGCCGCGATGAAGTCCGCCGTCTGTTTGATGCCCATCAGCTTGAAGCTGACAGCCATGATGAACAGCGCCGCGAACACCAGCCGCCCTACCAGGATCGCGGCCGTGGCCCATCCGGCCCGGTTTGTGTCTGTCTGCATGGTCATGCCTTCCCCTGCTATTTCAGTGGCTGTTCTTGAAAACGGCGAACGTCCGGGTTTCCCGACATTTGGTCCGCAGATTTGGAATTCTCATTTCGCCGCCGACTTAGTCAGGGTGGCGAGACGATCTTTGTTGATCTTAAGGACGATGCCGGCGTTGCGGTCGGCGACCTCGCTGACCTTGTATTCAGCTGCTGACCCGATCACTTCGGCGACTTCCGACGCGCTCAGATGTTGTTCGCTCTGAAGCCAAGCGGCCATGTTGGCGGTAGCGCCGCGGTAAGCGTCATCGAGCGACCCGGCCAAGCCCATCGCCATGATGTGGGTCGCGGATTCCACCCTAGGCCCTGGTATCCGGCCGGGGATCACATCCACACGTCCATCGAGGTTTCCAGAGCATTCCCGTTGATCTCACCGTCGCCCTGCAAAGCGTGGGCGTCGCCAAGATAAAGCAGCGCACCTGGAACCAGGACAGGCAGATAGACGGTCGCCCCCTCGACAATCTCATTGAAGTCCATGTTCCCCCCGAAGGCGCCGGAATCGCCCGTCGGCGGTATCTGCCCGTTCGGAGCGGTGGCGATGCAGCCAAGCATTGGGCGGACTGGAACCGTGTAGCTGGCCATGTGCTCGCCCGGCTTCTCGACCGAGGCCAGGCCTTTAGCCCGATCCAGACGCCAGCGCACAGGCTTGCCGCCATCCTTCATCTGCACCGCCAGCCCACCGTCCAAGCCACGCGGTACGATGGCGTCGTCGCTGTCCGCCCAGTCTCGATTGAGCCGCAGACGTTTTAGACGCACCACTAGAGTGTCGCCTGGCAGCGCAGATACCACATAGAAGGGTCCTGTCTGAGGGTTGCCCCCAGCGATCCGCTGCACGCCCTTCTCGTCCCTGCCGCCGGCATCCACCGTGGTCGTGTGGACGGTGTCACCGGGATTGATGGTCAGCACGGGTTTGTTGAGGGCCGAGAACTCTCGGTAGAAGACGGTCGGCGTGAACTCATGCCGCTGGGGCTGCGTGGTCGGGCGCTCAGGGCTAGGAACAGCAGCGAAGGGAAACCGCGATGGAGGATCGGGATTGTCCTTCATCGTTACCGTGACTTGGCCGGACAGCACTCCCTTCGCTAGGGTTCCATCGATCTGCTGGCGGACGCCCTGAGCGTTGGTAGCCACAAAATGGAATGACGCGCCGTTGGACGATCCATCGAGGGGATCGCGGCCGAAGCTTCCGCCAAGCTTGTCCCCTTTCTGCTCAAGGGTCATCGGCACGTAGAGAGGCTGGCCGTAATAGTCTGCCGTCACGAACCAGCGCCCGGCCAAGGACTGAGGTTGATCTGCGTGCGCCGCAGGAATGACCGCCAGGGTCGCGATGAGGCCCAGCCAAGCCGCGCGCAGCATAGTTTCCTCCGTCGCAAGTCTCGTTGCGGGAAGCCTATACGAAAAACGGCCCGGGATCGCTCCCGGGCCGTTCGGTAGTCTCAGTCGCTGAAGCCTAGGCTTCGGCGGTTTCGGCTTCGGCGGAGATCTCTTCCGGCAGAGCCTCCATCTGCTGTTCGCGCTGGGCGGCCAGCTGCTCGTCGCGCTTGGCGGCGACGCGTTGCAAGCCGCGCAGGTAGGAGCCCGTGCCCGCCGGGATAAGCCGTCCGACGATCACGTTTTCCTTCAGGCCTTCCAGAGTGTCGGTCTTGCCGTGCACCGAGGCGTCCGTAAGCACGCGCGTCGTCTCCTGGAACGAGGCCGCGGAGATAAAGCTGCGGGTCTGCAGCGAGGCCTTGGTGATGCCGAGCAGGACAGGCTGGGTGAGCGCCGGGCGTCCGCCACGGGCTTCCGCCTTGGCGTTTTCCTCGTCGAACTCCGTCTTGTCCAGGTGGTCGCCCTTGATCAGGCCGGTATCGCCCGGCTCGAGGATTTCCACCTTCTGCAGCATCTGGCGAACGATCACCTCGATGTGCTTGTCGTTGATCGGCACGCCCTGCAGTCGGTAAACTTCCTGGATTTCATTGACCAGGAAGTCGGCCAGCGCTTCGACGCCCTGGATGCGCAGGATGTCGTGCGGATCCGGGTTGCCGTCGATGATGTACTCGCCCTTGCGGATCACGTCGCCGTCGTGGACGGAGATGTGCTTGCCCTTGGGGATCAGGAACTCGACCGCATCACCGCCGTCTTCCGGGGTGATCTTGATGCGGCGCTTGTTCTTGTAGTCGCGTCCGAATTCGACGCGGCCGTCCATTTCGGCGATGACCGCGCAGTCCTTGGGCCGGCGCGCTTCAAACAACTCGGCAACACGCGGCAGACCGCCGGTGATGTCGCGCGTCTTGGCGCTTTCGGTGGGCAGGCGGGCCAGCACGTCGCCGGGCTTGGCTACGTCGCCATCGACCGTCGACAGAATGGCCCCCACGGGCAGCAGGTAACGGGCGTCACCGCCGTTGGCCAACTTCACATAGGCGCCCTTGTCGTCGATCACGGCCATGGCGGGACGCAGATCGGCGCCGCGCGGGCTGGCGCGCCAGTCGGCGACCACCCGGTTGGAGATGCCGGTGGCTTCGTCGGCTTCGTCGCGCACGGACAGACCGTCGACCAGGTCCTCGAGGCGGACCTTGCCGCCCACTTCGGTGATGATCGGCGTGGTGTAGGGGTCCCATTCGGCCAGGCGCTGACCGCGCTTGACCTTGTCGCCGTTCTTGACGCGCAGGCGCGCGCCGTAGGGCGGCTTGTAGGATTCCCGGTCCTTGCCGTCGACCGTGACCGTGACCATCAGGTTGCGGCTCATCACGATCAGATCGCCTTCCGGCGTCTGGACGCTGTTGCCGCCGTCGATGCGCACGAGGCCTTCGTTGGTCGCTTCGAAGAAGGACTGCTCGGCCACCTGGGCGGTGCCGCCGATGTGGAAGGTCCGCATGGTCAGCTGGGTGCCCGGCTCACCGATCGACTGGGCGGCGATAACGCCCACCGCTTCGCCGATGTTGACCGTGGTCCCGCGGGCCAGATCGCGGCCGTAGCAGGCGCCGCAGACGCCGGTTTCGGCTTCGCAGACCAGCACCGAGCGCACCTTCACCGATTGAACGGCCGCCTTCTCGATGATGTCGACCATGGCTTCGTTCAGGTAGGTGTCGGCCGGCACGATCACGTCGTTGCCGCCCGGCTCCTTGACGTCCTCGGCCGCGGTGCGGCCCAGGATGCGCTGACCGAGCGAGACGAGCACGTCGCCGCCCTCGACCACCGCGCGCATGGTGATGCCGCGCGTGGTGCCGCAGTCTTCCTCGGTGATGATGCAGTCCTGCGCGACGTCGACGAGACGACGGGTCAGGTAGCCCGAGTTGGCGGTCTTCAAGGCGGTGTCGGCCAAGCCCTTACGGGCGCCGTGGGTGGAGTTGAAGTACTCCAGAACCGACAGACCTTCCTTGAAGTTCGAGATGATCGGCGTCTCGATGATTTCGCCGGAAGGCTTGGCCATCAGGCCGCGCATCCCGCCGAGCTGCTTCATCTGGGCTTGCGAGCCCCGGGCGCCGGAGTGGGCCATCATGTAGATGGAGTTGATCTCCTTCTCGCGGCCGTCGGCATCGAGCTTCTTGGTGGAGATTTCCAGCATCATCTCGTCGGCGACGCGGTCGGTGGCCTTGGCCCACGCATCGACGACCTTGTTGTACTTCTCGCCGCGCGTGATCAGGCCGTCGGCGTACTGCTGCTCATATTCCTCGGCCAGCTTCTTGGTGTCGGCCACCAGCTGCTTCTTCTTCTCCGGAATGATGATGTCGTCCTTGCCGAAGGAGATGCCGGCCTTGGCCGCTTCCTTGAAGCCCAGACCCATGATCTGGTCGGCGAAGATGACCGTCGCCTTCTGACCGCAGTGGCGATAGACGATGTCGATCAGGTTGCCGATTTCCTTCTTGGTAAGCGGCTTTTCCACCAGACGGTGGCCGATCTGCGGGTGATGCGGCAGCAGGGCGGCGATCTTCATCCGGCCCGGCGTCGTGTCGATCACCTTGGTGGTCACCTGACCGTCGCGCACTTCGGTGAAGCGCGCTTTGACCTTGGCGTGCAGGGTGACGACCTTGGCTTCCAGAGCCGCCTCGATCTCCGAGATATCGACGAACAGCTTGCCTTCGCCCGGCTCCTTATCCTTGGCGAGCGACAGGTAGTAGAGGCCCAGCACGATGTCCTGCGAGGGCACGATGATCGGCTTGCCGTTGGCGGGCGACAGGATGTTGTTGGTCGACATCATCAGGACGCGCGCTTCCAGCTGAGCTTCCAGGCTCAGGGGGACGTGCACGGCCATCTGGTCGCCGTCGAAGTCGGCGTTGAAGGCGGCGCAGACCAGCGGGTGCAGCTGGATGGCCTTACCCTCGATCAGCTTGGGCTCGAACGCCTGGATGCCCAGACGGTGCAGAGTCGGGGCGCGGTTGAGCAGGACCGGGTGCTCGCGGATGACCTCTTCGAGGACGTCCCACACCTGCGGCTGCTCGCGCTCGACCATGCGCTTGGACTGTTTGACGGTGCCCGACAGGCCCTTGGC
>CAIYVC010000054.1 GCA_903929535.1 uncultured Caulobacteraceae bacterium | reverse complement strand
GAAGGCGCTGGGCGCCGACGAGGCCGTATTCTGGCATCTGAATCAGATGTCCGAAGAGGAGATGGCCAAGTACCGCCAGTCCCGGGACAACTGGGAGTTCGACTACGCGGCCCAGGGTCTGTGGAACCATCCTGGGCTGTCCAACCGCATGATCCGCGCGGCGATCGAGCGCGGCAAGGCGCTGGGCGTCCCGGTGTCGTTCGATGAAAGCAAGAAGATCTTCTTCGAGACCGAGGAGGAAACCGTGGCGGCCCCTGAGCCCGCGCCGCCCGAGCGGCTGGAAACGGTGCGCGACTGCACCCACCCCTGGGACTCGTTTCTGGTGTCCTCCAGCGGCGAGGCCCGCGTCTGCTGCTACGCCCACCCCGTGGGCAATATCCAAGATTCCAGTTTCGAAGAGCTTTGGAACGGCGAGAAGTTCCAGGGCCTCAGGCGGGACCTCAGCGCCAATGTGGTCAACGAGATGTGCCGGACCGGCGCGTGCAAATACGTGATCAACACCAGAGCGGCCGAAGCGGCCGCATCCCAGTCCACCGAGGGCGCTGTTGAGGCGCCGGTTTCACCGGCCGCGCAAAGCCGGGTTTCGACGGTCTGGCGCAAGCTCACCTCCCTAGTCCATCGAGGCTGACCGGGCCGTCCCGACGCGGGCGGGTCAGGCGACGCCGAGCAGCTGCAGCACGGGGATGGTCTTGAGGACGAACTGTTCGGTCTGCTGCGCGAATTCGGCGAGAACCTCCGCGTCCGTTTCGAGGCGCCGACCTTCCTTGCTGGGCAATACGCCTTCGGGCTTCAGCACGGCCCAGACAGCCGCAGCGATATCGGGCTCCTTCCTCTGCCAGGCGGACAGTAGAAGCTGAGAGAACCGGTCCATAGGAACGCCCCCACCCGTGACCGGAGAGGCCAGGCCCATTAGATCACCGGAATAGGCGGCCCGTTTCATAACCGCGGTATTGAACGCCTTGGTGGACTTGGCCCTTTGCGCATCTCTGGCGGCGCTGAGGCACGGCTCGATTTGACCGAAGGTCAAGAGGGCGTAGGCGGCTTGGCGGACATCGTTGGCGTCAATGCCGCGAAGCTGCGGGCGGCGAAGCAGTTCGCGCAGCGTGCACGGCCCTTGCGCCAGGGCGTCCGCCATCGGCTCATAGACCCGCTGGTCGAAGTTGATGGCGCCGAGATTGGTGGTCACGCCTTTAAGCACCTTCTGGCGCGGGACGGCCAGGATGAACCGGGTATCGAGCGAAAGGTCGGTCCGCATCAGCGCCGGCAGGGGCGTGACGCCTCGCATGAAGATGTCCTTGCGGAACTCGGTGTTGAGGATGCTGTCGCGCACCGTCTCCCTGAGACGGGAATCCTCGATGGAGGACAGCAACGCCATCTGTTCCGGTGACAACTTCATCGAGTCCAGTCGCGCCGCCAGATTGGCGGAGCCCACATAGTCAAGCTTCACCTCGGCCAGCTCGTCGACGACGTCGCTGTGGTAAAGGCAATGCCATTCCCTGTTGAGATATTCGTGGGCCACGTAGGCGCGGCTCTGGGACTTGATCATGTCGAGCTTGGCGCCAAGGGCGGGGTTGGCTGCAAAAACCGCGGCGCCAGCTTGCCGGACACCCTCCGCGAATTCCAGCGCTCGCTCAATTCGGGCGAGCAGGGGCCCAGGTCCTCGTTCGACATGATCGAACAGGATCCGGCGCAGAGGAACGAGCGCGCCGGCGCCGGGCATGGCGTTATAGGACACGTAGACTAGGCCGCCCGTGGCCAGCTTGCCGCGGAGGATCTCGATGGTCTGCGCCCGATGCTCCGGCGACACCCAACTGAATACGCCGTGCAGGACGATGATGTCGAAGGCGGGCAAATCCGCGCGATGGAGGAAGTCCTCGAAACTTTCCTCATAGAAATGGACGTTCGACAGTCCTGCTTCCAACGCCAGAGCCCTGGCGCCGGCGATATGGCCTGGAATGAAATCCATGGCATGGACTTCGATGTGGGGATTGGCCGCCGCGACCACATTGGCGGAGAAGCCCTGGCCACAGCCTAGCTCGCAGTAGGTCAGTTTCCGTTCCGGATCGGGGCCGGCCACACCAGCGCCCGCCAGGGCGGCGAAGCGCAGGAAGGATGGGCTCAATTCTCGGAAGAAGGCCGATGTGTAAGCAATATCGGTCATGTAGCCGGAAGCCCACGACGTCATTCGGCAGTCCTCTCAATCGGTCGGCGTAATTTATCGTCCAAGGGAGTCCTGCTTCTTTTAGCGACGACGTTCGGCCGCGATCGGCGTCAGGCGATGCCGAGCTGTTTCAGCAGCGGAATGTTGGTCTGTTTGACCACCTCGGTCGTCTCGGCGATTTGCGCCAGAGCTTCCTCTTCAGTTTCCGCCATCCGCCCATCCTTTTGCGGGAAGGATCCCTGAAGTTTTAGGATGGCCCAAACAGCGGCGGGTATGTCGGCTTCCTTCCTCTGCAGGGCCCAAAGCACAAGCTGAGTGAAGCGGTCCACGGGAACGCCGCCGCCGGTGACCGGAGACGCCAGGCTGTGGAAGTCATCCGCTAACAGGGACCGGCTCAAAACGGCGGTGTTGAAGGCCTTGGTAGATACGGCCCGTTTAGCGTCTGTGGCGGCGCTGAGGCATGGGTCGATCTGGTTGAACGCCAGAAGGACATAGACGGCCTGTCGGACTTCGTCGGCGCCAAGATTGCGAACCTTGGGGTGCGCGATCAGATCCTTCAGCGTGCGAGGTCCCTCGGCCAGGGCGTCTGCCACCGGCTCGTAGACCCTCTGCTCGAAACTGACGTTGCCAAGGTTGGTGGTGACCGACTTGGACACCTTGTCACGCGAGACGGTCAGAGCGAAGCGGGTGTTGAACCAAAGATCGCTTCGCTTCTGCATCGGCAAGGCCAGGACGCCGCGGATAAAGATATCCCTGCGGAACTCGGTGTTCAGGATGCTGTCGCGGAGCAGCTCCCTCAGGTTTCTGTCATCGACGGAGGACAGTAGAGCCTTTTGCGCCGCCGAAAACTTGATGTCGTCCAGCCGTTCGGACAGCTGGGCTGAACCCACAAAATCGATCTTGGCCTCGGCCAGCTCGTCGAAGACATCGCTGCAGTAGAGTGGATTCCAGTCGCGGTTGAAATAATCATGAGCCAGATAGGCTCGGCTTTGAGACTTGATTTGATCAAGCCTCGCGCCCAGGGCGGGGTTGGTGGCGAAGACCCCTTGGCCCACTTGTCGAACGGCCTCCGCGAATTGCACGGCCTGCTCGATGCGGGCCAGCCTGGGCCCGGCCCCCCGCTCGGCGTGATCGTGCATCAGCCGCCGCAGGGGGATGAGGGCGCCGGCGCCCGGCATGGCGTTGTAGGAGACGAAGACCAGACCACCGGTGGCCAGCTTGCTGCGGATCAGCGCGACGATTTCCGCACGCCGCACCGGCGACACCCAGCTGAACACGCCATGCAGAACCATGATGTCGAACGCGGGCAAATCCGTCCGGTGGAGAAAATCTTCGAAACTGTCCTCATAGAAATGGACGTTCGACAGTCCCCCTTCCGCCGCCAGAGCCTTGGCGCCGGCGATATGGCTGGGATTGAAATCCATGGCGTGGACTTCGATGTTGGGATTGGCCGCCGCGACCACATTGGCGGAAAACCCCTGACCGCATCCCAGCTCACAATAGGCCAGCTTCCGATCCGGGTCGGGCGACTCCACCCCCGCCCCCGCCAAGGCGGCGAAGTGCAGGAAGGTGGGGTTCAGCTCGCGATAGCAGCCCGCGGTGTAGGGAAGATCGGCCACATAGCCGGAGGCCCAAGACGTCATTCAATACATTCCTCTCAGGGTGATCGCGCCACAATCTACCGTCAAATCGGCATGAAGCCACCCCGGCATGCCCGGCGCCGCCCACCGCCCCGCTAGCCCGCCGGGGGCTTCAGGATTTCATGCAGCGCCTCGACCATGCGGCTGAATGGGCCATTCCAGTCGCCGCGATCGGCCTGACGGAAGGCGCGCGCGGACGGATGCCAGGGCGAACGCTCGCCCGTCTGTGTCCAGGCCCAGTGCGGCACGGCCTGCAGGGCCACCCACACGGGCCGCCCGAGCGCGCCCGCCAGAACCCCCGGCGCTGAATCCACCGTCACCACCAGGTCCAGCCCCGCCATTACCGCGGCGGTGTCGACGAAGGCATCAGGGCCGGAATCGAAGTCCGGGCCCAGGGTTTCAACGGTCATGCCTTCAGGCAGGCTCTCGAGCTGCTCCAGGCCGTGACCTTTCTGCAGGCTGATCAGACGCACGCCAGGGATCGCGGCCAAGCCGGCGAACTGGATCAGAGGCGCTGAACGCCCCCTGTCAGCCGGAGAGTCTCGGCTGCCTTGCCAGACGATGCCGATGCGAAATCCGTGATCGCCAAGCCGCTCGCGCCAATGCTCGGCCAGACTCGCCTCGGCGTGCAGATGGGGCACGGG
This sequence comes from uncultured Caulobacteraceae bacterium, assembly GCA_903929535.1. Classification (GTDB taxonomy): domain Bacteria; phylum Pseudomonadota; class Alphaproteobacteria; order Caulobacterales; family Caulobacteraceae; genus BOG-938. The sequence continues at coordinate 22,918 of CAIYVC010000054.1, read as the reverse complement.
CGGGGTCGTATCCACCGTGGTCCCGAAAACACCCGGCAGGCTCAGCAGAGGGCAGTGGACGTCGAAAGCCGGCAGGGGATCGCCCATGGCCACGACCTGGTCCACGCCCTCCAGACCCCTCAGCAGCCTCAGCAGCGAACGCGGCGCGGCGAGCATCACGCGGGCCCCGCGGGCCGCCAGCATGGGGGCGTAGCTGCAGAACTGGATGGTGTCGCCCAAGCCCTGCTCGGCATGCAGCAGGATGGTGCGCCCGGTCAGGTCTTCGCCGCGCCATTGAGGTTGGGCGAACACGGGCGCCGCGCCCACACCCTCCATGCCCCAGCGCCACTCATACTCGGGCCACGCGGCCAGCCAGTCACCTACCAACAAACGCGATATCGCAAGGCTGGTGTGCGCCACGGCGTCATCCGGACTGCAGGCTATGGCCTGCTCGAACGACAGGATCGCTTCCGGTTGCCGGCCAAGCAGGTGGAAGGCCTCGCCACGATAGCGATGGGTGAGGGCGTTGGCGGGATCAATGGCCAATGCGGCATCGAATGATCCCACGGCCTTATCCAGGCGCCGCAGATGATAAAGGACGCTGCCCAAATTGGCGTGAGCGGCGGCGTGGTGCGGCGCGAGCCGGATCACAGTTCGAAAGGCCGTCGCCGCGTCTTCCAGCCTCTCCAGCTTGAACAGCGCGCCACCCAGGCCGATGTGAGCGTTGGCGTCGTCCGGCGCGAGATTAGCCAGCGCTTGAAACGCTGAGGCTGCCTCCGCCCAATGGCCCAGCTGGTAAAGCGCGTCGCCGAGATTCTGGCGCGCCGCGAGATTTTCGGGCGCCCGTTCGATCACCGCTTGATAGGCCGCCGCCGCCTCTTCGATGCGGCCCTGCGCTTTCAGAATGGCGGCCAAATTGTCGAAATAATGCCACTGGCCCGCGTCTGTCTGGATGGCCTTGGCGATCAGCTCCAGAGCGTCTTCCGCGCGGCCAAGCTGAAACACGGCGACACCCTGCAGATGCCATGCGTCGGCGCAGTGGGGATCCGCCGCCAAAATCCGGTGGTAACTCTGCTCGGCCTCCACGAACCGGCCGGCCTGATGCAGCCCGACGGCGGCTTCCAAGGCGAGCATATGGTCCACAGTTTGCGCGGACCCGGCCGGCGCCTTTCCAAGTTGCGCGCGTCGCTGCTTGCGCTTCATCCGTCTCGCCTTGCCGACGTCTCTCTGCGCGCCGATCTCGGTCTAATCCGGCACGCGGTCAAGCGCGGCCAACCAGGCCGCTGAATTGCCGTCGGACGGGGCGCGCCAGTCGCCGCGGGGCGAGAGCGAGCCGCCGGAGGAGATCTTGGGGCCGTTGGGGACCGCCGAGCGCTTGTATTGGCTGGTGGTGAAGAAGCGCTGCAGGAAGACCCGCATCCACTTTTTGATCTCCGCCAGGCTGTAGGCCTTGCGTGAGGCCTCGGGGAAGTTGGGCGGCCAGGCGCCCCTGCCCGCGTCGCTCCAGGCGTGCTGCGCCAGGAAGGCGATCTTGGCCGGGGTGAAGCCGTAACGGACCGTGTAGAAGAGGTTGAAGTCCTGCAGGGCATAGGGACCGACCGTCGCCTCGGTCGACTGCGCCGCGCCGTCCGCGCCCGCCGGCACCAACTCGGGGCTGATCTCGGCAGCGACGATGTTCAGCAGCACGGGATTGGCTTCGGGTCCCATCAGGTCTTCGGCGGCGACCCAACGGATCAGGTGCTGGATCAGGGTCTTGGGGACCGAGGCGTTGACGTTGTAGTGGCTCATGTGGTCGCCGACGCCATAGGTGCACCAGCCCAGGCCCAGCTCCGACAGATCGCCGGTGCCTACCACGAAGCCCCCTAGCTGGTTGGCCAGGCGGAACAGATAGTCGGTGCGAAGGCCCGCCTGCACGTTCTCGAAGGTGATGTCGTAGATCGGATGACCATCCGAGTAGCCATGGCCGATATCCTTCAGCATCTGCTCAGCGGCGGGCCGGATGTCGATCTCGCGGGCCGAGACGCCAAGCGCCCTCATCAGGGCCCAGGCATAGCCCTTGCTCTGCTCGCCGGTGGCGAAACCCGGCAGGGTCACCGCCTCGATGTTGGAGCGCGGCCAGCCCAGCAGATCGAAGGCGCGGCAGATCACCACCAGGGCCTGGGTCGAATCCAGGCCGCCGGAAACGCCGATGACGACCTTCTTGGTTCCCGTCGCGTCCAGCCGGCGCACCAGGCCCGCGACCTGGATGTTGTAGGCCTCGTAGCAGTCGTCATAGAGGCGCGCTGGATCGGACGGCACATACGGGAAGCGCTCGATCTGGCGCTCCAGGCGGGCCTCGCGGTCCTGGGGCCGGAACTGGAATTCGATACGCCGGATATGGTCCGCCCCCGCCCGCTCGGCGCCCTCGTGGAATGTGTGCAGCCTCAGCCGTTCCTGAGTCAGCCGCTCCAGGTCGATGTCGGCGTGCAGCAGCTTCGGCTCGCGGGCGAAGCGTTCGGATTCCGCCAGCAGGGCGCCGTTCTCATAGATCAGGGCGTGACCGTCCCAGGCCAGGTCGGTGGTGCTCTCACCCCAGCCGGAGGCGGCGTAGACATAGGCGCAGACACCCCGCCCGGACTGCGAGGCGCACAGCACCCGGCGGGTCTCGGCCTTGCCGATGGTGATGTTGGAGGCCGACAGGTTTGCGACCACCGTGGCCCCGGCCATGACCAACCGGCTTGAGGGCGGCTGCGGCGTCCACAGGTCTTCGCAGATCTCCACCCCCAGCACGAAGTCGGGATAGTCGCTGGCGGCGAACATCAGGTCGGTTCCGAACGGGACAGAGCCGTGGCGCAGGGCGATGGTCCGGCCCTCGACGCCCAGGCCCGGCGTGAAGTGCCGGCGCTCATAGAACTCGCGATAGGACGGCAGGTAGCTCTTGGGGACCACGCCCAGCACCGCTCCGGCGTAGATGACCACGGCGCAGTTGTAGAGGCGCGTCCCGTCCATCAGCGGCGCCCCGACCACCGCCACCGTCCCGCTGACCTTGCTGGCCTCGCGCACGGTTTCGATGGCGTCCAGCACGCCTTGCAGCACCGTCTTCTGCTGCAGCAGGTCGTCGATGGCGTAGCCGGACAGGCACAGTTCGGGGAAGACGGTCAGGCCGGCGCCGGCCGTATGGGCCTGGGCTAGGGTATCGATCACGCTTGCTGCGTTGGCCGCCGGGTCGGCCAGAGCGATCCGGATCGGCGAGGCCGCCGCCCGCACGAAACCGTGGCTGTAGATCGAGAAAAAGTCGCTCATCGGCCTATCCCTGGGGCGCCGCTGGGGCGCGACCCCTTATACTCATTTTGAGCAATATACTGCGCATGACCGCGTGAACCTAGGTTTAATCCACCCTCGCGGCTATGGTGGAGCGGCTGGACGCGAGGAACACCACCCCATGACGTTGAAGCTGACGGCGCCCGCCGCCCTGCTCCTGGCCACCGTGATCGGCGGAGCGGCTGAGGCGCGGCCCTATCTGATGCTGGCGGCGGACGACAAGGGCTTCAGGGCCGCCGACATGGGCGACATCCAGCAGGAGGGCCTGGACACCGCCCAGATCACCCTGATCTCCGCCCCCCTAGCCGGCGCGCCCTATGGCGGCAAGCTGGCGGCCATCATGAAGCAGCGTGTCGAGTTCGAGTGCCAGGGCACGCGCTGGCGGGTGACCGCGCTGGGTTATGCCGACGCCAAGGACCAGCCCCTGGCCAGCGATCCGGTGTCGGAGGGCTGGCGGCCGGTGGGCGAGGACGCCCTGCTGGCCACGGCCCGCGACGCCGCCTGCCTGCGCCGCTTCCGCCAGGCGATGATCTCGCGCGACCTCAATCTGGGCGACATCGTCACCAACTTTCACAAGGCCTGGAGCGCGCCGGCGCCCGAACCGCTCAGCGACCGGCAGAAGCTCAAGCAGCACTTCGACGCCAACCATTGAGTGGTGGGCATTGAGCGGGCGCGCCGGATAGACCAATGATGCGGCCATGAGCGACAGCAGCGCCTTCAGCGACCGCTTCTGGGTCACCGCCGACGGGCTGAAGCTGCATGCCCGGGACTACGCCGCCGCCTCCGGCCCGGCCCGCGCCCCGGTGATCTGCATCCACGGCCTGACCCGCAACGCCCGCGATTTCGAAAAGCTCGCCCCCCACATTGCATCTCAAGGACGGCGGGTGCTGGCGGTGGACGTGCGCGGACGCGGCGCCTCGGACTGGGACTCGGAGCCCGGCCACTACATTCCGCCCCTCTACGCCTCGGACATCCTGGCCCTGATCGACGCGCTGGGCATAGCCCGGGCGGTCTTCATCGGCACCAGCATGGGCGGGCTGATCACCCTGGTCATCGCCGCCATGCGTCCGGCGGCCATCGCCGCCGCCGTGCTCAACGACGTAGGGCCGGAAATCGCCCCGGAAGGCCTGGCGCGGATCGGCAGCTACGTCGGCGGCGGCGGGCCGATCGCCGGCTGGGACGACGCGGCAGCCTACGCCAAGCGCATCAACGAGGTCGCCTTTCCCGCCTATGGCCCCGCCGACTGGATGGCCTTCGCCCGGCGGCTGTTCACCGAGAAGGGCGGCGTCCCGGTGCTGGACTATGATCCCGGCGTCTCGGCGGTGTTCAAGAAGCCTGAGCTGAAACCCGGCGAGGAGGCGCCGCCGCCGCCCGACCTCTGGCCCCTGTTCGACACTCTGCAGAAGACGCCCCTGCTGACCATCCGCGGCGAGACCTCCGACATCCTGTCGCCCGCCATTGCCGAGCATATGCGCCTGGCCGCGCCGGACATGGACTACGTGGAGGTCTCCGGCATCGGGCACGCGCCCATGCTGGACGAACCCCAGGCCCTGGCCGCCATAGACCGCCTGCTCAAGGCCGCGCCTTGAGTCCCGCCTCGCCGGTTCTGACCATCGACAGCCTCAAGGTCCGCTTTGCCACCCCCGACGGCCTGATCGAAGCGGTGCGTGGCGTGTCCCTAAGCCTTCAGCGCGGCGAATGCCTGGGCGTGGTAGGCGAGAGCGGCTCGGGCAAGAGCCAGACCTTCATGGCGGTGATGGGTCTGCTGGCCCAGAATGGCAGCGTGGAGGGCTCGGTCCGCTTCCAGAGCCAGGAGCTGCTGGGGCTGAAGCCGCAGGCGCTCAACCAGGTGCGCGGCTCAAAGATGGCGATGATCTTTCAGGATCCGCTGACCGCCCTGACCCCACACGTCAAGATCGGCGAGCAGATCGCCGAGCCTCTGCGCCGCCACCTGAAGCTGTCGCACGACGAGGCGCGCAAACGGGCCCGCGAATGGCTGTCGCGGGTGCGCATTCCCGACGCGGCCCAGCGGCTGGACCAGTATCCGCACGAACTGTCCGGCGGCATGCGCCAGCGGGTGATGATCGCCGCCGCTATGGCTCCGGGGCCCAAGCTGCTGATCGCCGACGAGCCGACCACGGCGCTCGACGTCACCGTCCAGGCCGAAATCCTCGACCTGATGGACGAGCTGAAGCGCGACACCGGGGCGGCCATGGTCCTGATCACCCACGACATGGGCGTGATCGCCCGCATCGCCGACCGGGTCTGCGTGATGAAGGACGGCCAGTATGTCGAGGAGGGTACGGCGGCCCACATCTTCGGCGCACCGGACGCCGCCTATACCCGCGCCCTGCTGGACGCCATCCCGCGCCTGGACCGCGATGGCCGCGGCGGGCGCCCGACCCTGGAGCCGGTCCCGGTGGACTCGCCGGTGATCGTGCAGGCCCGGGACGTCAAGGTGTGGTTCCCTGTCGCCGGCCAGGGCCTGCTGGCCAAACCGCGCCAGCTGCGCGCCGTCGACGGGGTGGACCTCACCCTGCGCCGTGGCGAGACCCTGGGCGTGGTGGGCGAGAGCGGATCGGGCAAGTCGACCCTGGCCCGCGCGGTGCTGAACCTGATCACGCCCTCCGCCGGCGCGGTGACCATCCTGGGCCGCGACATCACCAAGACAGAGGGCAAGGCGCTGCAGGCCGCGCGCCAGGATCTGCAGATCGTCTTCCAGGACCCCCTGGCGAGCCTGGACCCGCGCATGACCATCGGCGACTCCATCGCCGAGCCGCTACAGGTGCATCAGCCGCAGCTGAGCCGCGTGGAGCGCGAGGAGATGGCCCGGCGGATGATGGCCGAAGTAGAGCTCGATCCCGCCCTGATCAATCGCTACCCACACGAGCTTTCCGGCGGCCAGAACCAGCGGGTCGGCATCGCCCGCGCCATGATCCTGAACCCCGCCCTGGTGATCTGCGACGAGGCGGTCTCGGCCCTGGACGTCTCGGTCCGCGCCCAGATCATCGACCTCTTGATCGGCCTGCAGAGGCGGCTGGGCATGGCCATGCTGTTCATCAGCCACGACCTGGCCGTGGTGCGCGAGATCAGCCACCGGGTGATGGTGCTCTATCTGGGCCGGGTGATGGAGCAGGCTTCGCGCGAACAGCTCTATGCCGCGCCCCGCCACCCCTATACGCGCGCCCTGCTGTCCGCGGCCCTGATCCCCGACCCGGCGGTTGAGCGCACGCGCAAGCGGGTCAAGCTGACGGGCGAGCCGCCAAGCCCGCTCGATCCCAGAAGCGCCTTCCGCTTCCTGCCCTCCCGCGCCCCGGTGGACGCAAATTCGCCCTTCGCGGTCCCGGAATTGCGCGAGATCGAGCCGGGGCATTTCGTGGCGGAGTTCGAGGAGGCGTCCTAGGCGCGCCGCTGCGTCAGTCGACGATGGCGCTGTATATGTCGGCGACATCCTCGATCTCGGTCAGCTTGAGATCGAAGAAAGCCTTGTTCCGCATGATCTTTTCGGTCGGCCAATCCCACCATTTGATGTCCTGAAGCGCCGCGATCACTGGATCGGAAAAGCGCATCCTCACCAGCCGCGCGGGGACCCCCGCATAGATGCCGTAGGGCTCAAGATCCTTGGTGACGACAGCCCGGGCGCCCACAGCGACACCGTTGCCGATAGTGATCCCCGGCATCAGCCTGACCTGGTGGCCGATCCAGACGTCGTGGCCGAGGGTCACGCCCTGGGGCTTTTCGACCGCTTCCGGATAACCGAGATCCAGACCCAACAGCATGTTCAGAGGCGACATCGTAGGGTAGATTGTTTGATGGCTTTCAGCAGTAATACAATATAGCTCTGGAGCGATTGAGCAGAAATTTCCTATCTTTACTGGATATTTTCCGCCTATGGCCGAGAATTTACTAATATAGCTAAATCTGCCAATGGCGCATTCGGCTGTTATTTCCGCCGTTTCGTGAATAAACACGAGCCCGTCCGAGAGTTGATAGACCTTGTGGTTTTCCGGCGGAGTAGTTGCCCAAGGCTGCATCGCTTGTTCCATATTTTGTCCAACGGCGGCGGGCCTCAGTGGCGCCGGCGCGTCAGACGCCAACATGCACGGCGCGCGGTCCTGGGGCTACGGCCCAGGATGGTGATCAACACCATCATCGAGCCTCTGCCTCAAGGACTGCGTCATGCGCTGGAACACACCGTCCCAGTCGCCGCGATCCGTCTGACGGAATGCGCGCACGGATGGCCACCAGGGCGAATGATCGCCCGTATCGGTCCATGCCCAGTGCGGCACGGCCTGTAAGGCGACCCACGCCGGACGTCCCAGCGCGCCGGCCGGGGCCCCGGCCGCCGAATCCACCGTCACCACCAGATCCAAATTGGCCATCACCGCAGCGGTATCAATGAAGGCGTCGGGACCGCCGTCGAAATCTTCGCCCAGGGTTTCCACCCGCATGCCCTCGGGCAGATCTTCCAGCTGCTCCACACCATAACCCTTTTGCAGGCTGATCAGCCGCACGCCAGGGACGCTGGCCAGACCTGCGAACTGGGCCAGGGCGGCCGAGCGACCTCTATCGACGGCGCTTCTGCTGCCCTGCCATACGATGCCGATGCGAAATCCGTGGCCGCCCAACCGTGCACGCCATGTCTCCACCAGGTCGGGCTCAGGATGCAGATAGGGTGCGGGCGGGGTGGCTCCCGGAGTCGTGCGGAAGACGCCCGGGAGACTCAGCAGCGCACAGTGAACATCGAAGGGCTGGAAGGGATCGCCAAGCGGAATGACCTGGCTCACGCCATCCAAATTCTGGAGCAGCCTGGTCAATGGACGCGGCGCAGCGAGCACCACCCGCCCGCCGCGCGCGGCGACAAGGTTCGCGTAGCTGCAGAACTGGATTGTGTCGCCAAGACCCTGTTCGGCATGCAGCAAGATGGTTCGCCCGGCCAGGTTCTCACCTTGCCATTGGGGCTTGCTGAACACCCTCGGAGGCTCCGAGCCTGAGTGCCAGCGCCATTCGTACTCACGCCAGCCCACCTCCCACTTCCCCAGCAGAAGATGTGAAACCGCCAGGCCGAAGTGAGGCTGGGGATAGTCTGGTTTCAGCGCAACGGCGCGTTGAAAGGCTACGATCGAGGCCTCAAGCTGTCCAAGACGGTGAAGGGTGGCGCCCAGGTAGTGGTGCGTATCGGGATGGTGGGGATCCAACGCCGCGGAATGCAGCAGGGCTGCGAGGGCTTCTTCGTATCGGCCCAGACTGTGAAGAGCGGCGCCGCGACTGCAATGTGCGGCCGCTAAGCTGGGATTCAACCCGATCGCCATGTCGCTGGCTTGCAGGCCTTCGTCAAAGCGCTCCATCTCGTTGAGCGCCAGACTCAAGTTGGCGTAGGCGTCTGCGTGGTTCGGGTCCAGGGCCAGGGCTGTCCGGCAGGCCTTCAGGCTGTCTTCCATCCGGCCCGATCGGTGCAGCGCGGCGCCCAGGTGATTGTGGTAGACGGCCTTGGCTCCATCAATCGCGATCGCTTTGCCGATCAGGCTCACCGCCTCTTCGGCCGAGCCTCGCTGAAGAACCGCCACCCCGAGCAGGTGCAGAGCCTCGGGGTGATCGGGCTGCGTCTCCAGAATCTGGCGATAAAGCTGTTCGGCCTCGATCAGCTGTCCGGCGCGATGAAACTGGAGTGCTTCGGCGAGCAGGCCGCCATCCCTTGCCAGTGCCGCGGGAACAGCCGCCTTCTTGCCCTGGGCGCGCCGTTCCTTGCGATTCATGCCGCCGCCTTCGCCTTGTGCCCGCTGATCTCCGACCCCGCATCCCTGGCCAGACCCGCGTAGGAAATCACCGCCAGGGCGCTGAGGGCGCCGGCCAGGACCAGGGCCACCCGGAAGTCGAACACCTCAAGGTGGGGCGCGCCGCGCAGGACCTGGCTGAAGTTGAGCATCAGCGCCCCCACCGCCACGCCCATGCCCATGCCCAGCTGCAGGGTCAGGGCCGAGACCACCGCGGCGGTGTTGCGCTGCTCGGGGGTGACGTCGGCGAAGGTGACCATGGTCAGGGAGGTGAACTGCTGCGAGCGGCTGGCGCCGGCCACGGCCAGGATGGCGCCCGTGAACCACAGCGACCGGTCCGGCGAGATCAGGGAGCAGGCGCAGATCGCCGCCGCCGCCAGAAGGCCGTTGTACATCAAGACGTTGCGCAGGCCCCAACGGCGGATCACCCAGTTGGTTAAGGTCTTGGCCAGAAGATTGGCGGCCATGTAGATCATCAGCAGCAGGCCCGACTGCACGGGCGACAGGCCGAAGCCCAGCTGGAACATCAACGGCAGCAGGAAGGGCGTGGCGCTGATCGCCGCCCGCGAGACCGTGCCGCCGGAAACGCAGCTGATGAAGAAGCTCTTCAGCCGCAGCGCATCCAGCCGCAGCAGGGGATGCGCGACCGTCTCCACATGGCGCACGGCCAGGACGCCGACCACCAGAGCCGCCGCCAGGAGGGCGCCGCCGATCGGCAGGCTGGCGCCTTGCCGCTGGCCGACCACATCCAGGCCATAGGTCAGGCAGGCCAGGGCCACGGCCATCAGGGCGAAGCCGGCGGTGTCGAAGGGGGTGCGCTCGTCCGACTTCTGGTTGGGAATGAAGGCCAGGACCAGAGCCATGCCCAGCAGACCCACCGGCAGATTGACGTAGAAGATCCAGCGCCAGTTGGCCGCGCTGGTGATGAAGCCGCCCAGCGGCGGGCCCAGGACAGGGGCGAACAAGGCCGGCCAGACCAGGGTCGACAGGGCCCGCAGCAGGTCCTTCTTCTCGGCGTTGCGCAGCACCACCAGACGCCCCACCGGCGACATCATGGCAGCGGCCGAGCCCTGCAGGATGCGGGCGGCGATGAAGGCGAAGAAGCCCGGCGCCAGACCGCACAGCATGGAGGCCACGGTGAACATGCCGATGGCGGCGCAGAACAGGTTGCGCGCCCCGATGCGGTCGGCCAGCCAGCCGGACGCCGGGATGCATGCGGCCACCGCCAGCACATAGGCGGTCACCCCCAGGCTCATGCGCACCGGCGTGATGGCGAAGCTCTGGGCCATCTGCGGCAGGGCGGTGACGATGATGTTGGTGTCGAGGTTCTCCATGAAGTAGGCGCAGGCCACGATCAGGGCGATGACCATCGAGCGCCCACCCAACATCGAAACAATCCTACCCGACACCCGACCCTGCTCCTCTGCGCGATCCCGCGACATTGCCCTTAGACGTCCGCGCCGTTAGGTTGCGCGACTTTTTCCGGCTTTACCTCAATGACCCTGACCTTTGACAGCATCAAAGCCGCCGCCGAGCGGCTGCACGGCCACATCGAGCGCACCCCCATGCGCCGTTCGCGGACGCTGTCGGACATTACCGGGGCCGACGTGTGGGTGAAGTTCGAGAATCTGCAGTTCACCGCCGCCTATAAGGAGCGCGGCGCGCTGAACAAGCTGCTCCAGCTGAACGCCGATGAACGCAAGCGCGGGGTCATCGCGGCCTCCGCCGGCAACCACGCCCAAGGCCTAGCCTATCACGGCGCGCGCCTGGGCATCCCCGTGACCATCGTCATGCCCAAGACCACCCCCTTCGTGAAGGTCGAGCAGACCCGCTCGCACGGGGCCAATGTGGTGATCGAGGGCGAGAGCTACGACGACTCCTCCGTGTTCGCCGTGACGCTGGGCCAGGACCGCGGCCTGGTGTTCGTGCATCCGTTCAACGACCTGGACGTGATCGCCGGCCAGGGCACCATCGCGCTGGAGATGTTCGAGGACGCGCCCGACCTGGAAATCCTTCCCGTGCCGATCGGCGGCGGCGGGCTGATCTCGGGCGTGGCCACCGCCGCCAAGGCGATCAAGCCGGACATCCGCATCATCGGGCTGGAGCCCCTGATGTATCCCTCGTTCAGCGGGCGGATGAGCAATCAGCCGGTCAAGGCGGGCGGCCAGACCATCGCCGAGGGCATCGCGGTCAAGACCGTGGGCGACCTGACCTACGCCATCGCCCGTCCCCTGATCGACGAGGTGCTGCTGATCGACGAGCCCGACTTCGAGCGGGCCGTGGCGCTGTACGCCAATGTCGAGAAGACCATCGCCGAGGGCGCGGGCGCCGGGTCGCTGGCGGCCCTGCTGGCCTATCCGGACCTGTTCCGGGGCAAGAGCTGCGGCCTGATCCTGACCGGCGGCAACATCGACACCCGCCTGCTGGCCTCGGTGCTGACCCGCGAACTGGTGCGCGCCCAGCGCATCGTCTCGCTGCGCATCATCGGCGACGACCGGCCGGGCCTTCTGGCCACCGTGTCCCAGACCATCGGCGCCCACGGCGCCAACATCATCGAGGTGGCGCACAACCGCCTCGCGCTGGACGTGCCGGCCAAGGGGGCGGAGTTCGACATCATGATCGAGACCCGCGACGCCAAGCACACCCAGGAAATCATCGAAGCTCTCAGCCAGGCGGGCTATCCGCCCCGCCCGGTCTGAACCGGACCCTCCAGAGGAAACCCATGGTTATATTCCGCCGTATCGCCCTGGCCTTGACCGCCGTCGTGGCCCTGACCGCCTGTCACAGCCAGCCCGGCAAGGCCGCCGAGAAGCCCGCCGCCGACGCGGGCGCCAACGCCGCCTTCCTGGCGCAGAACTCCAAGCAGCCGGGCGTGGTCACCCTGCCCGACGGCCTGCAGTACAAGATCACCTCCTCCGGCCCGGCCGCCGGCGTGCAGCCCAAGGCCACCGACGAGGTCAAGGTGATGTACGAAGGCAAGCTTTTGAGCGGCACGGTGTTCGACTCATCCTTCGCACGCGGCCAGCCCGCCGCCTTCCCGCTGGACGAGGTCATCCCCGGCTGGACCGAGGTGATGCAGCTGATGCGTCCGGGCGACGAATGGGTGGTGTGGATCCCGCCGGCGCTGGGCTACGGCGACCAGGACAAGGGCCCGATCCCCCCCAACAGCGTCCTGCAGTTCCGCATCCAGCTGCTGGCCGTCCGCAGCGCGGGCTGATTCGAGTATCAGCCACTTAGAGGCCCCGCTACGCTTCTGTTCGGGCGCAGCGGGGTCTAGGCTCTGCGGATGGTCGACACCGAAGCCCTCGCGGCCCGCAGTCTTGAGATCCTCGCCACCCTGGTGGGTTTCGACACCACCTCGCGCGGCTCGAACCTGGCCTTGATCGAGTACGTCGAGGGCGAGCTCCTCAAGCTCGGCGTCACCGGGCGCCGTGTGCCCAACGCCGACGGCACCAAGTCCAACCTGTTCGCCAGCATCGGCCCCGCCGTCGAAGGCGGGGTGGTCCTGTCCGGGCACACCGACGTAGTGCCGGTCGACGGCCAGCCCTGGACTAGCGACCCGTTCGTGCTGACCCGCAGAGGCGAGCGGCTCTACGGGCGCGGGACCTGCGACATGAAGGGCTTCCTGGCCCTGGCCCTGGCCGCCGCCCCGGACCTCGCCAAGGCGCCGCTGAAGCGGCCCGTCCATCTGGCTTTTTCCTATGACGAAGAGGTCGGCTGCCTGGGCGCCCCGTCGATGATCGAGGCCATCGCCCGCGAACTGCCCCGCCCCGCCGCCGTGGTGGTGGGCGAACCGACCTCGATGGAGACGGTGCGCGGGCACAAGGGCATCGCCGCCTTCCGCGTCACGGTCAACGGGCGCGAGGCCCACTCCAGCCTGACCCATCTGGGCGTCTCAGCGGTGATGGAGGCCATTCCGCTGATGCAGAGCCTGGCCGATCTGGCCGGGACCCTGGAACAGCAGGCCGATCCGCACTCCCCCTTCACCCCCAAGGGCGCGACCCTGACCATCGGTCAGGTCAACGGCGGCACGGCGGTCAACATCCTGGCCCGCGAATGCGTGTTCGTGTTCGACCTGCGCACCCCGCCGGGCATCGATCCGATGGCGGTGCTCCAACCCTTCCTCAAGCAGTGCGAGACGCTGGACGCGGCGTTGAAGGCCAGGGCGCCGGAGGCGGGGGTGCGGGTCGACCGGCGCTCCCTGACCCCGCCGCTGGCTCCCGAGGCCGGCGGCGCGGCCGAACAGCTGGCGCGGCTGCTGGCCGGAGACAACGGCCCGGCGCGGGTGGTGTCCTACGCGGCCGAGGCGGGGCAGTTCCAGGGCGCGGGCTTCTCCACCGTCATCTGCGGCCCCGGATCCATCGACCAGGCCCACCAGCCGGACGAATACGTCGACATCTCGCAGATGGAGCGCGGCGCCCAGTTCATGGGCCGGCTGATCGAGATGCTGAGCTAGAGACGCCGCATCCGGCCTTGGCGCTTCAGCGCGGCCAGCGGATTCCAGACCATCATCGCCGCGATCTTCAAGGACGAAACCCTGCGCGCTGCCTGCACCGCCCGGCGGCGCTTCCACACCTGCGGCAGGGCCTTGATCGCCTCTTCCAGACCCTGCTCCACCGGCTCGGCGTGGCCTTGCACGGTCGCCCGAATCCAGGCGGCCAGGGTCGCCAGCAGATGGAAGGGCAGTGTCAGTAGCAGCAGCGGCAGGGGCGTATCCTTGACGTAAAGCCACATCCGATTACGCGCGCCGTGGAACAGCGAGAAGTCCGAGCGCCGCCCGCCGGTGGAGACCGAGCCTTCGTGCAGCACCACCGCTTGGGCTGCTAGGACCACCGGCTCGCCCGTCAGCCGCAGGCGATAGCCGAGGTCGGCGTCCTCGCAGTAGCAGAAGAAGCTCTCGTCGAACCCGCCCATGCCTAAGAACAGGTCGCGGTCGATCATCATGGCCGCGCCGCAGGGGGAGAAGACTTCGCTGTCGGCCATCGGACCGGGGTCGGGCAGGCCGTAGCCGCCGCGGAAGGGGAAGCCGATGCCGGTCATGGCGTCGCCGAGGCCGTCCAGACGCGAGGGGTCCTCGGCCATCTTCTGGCGGGCGGTGAAGCAGCGGACCTTCGGATGTGACCGGGCCGCGGTCAGGAACTGCTCCAGCCAGTCGGGCTCGGGATAGGCGTCGGGATTGAGCAGAACGAGCCAGCGTCCTCGCGCCTCCTCCGCCGCGCGGTTGTTGCCCGCCGCGAAGCCGACGTTACCGGCGTTGTTCATCAGCGTCAGGCCCGGATCGGCCTTGGCCGCCGCCTGGGGCGCGCCGTCGGAGGAGCCGTTGTCGGCCAGGAGGATCTCGAAACCCTGGACGCTCTGGGCCTTCAGCGCCGCCAGACAACGCTGGAGCGTCGCCCCGCTCTGGTAGGTTAGGACCACGACGCTGACGTCCGCCGCTTCCGTCCCGCCGATGTCCAGCCCGCCGCTCATGGCCTCAGTGGATACCGATTCATCGCGAAACCGACTAGAGGAAGGGCAGATGGACTGCTTCCAATGCCCCAGGATTGGCCACCGATGAGCCTGCTGACCGGCCTGCGCCGGCTGAGCCGGGCCCTGCCGATCGACCAGCGCCTGCTGCACCGCCTGCGCCGTCTGGCGGGGGCCGGCTTCGCCTTCAGCGCCTATGTCCGCCACGGCCTGAACCGCAAGCCGCAGGCTCCGCGCCCAGGGCCCGTGTGCGTGGTCGGCTTCCACGGCTCGGTGCTGGGCATCGGCGAGGCTGCGCGCGCCTTTTCCGCCGCCTTGCGGGCGGCGGGCGCCGAGGTGGTCGATTGGGATATCAGCGCACGCTTCGGTCACGATGTGCGGCTGGGCGGCGGCTATCCGACCGAGCCGCCCGCGGACGCGGCTTCCATGGTCATCTACCTCAACCCGCGCGAATTGGTGCAGCTGGTCGGCATGGCGGGGGCCGCGCCTTTCCGAGACCGGTTCTGCGTCGGCGCCTGGGCCTGGGAGCTGGAGGAGGTTCCCAAAGGCTGGACCGCCGCCTTGCGCTATGTCGACGAGGCCTGGGCCTGTAGCCGCTTCGTCGCCGACGCCGTGAGCCGGATCGCCTCGCCGGACCTGACGGTGCGGGTCCAGCCCCATCCCCTGCCGCCCTCAACCGCCAAGCCCGACCGCGTCGCCTTCGGTCTGGCCGAGGACGCGGTGGTGGTGCTGACCGCTTTCGACATCAAGAGCGGCTTCGTGCGCAAGAACCCGATCGGGGCGGTGCGCGCCTTCCGTAAGGCCGCTGTCCCGGGCGCGGTGATGATTTGCAAGGTGTCCGGCGCCGCCGGGGCTCCGGAACTGTTCGCCCAACTCCAGGACGAAATCGGCACGGCGGGCGATGTACGGCTGATGGAGGACTGGCTGACAGGGGCTGAGATGGCGGCCTTGGTCGCCGGCGCCGACATCGTGCTGTCGCTGCACCGTTCGGAGGGCTTCGGCCTGCTGCCCGCCCAGGCGATGCTGGCCGGCAAGGCGGTCGTGGCGACCGGCTGGTCGGGGAATCTGGACTATATGGACGGCGACGATAGCGTGCTGGTCGACTACAAGCTGATCCCGGTTGAGGACCCTCAGGGGCTCTACGATCAGGGCCGCTGGGCCGACCCGGATATCGATCAGGCCGCCACCAAGTTGGCCGTCCTGATGACCGACGCGGCAACGCGGCGAGCGCTTGGGGCGAAGGCCGCGGTCCGGGTGGCCGAACGGCTTGACCCGGTCAGGCTCGGCAAGCAGGCGCGCGGCTGGCTCGGAGATGAGCCCGAGGCCGCGGACAAGGGAGTTTAGGGACGGCATGCAGGTCGAACGTCTGTCGATACCGGAGGTCTTGCTCCTCACCCCCAAGCGCCACGGCGACGAGCGCGGCTGGTTTTGCGAGAGCTACAACCGCCGGACCATGGCCGCCGCCGGGCTGGACCTCGATTTCGTGCAGGACAATCACGCCTATTCCGCCGCCCGGGGCACCCTGCGCGGGCTGCATCTGCAGATTCCGCCCAAGCCCATCGCCAAGCTGGTGCGGGCGCTGCGCGGCGCCATTTTCGACGTGGCGGTGGATGTGCGCGCCGGATCGCCCACCTTCGGCCAATGGGCGGGCGCCGAGCTGAGCGCTGAGAACGGTCGCATGCTGCTGGCCCCGCGCGGCTTCGCCCACGCCTACTGCACCCTGACCCCGGACGCGGAGGTCTTCTACAAGACCGACGGCTATTACGCGCCCGAGTGCGAGGCCGGCGTGCGCTGGGACGATCCCGCCATCGGCATCGCCTGGCCCTTGGCGCCCAATGAGATGACCATCAACGACCGCGACCGGGCCCTGCCCCTGCTGGCCGATTTCGAACCGGTGCGCCTCTAGATGCGGGTGCTGCTGACCGGCGCCTCGTCCTTCACCGGGCTGTGGTTCGCCCGCGCCCTGGCGGCAGCCGGGCATGAGGTGGTCGCCCCCCTGCGCGGCGCCCGTTACGACGATCCCCTGCGCCGGTTCCGGGTCGACGAGGCCGCCAAGGCCGCCGCCCTGATCCCCTCGGCCCCGTTCGGCTCGGACGCCTTCTTAAAGCTGATCGCCGAGCACGGCCCGTTCGACGTCCTCTGCCACCATGCCGCCGAGGCAGCTAACCACAAGAGCCCCGACTTCGATGTGCAGGGCGCCGTGTCGGCCAATACGCTGAACCTCGACAAGGTTCTGGACGCCGCGCGGGCGGCGGGGGTCAAGCGGCTGGTGGCCACGGGCTCGGCGTTCGAGGAGGGCGAGGGCCGGGGGGCGCAGCCACTGCGGGCCTTCAGCCCCTACGGCCTGTCCAAGACCCTGACCTCGCGCCTGCTGGAGACCGCCGCCGACAAGGCGGGCCTCGATCACGTGAAATTCGTCATCCCCAATCCGTTCGGGCCTTACGAGGGGCAGACCTTCCAGCGGTTCGTGATGAGCGCCTGGCGCGCGGGACGGCCGGTGCATGTGTCCCACCCCCTCTACGGACGCGACAACGTGCCGGTGGATCTGCTGGCCCTTTCCTATGTCCAGGCTGCCCAAGGCAAGGCCGGCGCTCATGTCTCGCCTTCCTTCTACGCAGGGCTGACCGGCGACTTCTTCACGCGCATGGCCGCCGAGATCGCCCCGCGCACCGGGTGGGACTGCGCCCTGACCCTGGCCGACAGCCAGAGCTTCGACGAGCCCCAGGACCGCTTCAACCTGCAGCCGCTGGACGCCAAAGCTCTAGGCTGGTCGGAAAGCGCCTTCTGGGACGCCTACGCCTTGGAGGGCGGCCGATGAAACTGAATATCGGATGCGGCTTCAGCAAGGCGGAGGGTTTCCTCAACCTCGACAAATACCCCGCCTGCAAACCCGATCAGGTCATGGACGCCGAGGTCCGGCCCTGGCCGTTCGACGACAACTCGGTGGACGAGGTGCTGTTCAACCACTCGCTGGAGCATATGGGCGCGGATACCGAGGTGTTCCTGGGCCTGCTCCAGGAGCTCTACCGGGTGTGCAAACCGGGAGCCAAGGTGCAGATCAATGTGCCCCACCCCTGGCACGACAACTTCATCAACGACCCGACCCATGTGCGGATCATTACCCCGGTGATGTTCACCCTGTTCAGCAAGCGCATCTGCAATGAGTGGGTGGCGCAGGGTGTGCCCAATACGGCCCTGGCCCTGTATCTCGACGTGGATTTCGAGGTCCGCGGCACCAACGTCTTCCTGGAGGAGCGGCACCTGAGCCGGCTGTCCTCCGGTGAAATCAGCTACGAACAGGTGAGCCAGCTGATGCGGGTGGAGAACAACGTCGTGCTGGAGACCCATATCGAGCTGGAGGTCATCAAGGCCTAGCCAGGACGACCTGCGCACCGGCGTAACGCTGTTCTTTCAGGCGATAAGGCCCCATCATCGGTTTGATGCGTCGGGGGAAGCATGAAACTGAACGTCGGCTGCGGCTCCAAGAAGCTGGAAGGCTATCTGAACGTCGACAAATACGCGGTCGGCGACCCCGACATGGTCATGGATGCGGAGATCACGCCCTGGCCGTTCGAGGACAACACCTTCGACGAGGTCGCCTTCATCCACTGCCTGGAGCATCTGGGCGCGCGGACCGAGGTCTTCTTCGGCCTGATCCAGGAGCTCCACCGGGTCTGCAAACCGTTCGCCAATGTGCTGATCGTCGTGCCTCACCCGCGCCACGACAGCTTCATGAACGACCCCACACACGTCAGGGCCATCACCCCGGAAATCCTGGCTCTGTTCAGCAAGCGGCGCTGCCATGAATGGGCCGCCGCCGGGGACGCCAACTCGCCCCTGGCGCTGCATCTGGACGTCGATTTCGAGGTGCTGAACTCGCAGATGAAGCTGGAGCCGCGCTACGCCAAGCGGTTGGCCGAGCGTGAGATCACTCAGGTGGAGCTGATGGACATCATCGCCACGGTCAACAATGTGGTGATCGAGTCCCGCATCAACATGCAGGTCATCAAGCCCGAGCCGGTCAGCCCTTAAAGGCTTGGGTCAGCAGGGTCTGCAGGCCGCGGGCGTCGAGCCCTTCGGGATTGCGGTCCGAGGCGTAGGAGAAGCCGTCGGCCGCCGCCACGCCGCCGTGATCCAGATAATGACCGCGCCGGGCGCTGTAGGCGTCGGGCAGGATCACATAACGGTCGTGCAGCTCCACGGTGGAGCGGGCGTCGTCCTCGGGCACCATGGTCTCATGCAGCTTCTCGCCGGGGCGGATGCCGACCACCCGGTGCGGCAGGTGCGGGGCGATGGCGCGGGCCAGCTCGGTGGTCTTCATCGACGGAATCTTGGGCACGAAAATCTCGCAGCCCTGCATCAGCTCCAGCGAAGACAGGACGAAGTTCACCCCCTGCTCCAAGGTGATCCAGAAGCGCGTCATCCGCTCGTCGGTGATGGGCAGCTCCGAAGCCCCCTCGGCCACCAGCTTCTGGAAGAAGGGCGCCACCGAACCGCGTGAACCCACCACATTGCCGTAGCGGACCACCGAGAACCGGGTGCCGGCGTCGCCCGCCATGGCTTCGGCCGCGCAGAAGATCTTATCGGAGGCCAGCTTGGAGGCGCCGTAGAGGTTGATCGGATTGGCCGCCTTGTCGGTCGACAGAGCCACGACCCGCTTCACCCGCTGGCTGATGGCCGCGTTGACCACGTTCTCGGCGCCCATGACGTTGGTCTTGATGCACTCGAAGGGATTGTATTCGGCCACGGTCACATGCTTCAGCGCCGCCGCGTGGATCACGTAGTCGACCCCGCGCATGGCCATGTCGAGCCGCGCGGCGTCGCGTACGTCACCGATGAAGTAGCGGATGAAGGGGTAGTCGGCCTGGCTGAACACCTGGGCCATCTCGTACTGCTTTAGCTCGTCGCGGCTGAAGATGATCAGCTTCTTGGGCTTGAACTCGTCGCAGACCATACGGGTGAAGGCGCGGCCGAACGAATCGGTGCCGCCGGTGATCAGGATGGTCTTGCCGTTCAGGTCGATGCGCGGCTCGCGGAAATCGCGCAGGCCGACGGGCAGGACATCTGACAGCTTAGCGGCGGGTTGCATCGGCGACTCACGTGCGGCCGGACGGGTAGTCCGTGCCCCATGGTCGGGCGGTTATGGTTAATCCGCCGTTAGCAACATGTCGGTCAGGGCCGCGGCGACCCGCTCGACGTCCTGGTCGGTCATGGCCGGGTAGAGCGGCAGGGCTAGCACTCCGGCGTAGTAGGTCTCCGCGCCTTCAAGGCGCATCGGCCCGTAGCGGCGGGCGAAATAGGGCTGGCGGTAGAGGGGGATGTAGTGGACTTGGGTCCCGATGCCGCGCGAGGTCAGGTCGCGCATCACGGCGTCGCGGTTCAGCTCATCGGGATCGAGCCGTACGGCGTAGAGGTGCAGGGAGGGCGCCTCGCCCCGCGCCGCCTGGATCGGCTGCAGCCGTCCCGACAGCGGCTCCAGCAGCATGTCGTAAAGCGCCGCCAGCCCCGCGCGCCGGTCGACGAAGCGGTCGAGTTTGCCCAGCTGGCTGAGGCCCAGCGCCGCCTCCAGGTCGGTCATGCGGTAGTTGAAGCCTAGCTCAAGCTGCTCGTAGCTCCAGGGATGGCGCTCGCCGTCCTCGTTCAGCGACAGCTCCGGATCGGTCATCAGGGCCGGATCGTGGGTCACGCCGTGGTTGCGCAGCCGCATCATCCGCGCCGCCAGCTTGGGGTCATTGGTGGTGACCATCCCGCCTTCGCCCGCGGCGATGGTCTTGACCGGATGGAAGGAGAAGCAGGCCGCCGCCGAATGGGCGCAGCCGCCGGCGTGGTCGCCGGAGCGGACCGACCCCAGGGCGTGGCACGCGTCCTCCACCAGAAGGAAGCCGATCTCGGCTGCGACCTTGGCCAGGGCCGGCATGTCGCACATCCGCCCACCCAGATGCACCGGCAGGGCGGCCTTGACCGGACCCTGTACGCGGGCGGCGGCCTCGCGCAGCGTCTCGGCGGTCATCAGGCCGGTGACGGGATCGACATCGGCGAAGGCCACCTCGGCTCCGCACATCCGCGCCGCCGTAGCGGTGGACAGGAAGGTGATGGCCGGAACGATGCAGATATCACCCGGCCCGACGTCCAGCGCCGTCAGGGCCAGATGCAGGGCGGCGGTGCCGCTGGAAGCCGCCACGCCCGCCTGAGCGCCCACCTTGGCCGCCAGGGCCGCCTCGAACGCCGCCACCTTGGGGCCCTGGGCCAGATGCGGGCCGGTCAGGACCTCGGTCACCGCGGCGACGTCGTCCGCCTCGATCAGATGGAGCCCGTAAGGAAGGGGCCCGCTCACCTCAGAAGTCGAGGTTGTCGTAGTCAGTCGCGGGGGTCATGCCCATCCAGCGGTCGGTCAGCAGGGGCCGGAAGCAGGGCCGGCACTTCAGCCTGACGTACCAGGTCTTGGTCAGGGGGAAGTCGCGCCAGGGCACGTCGCCGAAATAGTCGATCACCGACAGATGGGCCGCGGCGGCGAAGTCGCCGATGCTGAGGTCGTCCCCCGCCAGCCAGTTGCGCACGCCGAGCATGTCTTCGATGACGCGCAGGTGTCGGCGCAGGGCGTCACGGCCCGCGCGCATGGCGCCGTGATCGGGCGAACCGCCGCCGGTCAGCCGTTTTTCCATCTTCTCGCGCAGCAGAAAGCCGTTCACCTCGGCGTCGAACTGCTGTTCGAACCATTGCGACAGGCGCCGCGCCTCGGCCCGCTGGTTCAAATCCTTGGACAACAGAGGGGTGTCCGGGAAGCGCTCTTCCAGATGCTCCAGGATGGCGTGGCTCTCGCACACGATCACCGTGGAAGCGCCGTCCTTCTCCACCAGCACCGGGGTCAGGCCCGACGGATTGAGCGCCGCCAGAGACTCAGGCCGCTCCCAGTAGCGCTCGATCTGCTCGCTGAACGGCAGCCGCTTTTCCTGCAGCGCCAAGCGCACCTGGCGCGAGGCCGGGTCGAGCGGGAAGTGGTGAAGGGTGCGTTCTATGGTCATAGGGAGGCGGGAAGGGGGACCTCGTGGATAGGCTCACCTACGCCCATCAAGCTTAATCGGGCGTTTACCGTAGGGAAAAAGGCTAGTGGGCCTTGGATTTCTGCGTGAAGGCGCCGCCGTGAGCCTCGGCCCGGCCTTCAGGGTCGGCGTGGATCAGGATGTCGGCGGCGGGAAAGGCCTCCAGCACCCGGCGCTCGGCAGCGATCAGGATTCTGTGCGCCTCATCCAGGCTGACCGCGCCGTCCAGGGCGCAGTGCATCTGGATGTGAACATAGGGGCCCGACGCGCGGGTGCGCAGCCCGTGGATGTTGTGGATCCGGGGATCGTCTCGGGCCAGGGCCAGGATCTGCTCACGGGCCTCCGGCGACAGTTCATGGTCCATCAGCTGGAAGGCCGCCTCGCGGAACACGCCGATGGCGCCCCAGACCAGCCAGGCGGTGACCACCAGACCGGCGGCGGCGTCGATCCACGGCAGCTTCAGCGCGCTGGCCAGAGCGATGCCCAAGAGGGCCGCGATGTTGGAGCCGAGATCGGCGGCGTAGTGGGCCCGGTCGCCGCTGACTGCCACCGAGGACGCCTGTTTCAGCATCCGGGTCTGGGCCGCGATCAGCAGGCCCGTCAGCACGGTGGAGACCGCCATCGCCCCCATGGCCCAGGCTTCGTTGGCCAGCGGTATGGGATGCATGATGTGGCCGATGGCGTCCTGGCCGATCAGGGCGGCGGAGGCGAACACCAGACCGGCCTGGATCAGGCTGGCGAAGGCCTCGGCCTTGCCATGGCCGTAACGGTGGTCGGCGTCGGGCGGCGCCACGGCGTAGCGGACGGCGAAGAAGGTGGCGAGCGAGGCCAAAAGGTCCAGCCCCGAGTCCGCCAGCGACGCCAGGGTCGCCACCGAGCCGGAGACCCGCCAGGCCACGACCTTGAGCACGATCAGCACCGCGGCGCAGCTGACCGACAGCAGGGTGGCGCGGGCGGTCAGCCGAGCGGTCTCCTGCACGGGCGTCGACCCCGGCAGGGGCGCGGCGGTCTCGGTATCGGACGGCGGGTGATGGGGGTCGTCGTGGGCCACGTGGGCTCCTCAGGTGCGACGCGATTGTAGCGAACCTGGCGGCGGGGACGCAGCGCTAACGACTCTCAGCTTGACGCCGTTGCTCACGGACAATACTTAAGTGATAACTTAAGTGATGGAGCGGTCCATGAAACTCGTCCTGCACGCCCACCCCCTGTCGTCCTACTGCCACAAGGTGCTGACGGCGCTTGACGTGACCCCCTGAAACTCCTCCAGGAATAATTAGAGTCCGCCCCAGGAAAGGGACGGACGGATGAAGCGATCAAGGTTCACGGAAGAGCAGATCATCGCGATCTTGCGCGAGCAGG
>CAIYVC010000053.1 GCA_903929535.1 uncultured Caulobacteraceae bacterium | reverse complement strand
TGGGCGAGCGCCACGCCCGCCGTCATCGTCAGGGCGGCCGCGGCCGCAGCGCCCATAAGCATCCTGTGCATCTTGTCTCTCCCTGGACCGCCCTGCGGCGACGTCTTGTGGCCGGGACGCTAGGTTGGGCCCCGCGTCATGTCCAGCCTCGCCGAACGCGGTTCGGCCTTCTGCTTTGGCGGCGGGGCGCTTATATGGCCGCCTCGCACCGGTAAAGACGAAAGCCTCATGGCCCGTATCCTGATCACCTCGGCCCTGCCGTACATCAACGGCATCAAGCATCTCGGCAACCTGGCCGGCTCGATGCTGCCGGCCGACGTCTATGCCCGCTTCAAACGGGCCCAGGGCGACGAGGTGCTCTATATCTGCGCCACCGACGAGCATGGCACCCCGGCCGAGCTGGCCGCCGCCGCCGCCGGCCAGGACGTCTCCACCTACTGCGCCGAGCAGCACACGCTGCAGCACGACATCGGCCGCGCCTACGGCCTGTCGTGGGACTGGTTCGGTCGTTCCTCCTCGCCGCAGAACCACCGCCTGACCCAGCATTTCGCCAATGTGCTGGAGGACCAGGGGCTGATCGAGGAACGGGTCGACCAGATGGTCTATTCGGTCGACGACCGCCGCTTCCTGCCCGACCGCTATGTCGAGGGCACCTGCCCGCACTGCGCCTACACCCCCGCGCGCGGCGACCAATGCGACAACTGCGGGCGGCTGCTGGACCCCACCGACCTGAAGGATCCCTATTCAGCCATCTCCGGCTCGCGCAACATCGAGGTGCGCGATACGCGGCATCTTTATCTGCTGCAAACCAAGATGGAGCCGCAGCTGCGCGACTGGCTGGCGACCAAGGACGACTGGCCCACGCTGCCCAAATCCATCGCCTACAAGCACCTGGACGAGGGTCTGATCGACCGGGGCATCACCCGCGATCTGGCCTGGGGCGTGCCGGTGACGCGTAACGGGATGCCGAGGCCGGGCTTCGAGGACAAGGTCTTCTACGTCTGGTTCGACGCCCCCATCGAATATATCGCCGCGACCCAGGAATGGGCCGACAACGCCGAAGACGGAAAAGCGCGCGACTGGCGCCGCTGGTGGCGCACCGACGGCGGGGCTGACGACGTCCGCTACCTGGAGTTCATGGGCAAGGACAACGTCGCCTTCCACACCGTCAGCTTCCCCGCCACCATCCTGGGATCGAAGGAGCCCTGGAAGCTGGTCGACACCCTGAAGGCCTTCAACTGGCTGAACTGGTACGGCGGCAAGTTCTCCACCTCGCAAAACCGCGGCGTGTTCATGGATCAGGCGTTGGAGCTGCTGCCGCCCGACTACTGGCGCTGGTATCTGACCGCCAACACGCCCGAGAGCTCGGACACCGCCTTCACCTGGGAGCAGTTCCAGTCGGCCATCAACCGCGACCTCAACGATGTGTTGGGCAACTTCGTCAACCGCATCCTGAAGTTCAACGAGACGCGGTTCGAGGGCCTCGTGCCCGACGGCGGCGAGCCGGGCGAACTCGAGCAGAAGCTCTACGCGGACGTGTCGGCCAAGCTGGCGGACCTGACCGAGCAGATGGAGACCATCGAGATCAGGAAGTCGGCCCAGGCGCTGCGCGACCTCTGGGTGCTGGGCAACCAGTATTTGCAGGAAGCCGCGCCCTGGACCGCGATCAAGACCGACCCGGCCCGCGCCGCGGTGATCGTGCGCACCGGCCTGAACCTGGTGGCCCTGTTCGCCCGGATCGCGGCTCCCGTGCTGCCCTTCACCGCCGAGAAGATCGCCGAGGCGATGGGCGAGCCCTATCCGCATAGCTGGCCGTCCACCGACGCGGAGCTGGAACTGAACCGCCTGCCGCCCGGCCGTCCGGTGCGCGCGCCCGACGTCCTGTTCCGCAAGGTCGAGGACGCCCAGGTCGCTGAATGGGCCGAGCGCTTCGGCGGGGCTGAGGCCTAACGCTTGGGGCGCGCCGCCTCGTAGAGCGCCACCGCCGCGGCGTTGGACACGTTCAGGCTCTCGAAGCCGCCGGGCATGGGGATGCGGGCCAGGGCGTCGCAGTGTTCGGCCACCAGCCGGCGCAGGCCTTCGCCCTCCGAGCCCAGCACCAGCACCGTGGGTTGGGCGTCCAGCACCTGTTCCAGGGTGTCGTCAGCCGAGCCGTCCAGTCCGACCGCGCGCCAGCCGCCCTCGCTGAGCTGTTCCAGGGCGCGGGATAGGTTGACCACCCGGGCGTGGGGGATGGCCTCGATGGCGCCGGCGGCGGCCTTGGCCAGGGCGCCCGTGAGGGCCGGGGCGTGGCGGTCCTGCAGGATCACCCCGCGCGCGCCGAAGGCGGCGGCCGAGCGGAAGATGGCGCCGACGTTCTGCGGGTCGGTCAGCTGGTCCAGCATCAGCAGCACCCCGCCGGGCGTCGCGGCGAAGGCTTCGATATCTTCAGGCTCCACCGGATCGGCCAGCAGGGCGACGCCCTGGTGGACGGAGCCGGAAGGCAGGAAGCGGGTGAATTCGGGCGCCTCGGCCGGCTCCAGCTTGATGCCGAGACGTCTGGCGGCGGCTTCAACCTCGCCCACCTTGCCCGGCGCCACCAGCAGCCGTTTGAAGCCGGAGCGATTCGGGTTGGCCAGGGCCGCCAGCACCGCGTGCCAGCCCCACAGCCATTCGCCGCCGCCCTCGGCGCGCTTGTGGCGCGGCGCGTGGCCGCGCTTGTCCTCACGGGGCGGTCCGCGCTCGGCTGAGGGATCGTAGCCGCCTCGGGGCGCACTAATGCTGCGCTCGTTGACGGGCTTGGGCCCTCGCTCCGGAACGGGGCCCTTGCCGCCGGTCCGCGGACCCTTGGAAAAGGGCTTGCCGCCAGGCTTTGAGCGGTCGTTGCGTTCGCGGAATGAGGACACTATAAGACGCGCTCCAATTTGGGGCCCAAGGTCTTCGGACGATGGGACGGAGTGGTTTAGCACCGCACCGGCCTGTCCAAGGAGGCTTTTCGTCAGGCTTTCCGGGCAACCGGATTTTCGGACGGAAACCTAAGCTGCGAGCGCGCGCGCGGGGGAATGTCCCGAGCGGCAAAGGGGGCGGACTGTAAATCCGCTGGCATAGCCTTCGCAGGTTCGAGTCCTGCTTCCCCCACCACGCGCCGGTCGAAGCTGAGGCGGACTTGAACTGGAAGAATTTCTCGCGGCTCACCCCGCAAAATCGCCGGAATTCCGGCGCTAAGGAGATGGTCTGGCGGGTATAGCACAATGGTAGTGCAGCAGCCTTCCAAGCTGAGGATGCCGGTTCGATCCCGGCTACCCGCTCCAATCTTTTGAGACAACAGAGACGCCGGTACGGCAGACCATTTGAAGGGTAGACGACGATGGCCAAGGAAAAGTTCGAACGCAACAAGCCGCACTGCAACATCGGCACGATTGGTCACGTTGACCATGGCAAGACGACGTTGACGGCGGCGATCACGATCACGCTGGCGCGCGCCGGCGGGGCGAAGGCGATGTCCTATGCGGACATTGACGCGGCTCCGGAAGAGAAGGCGCGCGGCATCACGATCAACACGGCTCACGTCGAATATGAGACGAAGAACCGTCACTATGCGCACGTCGACTGCCCTG
>CAIYVC010000052.1 GCA_903929535.1 uncultured Caulobacteraceae bacterium | reverse complement strand
GCCGGGCGCGGGGGCAGGGGCGGGCCACTGGCGCGCGCCTGGGCGCCGCCGCCGAGGATACCCATCAGCCGCACAGCCTCGCTCAGCATCTCGTAGTTGCGTTTGACCCGCTCCTGGAAGGCGCTGTCGATGGCTTCCAGTTCGGCCGAGGCTTTGCGGGCGCCTTCCAGCATGGTCTGGTTGGCGATCTCAAAGGCGGCGTGGATTTCCTCGCCCTTGGAGGCGGCCTGTATCGGTAGGTTGGCAGCGCGGGCCTCGATCTCGCTCAGGCTGCGCTGCAGGACATCCAGGGCCGTGTAGGCGGCGCCGACGCCCTGTTCCAGCTTCTGGGCGGACCGGCTGCCGGCCTCGTCCACCAGCGACACGGAGCGGTCGATCAGGTTGCGGGCCTCGTTGAGGCGCGTTTCGAAAGTGGCGTCGGCCTTCTGACCGGCGATGAAGGCGGCTTCCGACAGCTGCTCGACCTTGACGCGGGCGGCGGCGCCGGCGCGCTCGGCGGCCTTGTGCGCATTCTCGGCGGCGACAGCCAGATCCTCGATGGCGCGGCGGGTCTCTTCCTCCAGCGCACGGCGCTCGAAGGCGGCGGCTTCGGAAAAGGCGCCCAGGGAGTTCAGGGCAGAGCCGCTCAACAGATCCCGTTCGGTCTGGGCCTGGTCGCCCATGTCGCGCATCTGCTGGGCGGCGGCGGCAATCAGGTCGCGCAGGGTCTCGGAGCCGCGCATGGCCACTTCGCCGACCTGCACCACGCCCTGTTCGGACTGCAGCAGCATCTCCGACAGCTGGGCGCGCTGGCTTTCGAAATGGACGGCCATGTCTTCCTGGTCCGAGCGCATGCCGTGCGCCAGGGTGACCAGGGCGGCGCGCTGCTGGCCCAGGCCCTCTTCGACCAGCTGGGACTGTTCGGTGACGGTGGTGGAGGCCTGCTCCAGGCGGGCGGCCTGACGGGCGAGGTCGTCTCCGGCCATGCGGGCGGCTTCGGTGGCTTCGCTGGCGGCGGCGGCCAAGTCGGCGGCGCGGGCGGCGAGGGTGGCCTCAGCCTCCTGGATCTGGGTCTGGGCCAGGTCGGAGGCGTCCGCCACCATCCGGGCGTGGCGGCCGATGGCTTCACCGATCTCGCCGACGCGGCTTTCCAGCTTGGTCGACAGCACGCCGAATTCCTGGCGTTCGCGGCCCAGGCTCTGCACCAGGCCCATGGCGTCGCGGGCCGAGCCCGAGGCCATCTCGATCAGCCGGTCGCTCTCACGCGACAGGGTGTTGTGCAGGTGCATGAGCTCCTGCTGCGCCTTGTCGGCGGCCCGGGTGGCGCCCTGAATCTCCTGCCGGATGGCGGCGACGGTCGAACCGGCGCGGGCGGCGGCCAGGGCCGTGGGGGCGATCATCTGATCGGCCAGGTCCTGCAGCCGGTTGACCTCGGCCAGCAGTCGGACCCCCTGGCGCATGGCGTAGGCGCCGATCCAGATCAGACCCACGGGCGCCAGACCCAGCAGGGCCAACACCAGGATGGCGAAGCCCTCGTCCTCGAACGGGCCGACGTGCGAGCGCATGCCCATGGTGTAGGCGGTCAGGCCGCCCGCCCACAGGATGGTCGCCACAACGGCCAGGAAATAGATGAACCCGCCGGTCGCGGGCTTGGCGGCGGGGGTCAGAGGCGCGGCGGCGGTCTTGGGCTCGGCCTTCTGCGGCACGCCCTTGTTCTCGACGACGAGAGGCTGCTCGCTGGCTTCGGGCAGCGGCGGCATGTCCAGGGTCACGCCCTCCTCGGCCACGGCGGCCGTCGGCGTCTCGTCGGAAAAGGACGGCGCGGTAAAGTTCAGCGGCGCCCGCTTCTTGCTCTTCATGCCCTGCCTGGTTTCCGGAGCGGCGTTCCATAGCTGCGCGGTCGCCCCGAATTGCCGCGCAGGCGCAAACCTAACGACGAACGTCTGGCGCTGGAAGAGGCGAGGCGCCCCTGCGACCAAAGTCACCTTAGCTTCGGGCGGTCGCCCGAAGCGTTTGAAGGGGCTTTCACTTTCAATTAGAGGGCGATGGCCGCCGAAACCGGCGTCCACTTTCGGCTATCGCCCTCTAGTTAGCCGAGAAGAGGGTGGAAATCTTGGGGGCGCCTTCGGCCTGCTTGCTGATTGGCTGGCACCAGTCGAAGCGGGGCTCGACGGGGCGGGCGGCGAGCCCCTGTTGGAACAGGATGTCGCCGAGATCGGCCCCATCGATGGTCAGAAAGCCTACGGCGCGGTTGTAGGTGTCGGTCTGGCCGTTGGGCCGGAACTCGTAGCTGCGGGCGTGCTCGATCAGGTCGCGCACATATTCGGCGGCATGGTCGGAGGCCAGGGACTCCGCCCAGCAGCGCGCGTGCAGCAGGGACTCCGGCGCATAGGCGTTGGCCAGCTTCACATGCTTGCCGTCGACGATCAGCACATCGGCGTCCAGCACCCGCACATGGCTGACGATGGACGGCGGCGGCGGGGCGGCTATGGGTTCCTGCTTCGGCTCACAGGCAGCCAACAGCAGCCCGCCCGCGATGGGGGCGAGGGCCATAAGGACGAGGCCGGCGAGAGTGCGACGGTGAGCCATGGCGTGGGAGATCGACGTCGGTCCAGTGAGGTCTGAATCAGGGTTGCTGCAACGCAACCTACGCCTATTTGGGCGCCCGGCCCCGCGATGTCTACCGCGCCGGCGACAAAGCTGCACGATAAGCGGCGAGATGCGGCTTTTGCGCCAGACAGGTTTGGGATGGTGCCGGATGAGGGGATTGAACCCCCGACCTTCGGTTTACAAAACCGCTGCTCTACCGCTGAGCTAATCCGGCCCCTGTGACGGCCTGACGGATGCCATGGCCCGCTCTACCCGACAAGAGCGGCTAGTTCTGCTTGATCCGCAGCAGGGTCGAGATCGGGTCCGGCGTTGCTGGCGGCAGGGCGGGCGCCACGCCGGGAACAGGCGTCTCCACCCCGGAGCTTTGGCCGGGGAACAGCACCGGCGTCGGCAGGGCTTCGGGCGGCGCGGGGCCAAGCGGGATTGGCGCGGAGGGCAGGCGCTTCAGGGCCACCCGCATGTAGTTGCGCCAGAGTTCGGCCGGGGCGATGCCGCCGGTGATCCTGCGCATAGGGGTGGCGTCGTCGCGCCCGACCCAGACCACCGTGGTCAGGCCGCCGGTGAAACCGCAGAACCAGGCGTCCTTGTAATCGGAGGTGGTGCCGGTCTTGCCGGCCAGGTCGTAGCCGGGGATGGCGGCGCGGGTGCCGGTGCCTGAGACCAGGACGTTGCGCATCATCCGGTCCATTTCGCTGAGCGCCGGGTTGGCGATCACCTGCACGGGCGCGGCGTTGCGGTGCTGGAAGACGACCCCGCCGCCAGTCACCCGGATGCGCTCGATGCCGTAGGGCGATACGCGCTGCCCGCCGTTGCCGAAGGCGGTGTAGGCGCCGGCCATCTCCAGCGGCGTGACCTGGGTGGTGCCCAGCGCCATGGCCGGATCGGTGTTGATCTGCGAAACGATGCCTAGCCGCTTGGCGGTGGCGGCCACCTGGGGGCGGCCGATCTCGTCGGCCAGACGCGCGGCGACGGTGTTGATCGACTCCGCCAGGGCGTGTTCCAGGGTGATCGGCCCCAGATAGCCGTCCTCGAAATTGTGCGGGCTCCAGTCGGCGATGGTGACGGGTTCGTCCACTACCGTGTCGTCCGGCGTGCGCCCCGCCTCCATGGCGGTCAGATAGACGAAGGGCTTCCAGGACGAGCCGGCCTGGCGGTGGGCGTCAACCGCGCGGTTGAATGGGCTTGAGGTGTAATCCACCCCGCCGATCATGGCGCGGATGCGGCCCTGGGCGTCCAGGGTCACGACGGCGGCCTGAGCGACCTTCTGCTTGGCGTAATGGGAAACGGTGTCGCGGGCGGTGTCGGCGGCGGCCTCCTCGGCGGGCAGGTCCAGCGTGGTTTCCACCACCAGATCCTGCTTTGGCAGGCCCGAGACCTTCTGCACCTGGCCGTCCAGCCAGTCGATGAAGTACTGGGCCGGGGCGGTGGGAGCGGTCTTCCACACCTTGGGGGTCTGCGACAGGGCGCGGGCCCGGTCCTCGGCGCGGATGGCGCCGGTCTCGACCATGGCGTCCAGGACGAGCTTGGTCCGCTCCAGGTTCTTTTCCGGCTCTTCGGCGGGATTGTAGTTGGTCGGAGACTTCATGATCCCGGCCAGCATGGCCGCCTCGCGCACCGAGAGGTTGGCGGCGGGCTTGTTGAAATAGCGTTCGGCGGCCGCCTCGATGCCGTAGGCGCCGGCCCCGAAATAGGCCCGGCTGAGGTAGAGGGCGAGGATCTGCTTCTTCGAGTAGACCTGCTCCAGCTGGACCGAATAGAGCAGCTCCTGGGCCTTGCGCTCGGCGGTCCGATTGTTGGTCAGGAACAGATTGCGGGCCAGCTGCTGGGTGATGGTCGAGGCGCCTTGCGCCGCGCGGCCCTTGCTGAGGTCGGTGACGATGGCCCGGGCGATGCCCACGGCGTCGAAACCGGAGTGCTCGTAGAAGCGCCGGTCCTCAATGGAGACGAAGGCGGCGGGGACATAGGCGGGCAGCTTGTCGAGATTGGCCGGCGGCGCGAACCGCCCGCCGCGCACCCCCAATACGGCTCCTGACCGGTCGACGTAGGTGATCTGCGGATCGCGCTTGATGTCTGGAAGCTTGGGCAGGGCAGGGGCCTGCGACAGCAGGGACGCGGCCAGTAACAGCGCGGGCAACTCGGCGACTCCATGAGCGGGCGGTGGTCCTGCCTAACATAGATTCCGAGATTGCGGCTGGGTCAGGGCGGAACGGTCAAGCTCAGCCCGTGTTGTTCTGAAATGAGCGATCCCCTGAACGATCTGCGCAGCGCCGTCCGCGACGCGACGGGCATTCTGGCCGAGGACTATGCGGTGCGCGTCACGGCGCAGGCAGGCTTCGACGGCGAAGCCTATTTCATTGAGCTGAGGCGGATGATCGAGAGCCGGGCCCAGACGGTGCTTCTCGTGGCGGAAGACGGTCCCATGGGCGGCGGCGGTCTCGGGGAAGCCTAGCAGCGGCGCCGCCCCTTTCGGAACGGCGCCGGCCAGAGGCTTATTTCGACAGTTCGGCGTACAGGACGTCCAGGCGCGCCGGGGCGTTCCATTGCGGGGTGGCCAGGTTCCAGCCCAGGTCGTCGGTCTTGATGGCGGCCAGTAGCCCTTCCTTGGGCGTGCCCGCCTTGATCGCGGCGCGGCCGCGGGCGATCACGGTGTCGATCTTCTTGCGGTAGGCCTCGTACTCGGCGCGGGTCATGGTGACGGCGCCGTGGCCGGGCACGACAGTGTCGAAGTCGAGCTTGTCGGCCTGGGCCAGGCTGTCCTGCAGGCCCAGCAGGCTGCCGCCGAAGGGGAAGTCGATGTTCGGGGTGCCCGCGTTCACTTCGTCGCCGCCCGCGAGGATCTTCACGTCGGGGAAGTAGACCAGGGTGTCGCCGCCGGTGTGGCCGGGGTCGAAGTGATAGAGCTTGGCGCTGGCGCCGCCCACCTTCACTTCGGCGGTCTTGTCGTAGGTCTTGGAGGGCTGCGAAGGCTTGAAGTTGTTCGCCGCCGTGTAGCCCTTGTCCAGCTGGGCCTTCAGACCGACGTTGGTGGTGACGGTGGCGCCGTCCTTCTCGAATTCGCCGATGCCTCCGGCGTGGTCGGCGTGGTGGTGGGTGATGACCACTTCCTTCACCGGCAGGGGCGAGATGGCCTTGATGCTCTTGACCAGATCGTCGTGGCCGCCGGGGTTCTTGGTGTCGACCACGATCAGGCCGTCCTTGCCGACGCGCACGGAGGTGTTCCCGCCGTTGCCTTCAACCACATAAAAGCCCGGCTTGATCTCGTGGGTCGTCAGCGCGGTGGAAGGGGCCGGCGCCTGAGCCATGGCGACGCCGGCGGTCATCATCAGGGCGGCGGTCGCGACCGCTCCCATAAGCATCTTCTTCATAGTTCTCTCCTTGGATTTCATGGGGCCGGAGAACCGGCCCTATTTGGACATTTCGGCGTAGAGGGGGTCCAGACGATCGGCCGGCGTCCATTGCACGCCAGTGACATTCCAGCCGATATCGTCGGTCTTGATCGAGGCGAGGAACTTGTCCTTCGGCGTGCCCGCCTTGGCCGAAGCCTGGGCGCGCTGAACGAAGGTGATCCATTTCTGATGGTATTCGTCGAACTGGGCGCGGGTCATGGCGATGGCGCGGTGACCCGTGACGATGGTGTCGAAGTCGAGCTTGGCGATCTGGTTCAGGCTGTCGAGCCAACCCAGCACGCTGGCGCCGTAGGGATAGTCGACGTTGGGGGTGACGGTGACGATCTCATCGCCCGCCGCGACCACCTTCAGGTCGGGAAAGTAGACGATGGTGTCGCCGCCCGTGTGGGCCGGGTCGAAGTGATAGAGCTTGGCCTCGGCGCCGGGGATCTTGACGTCATAGGTCTTGGCGTAGGTGACATCGGCCATGGCCGGGCGGAAGTTGTCCGCGCCTGTGTAGCCGGCCTTGATCTGCTTATCGTAGCCCTCGTGGGCGATGATCTTGGCGCCCTCGGCCTTGAAGGCGGCGGCGCCGCCGGAGTGGTCGGCGTGGTGGTGGGTGACGATCACGTCCTTGATCGGCAGCTGGGTCATGCTGCGGATGTTCTTCAGCAGCTCGGCGTGGACCGCCGCGCCGGGGTTCTTGGTGTCGACCACGATCAGGCCGTCCTTGCCCTCGCGCACGGTCACGTTGCCGCCGTTGTCGAACACCACGAACATGCCGGGCTTGATCCGGGTGGTGACCATCGGACCCGGTGGCGGCGCCTGGGCGGCGGCCACACCGGCGATCATGGCTAGGGCGGCAGCCGTGGCCGCTCCCATGAGCATCCTGTGCATTCGTTCTCTCCCTGGGCCGTCATACGGCGCGGCCCTGTGGCGGCGACGCTAGAAGCGGGGCCGGGCAAAGTCCATACGCCGTATAGAGGTTCGGCCTTCTGCTTTGGCGGCGGGGCGCTTATATGGCCTCCTCCCGCGCTCCCAGACGAAAGCCCGCATGGCCCGCATTCTGATCACCTCGGCTCTGCCCTACATCAACGGCATCAAGCACCTGGGCAACCTGGCCGGCTCGATGCTGCCGGCGGACGTCTATGCGCGCTTCAAGCGGTCGCAGGGCGACGAGGTGCTCTATATCTGCGCCACCGATGAGCACGGCACCCCGGCCGAACTGGCCGCCGCCGCCACCGGGCAGGACGTGGCGACCTACTGCCAGGAACAGCACACGCTGCAGCATGACGTCGGCCGGGCCTACGGCCTGTCGTG
>CAIYVC010000051.1 GCA_903929535.1 uncultured Caulobacteraceae bacterium | reverse complement strand
TCAGATCATCGGCATCGGCGTGCTGTTCGGCGCGGTGTTCGGCAGCTACCTCATGTCGGGCGGTAAGATGCCCGTCATCCTGGAGGCCGCGCCGCACGAGCTGATGGCCATTCTCGGCGCCGCCATCGCCGCCTTCCTGATCTCCAACAGCATGGACGTGATCAAAGGCGTCGGCGGCGGGTTCGGCAAGGCGTTCAAAGGGCCCAAGTGGAAGGCCAGCGACTATCGCGATCTGCTGTCGCTGCTGTTCCTGCTGACCAAGACCATGAAGTCCAAGGGCGTGATCGCCCTGGAAAGCCACATCGAGAAGCCCGGCGAGAGCAACATCTTCGGCCGCTTCCCGCGCATCACCCATGACCACTTCGCTGTCGACTTCATCTGCGACACCCTGCGGATGATGACCATGAACCTGGAAGATCCGCACCAGGTCGAGGACGCGATGGAAAAGCAGCTCGAAAAGCACCACCACGAGGCGCTGGGCCCAGCCCACGCGCTGCAGGGCCTCGCCGACGCCCTCCCCGCCCTCGGCATCGTCGCCGCCGTGCTGGGCGTCATCAAGACCATGGGCTCGATCACCGAACCGCCGGAAATCCTCGGCGGCATGATCGGCGGCGCCCTGGTCGGCACCTTCATGGGGGTGTTCCTGGCCTATGGCCTGGTCGGGCCCTTCGCCACTCGCCTCAATGAAATTGTCGAGGAGGAGGGCTCCTTCTACAAGATCATCCAGGCGGTGCTGGTCGCCCACCTGCATGGCAACGCCGCCCAGATCTCGGTGGAAATCGGTCGCGGCAGCGTTCCGTCCACCGCCCAGCCCAGCTTCCTGGAAATGGAAGAGGCGCTGAACAACATCCCCAACGAAGCCTGATGAAATAAGCGTCTGTTGAGCTTAGCCATTGGCGCAAAACGACTTGCACGCACCAAAGACGGCGGCATATTGCAAGGCAGCGTCGCATTGGCGGCTTGCCGGTTGACCTCGAAACAGGCTAACTCGGCGATGCGCTGATGTAACTCTGGCGCTCTAACCTCCAAAGGGGACCAGGACCATGACCTCCGAAGCTCTTCGTAAGATCCTCGTCGCCGGCGCCGCCGTCGCTGCCCTGTCGGTTGTTGCTTGCAACAAGCCCAAGGACGCCGCTGCCGCTTCCGACGCCGCCTCCTCGGCTGCTTCTGACGCTGCCGCTGCTGCTTCTGACGCCGCCGCCGCCGCTTCTTCGGCTGCTGAGGCTGCTTCTTCGGCCGCTGCGAAGTAAGACATCTACGCCTAGCGTAGTTGAAGGGCCGCCCTCGGGCGGCCCTTCTCGTTTCTGGCCCCCTCTTATCGGACGAGGCCTGTCTTGCCGCTCGATCCCGCAGGCCTGGACTGGACGCCCGAGGGCGCCCCCCGCTCGCAGCGGTTCGGCGATATCTATTTCTCCCGTGAAGGGGGCCTGGACGAGACCCGTGCGGTCTTCCTCAAGGGCTGCGGCCTGCCCGAGGCCTGGAGCAGGCGCACTCATTTCACCATCGGCGAACTGGGCTTCGGCACCGGGCTGAACATCCTGGCCCTGCTGCAGTTGTGGCAGGCCCACCGCCAACCCGGCCAGACCCTGTCGGTCTTCTCGGTGGAAGCCTATCCCCTGTCGCGGGACGAGGCGGCGCGCGCGCTGAGCGCCTGGCCGGAGCTGGCGGCGCTGTCACAGACCCTGCAGGACGCCTGGCCGCGATTGGCTCCTGGCTTTCACCGAGTGGCCTGGCCGGACCTCGGCGTCACCCTCGACCTGGCGATCGGCGAGGCGCTGTGGGCGCTGGATCAATGGAGCGGAGCCGCCGACGCCTGGTTCCTGGACGGCTTCTCCCCGGCGCAGAACCCGCAGATGTGGCGCGAGGAGGTCCTGACCGCCGTCGCCGCCCGCTCCCGTCCCGGCGCGAGCATCGCCACCTTCACCGTCGCCGGCGCCGTGCGGCGGGGCCTGCAGGCGGCGGGCTTCACGGTGGACAAGCGCCCCGGCCACGGGGCCAAGCGCGAGCGGCTGGAGGCGCGCCGCCCCGGCGAGCTCCCGCCCGACAAGCCAAGGCCGAGCGTGGCGGTGATCGGCGCGGGGATAGCGGGAGCGGCCCTGGCTCGGGCTCTGGTCGCGGCGGGCCTGGAGCCCTGCGTTGTCGAAGCGCAGGCAGCCGGCGCGGGCGCCTCGGGCAATCCGGCCGCCCTGGTCACCCCGGCGCTGGACGCGGGCGGCGGCGCCCGCGCGCGCCTCTACGCCCAGGCCTTCGCTCGCGCGGTCGACCTCTACCGCGCCGCCGGACCGGGCATCGTCGCCACCGAAGGCGTGCTTCAGCTGGAAAACGCCGAGCGGGACGCCCAGCGCTTCGATGCGGTGCTGGCGTCCGACGTGTTCGCCCCCGGCGCCCTGCAACGGCTCGGCCCCGCCGAGACCGCAGCCGCCCTCGGGTATCCGGCAACCACCGGCGCCCTCAGGTTCACCGAGGGTCTCGTGATCCATCCCCCGCCCCTGCTGGACCTGTGGTTGTCGGCCGCCCAGCGCGTTTCCGGACGAGCGGCCGCGCTGCAAAAGCGGGGATCGGGCTGGGCTGTGATGGACGCCGACGGCCAGACTTTGGCCGAAGCCGATGTCATCTGCGTCACCGCCGGGGCGATGTCCGACAGCCTGCTGACCGAACCCCTGCCGTTGACGCCCGTGCGCGGCCAGGCCAGCTGGGCGCGGGGACTGAGCCTGCCTGTCGCCGCCGCCTGGGGCGGATACGCCGCGCCCTTCGGCGGGAGCGTTCTGTTCGGCGCCACCCACGACCGGGGCCGCACCGATACCGATCTCGACTCCGCCGATCATGAGCGGAACCTGGCGACCCTGGCCGAGGCTCTGCCGGCCCTGGCGGACGCCGCCCGCCGTCTGCCCCTGGAAGGCCGCGCCTCGATCCGCGGCGCCACTTCGGACCGCATGCCGGCGGCGGGCGCGGTGGCCGAGGGCCTCTATGTGCTCTGCGGGCTGGGCTCGCGGGGTTTCACCACGGCGCCGCTTCTGGCCGAACATATCGCGGCGATCATAGCAGCAACGCCCTCGCCGCTGCCTCTGAGCCTGCATGCGGCAATTGATCCGGCGCGCCTGCAAAAAAAGCGAGGCGCTCCCACCGCTTGTTAACCGCGCTCTGCTTAGAACGGAGGAAGTAGAAGGTCCTCCCATGGCTGACGACGCCGCTCGATACCTTGGTTTTGCATTCGCCAGCGCCGATCTGTTGTTCGAATTGGACAGCAAGGGCGTGGTCGCTTTCGCCGTGGGCGCCGCGCGCCAGGTGGCGGGCATGGACCTGCAGGCGATGGCCGGCGCCGCGTGGCGCGACTTCGTGGCCGAAGAAGATCAGCCGATCGTCGAAGCCTTCCTCGGCGGGCTGGAGTCCGGCGACCGGCGCGGCCCGATCCGCATTGGGCTGAAGCCCAAGCCCGGTCGCAAGCTGAAGCGCTACGGCGCCCTGTGCGCCTGCCGTCTGCCGCAGATGGACCCCTACATCTCCTGCGCCCTGACCCTGCGGGTGCTGGGCGGCGTCCATGCCGAGGCCAAGGGCAAGCACGGCCTGCACACCTCCGAAAGCTTCGCGACCATCGCCGAGAGCGCCCTGAAGCAGGCCGCCCACACCGGCATCGAACTGAACATGGAGCTGGTGCAGCTTGCTGGTCTGAAGAGCGCCGCCGGAGCTCTGGGCCAGGGCATGGCCTCCGCCGCCATGCAGAAGGTCGCCGCCGCCCTGCGCGCCGAGTCGATCGACGGCTCCTCCGCCGCGGCCCTGGACGACGACCGCTTCGCCGTGCTGCGCACCGGGGCCGAACCCGCCAGCCGCCTGACCGAGCGGCTGTCGCGGCTGATCTCCGACATGGGCATGGACTCCGTTACCGCCACCCTGGACACCATGGAGTTCGATCCGAGCAGCGCTCCGGGCGAGGCCTTGCGCACCCTGCGTGTGTCCCTGGACCGTTTCATGAAGAGCGAGCCTGGCGCCGCCGGCTCCCAACCCGCCTCCCTCGACGGGGTGATGAAGAAGACCGTGGCCGAGATCGAGCGGTTCAAGTCCGCCGTCGCCTCCAAGGACTTCACCCTGGTCTATCAGCCCGTGGTGGACCTGAAGACCCACGAGGTCGACCACTACGAAACCTTCGTGCGCCTGGGCAATGACGCCAGCCCCGCCGAGGCGATCCAGATGGCCGAGGAGATGGACCTGATCCAGGACCTCGA
Source organism: uncultured Caulobacteraceae bacterium (assembly GCA_903929535.1). Classification (GTDB taxonomy): domain Bacteria; phylum Pseudomonadota; class Alphaproteobacteria; order Caulobacterales; family Caulobacteraceae; genus BOG-938. Next base: position 7,181 of record CAIYVC010000051.1, on the reverse strand, counting down.
CCTGGCCGTGGTCCAGGCGGTGGTGCAGCAGCTGCTCAAGCCCGCCCACAAGCGCCTGAAGCTGGCCGCCAACATCTCCGCCCGGTCCCTGCTGCGCCCGGCCTTCGCCGAACGGCTGCTGACCACCCTGCGCTACGCCCAGCCCGCGCGCGGACGGCTGATCTTCGAGATCACCGAAAGCGCCGCGATCGGCGACCTGCATCGCGCCGACGCCCTGGTAAAGGGTCTGCGCCGCGGCGGCGCCGGCATCTGCCTGGACGGCTTCGGAACCGGCGGGGCTTCGTTCGACTATCTGCGCGCGGTCTCGGTGGACGCGGTCAAGATCGACGGCCGTTACATCCGCGAACTGACCGAGCCGGGCAGCCGCAACGGAGTGATGGTGCGCCACCTGAGCCTGCTGTGCCGCGAGCTGAAGATCACCTCCATCGCCCAGATGGTGGAGAGTCCCCAGACCTTGGCGGCGCTACGCCAGGTCGGGGTCGACTGCGGTCAGGGCTTCCTGTTCGGGCGGCCCGAGGCCTCGCCCATGCCGGTGCATCGCCAGAGCCTGCAGGCGGCGGGCGGCCAGCGCTGATCCCACCCTCGGCGGAGCCCGCGCGATCGGGCGCTCCACCCAGCGGTAGCAGACGAGGCCGGCGACAACCGCAAATCCAAAGCTCAGCGGAACGCGGATCCAGGGCGACAGTCCCAGCGTGAGAAAAGCGGCGACGCAGATCACCGGCAGCTGGCACAGGTAGAGCGAATAGGAGGCGTCGCCGAGGCCTTCCAGGGCCCGCCCGATCCGGCTGAATTTCAAGCGACCCGCCGCCTCGAGCTTCAGGGCGCCAAGGACGATCAGTGTCGCGGGAGGGGCCCACAGGAAGGGCCGCCAGAAGTCGTCACGCACCCCGCCGATCTGCAGCCCGGCGAACATCATCGTCCCCAGCGCGATCGCGCCCCAGCCCCAGCGCGGCTTCAGGCCTCGGATGTCCCCCGCCTTCCACAACCGGGCCAGACCGACCCCGATCAGGAATTCCAGCAGGATCGGATTGGCCCCCAGCGGGAACAGGACGTGATAGCCGAAGCCCAGCAGCGAGCAGATCAGCACGATGCAGGACAGGGTCCGCAGCCTGGTCTCGCGCGGACCGGCCAGGGCGATGGCGAAGGCCACGTAGAAGAAGGCTTCGTAGGTCAGTGTCCAGCCGCTGGCCAGCATGGGGAAGGCGTCCCCGATCGGGTCGTTGTGCGGGATGAACAGCAGCGACAGCGCCAGGTGGATCGGCTCGAAATGGGCCACCGACATCGCCTTTGGCCACCAGAGCGCCAGAGCCGTCACAGCCAAGGTCGCCAGCCAATAGAGCGGCGCCACCCGTGTGAACCGCGCCTTCAGGAAGGCCCCTGGCGTGATCGCCGCGCCCTCGGCGGCGGTCCACAGCACGAAGCCGGAGATGACGAAGAAGATATCGACCCCGGCCGCTCCCACCGCGAAGTCCACACCCGACCACTGGCAGGCGTGAAACAGGGCCACGCTGAGGGCGGCGACCGCACGCAATCTCTGGATGGAACCGAGCCGTTTCACCCGCGCGATGTTCCACGGCGGGCCCGATCAGGCAAGCGGACTCAGATTGCCGGCTTGTTGTCCAGGAATTCGGGCCAGACGCCCTGCAGCCGGTAGACGCTCCAGCCCTCGCCCGCCGGCGCACGCTGGCCGGGATTGAGCAGGGCGTATTCCCAGGTCGCGCGCTCATCCTCCCGCACGGGCGCGAGGTCGCGGAACGCCAGGTCCTTGTGGGCGGCGTAGGCGTCCTCGATCCGGCTGGTGAGCCAGCCGTCGAACGCGGCCAAATGCTCGTGGATGGTCATAGACGAGATACTTTCCAGCGTAGTCCGACCCTTTTTGGACCCTGGACCTGACTTTCGGCCTAACAAAATGAGTCAACGGAAGGTTTCCGCCTCCGCGCCGCGTTGCTTTGTCGGCAATGCAACGATGATCCGGCTCGCCGCATTTATGCGATGCCCCTCAAGCGGAGCCGGAGACGCGCCATGACCACCGCCAGCCCCCTTTCCCATTCCATGGCCAAGCCCCGCCTGGGCCCCGCCGCCGGCGGCCTTATCGGCGGGCTGGTTGTCGGCCTGATCGTGGGCGGCGCCGTCGGTTATCTGATCGGCTCGGGCATTAAACCGGGCGCCGGCTGGACCGACGCCTCGGCGGCGTGGGTGCGTCTGCCCGAACAGACGGCGATGGGCGCGCTGCCCCAGACCTTTGCCATCCCCGCCTCGTCCTACGATTTCGGCGGCGCGGCCCAGCCGCTCAGCACGGCGATCACCGAAACCCCCGCCATCATCGAGGTCGATCTGGCGGCGCAGGGCGGACGGGTCGGGGTGTCCCTGGCGCGGCCCGACGGCGGCGAGTTGGTGTCGCGTGAAGCGGTGATCACCCCGCAGCAGGGCAAGACCGTGATCTATCTGCACACCGTTCCCGGCGCCGGCCCGGTCAGCCTGTTGCTCCGCGCCGCGGATAACACCGGCGCTGGAGCCTCGGCCACGGTCACCAAGGTCCGGTCCGCGCCGGAAGCGGGCCTGAGCAAGTCTCAGATGGAGAAGGTCACCCGCGCCGGCCTCTACTAGAGGCGGTCAGGCGAAGGGATAGGTGTCCCCCGCCGGGGTCGCGTCCACTAGAACGCGCAGCCGCCGCTCCACATCGGGCAGGCTGTAGGGCTTGTTGAGCACCGGGAAGCCGCGAGCCTGGGCCTCGGCGGCCCGCTCGCTGTAGCCGGACACCAGCAGCACCGGCAGGGCCGGCCAGCGCTCCTGGATCGTCAGGGCCAGGCCGATGCCGTCCATCTCGCCAGGCATGATGATGTCCGTCATCACCGCTTCGACCCGAGCGGTCTGCAGCATGTCCAGCGCATGAGCGGCGTCGGGAGCCTCGATCACCGACAGGCCGCACTCGCGCAGGTAGGCGGCGGTGGTGGTATGCGCGTTGCCCGTTCACCGGTCGGCGGTGTTCAACGCTGGTGCTGCCTAATGGCGGCCATCGCTTCGCGTCAGTAAAGGGTTGGCGCCTGCCCTATGCGTCTCAGAACGAAGACGCCATCGGCCGCGCGCATAGACGCATCGCCAAGGCAGAAGCCCGATTGGACAGGCTCTCCAAATATGCCCGCTACCCTACACACGCGAAGCTCTGCGACCAGATCGAGCGGGCGGAAGAGGTTCTGAATATGGGGTTGGTGAACGTTCTGGCCCGCCTCGGTGGGGGCCTTTAGGTCGCCATCCTGAAACCCCGAGCCACCCAAGCTAAGCCCCCAAGAACGGCGCAGATGGCGGCGTAAGCAATGGCGCAGATGGTCAATGGTCGTAAAGCGGACCATACGCCACGGACGGCCCTGCGAGCCCAGTGCGGAGCGTTCGCTGGAAGGGCATCTACCGCGCGCCAAGCCGTTTGTTGTGGCTTAGCCATCGCGGTTGCCCCTTCCACCTTCGGCTGGGGCGCCGGTGTGGAGATGGCGTCGTATTTGTGGATTAGGTCCAGCAACTCGTCTGCGGTCATGTCGTCTATGGAGTCGACTGCGACCGTCGCTTTGTAATCCGACCACGCCCACCCCATAGCCGATAGCCAATAGACAACGCTAAGCGCGATAAACAACCGGCGCATGCCGCGCGCGAATGTCCACGCAGATGTCCCGCTCATGCTGCCTGTCCGGGCTAATCGCTGAAGCCGCCGCGCCCCGCGCGCCAATCACAACGGACAATGTCAGGCCGTCAAGTTCGAGGTGCGGACAACGGAACCGAGAGCAGCGGATTCGCCAACTCTTACCGGTTGAGGCAACTTGCGAGCGGCGGTGACTGCCGGGGGTGAGCATGACCGACGCGCAATCGAAAAGTGGTTGGCGATGAACATCCGCCTTGGGTTTGCGCGCTTGGCGCGCGTAACGGCAGTCGCCTATCTGCTCGTCGCCGTCGCCACTGTCGCGCTGGTCAGTCTGGGGGCGTGGAATGAACGCCAGCGTGACCTCCATCCGCAGGACTTCACGGTGAAGGTCACAGATGGACGGTCTTTCCTTCTACGTGCTGGCCACGAATGGGAGGCTCAGAACGCTGCTGAGAACTACGCCAGCGGGCATCCCGTCCCTCCACTCATACCCGGCCACGTCTATAGCGACGCCGAGGTCTTCTCTTGGGAAAAGCCCACGAGGCTAACCCTGCCGGAATATGACCACCCGCCAAGCCTCGGCTCAGTCATTTGGAAGGGCCTTGTCTGGGCTTTTTGGTTCGCGGCGACATACGTAGCGTTGTGGGCGTTCTTCAGGGTCGCACGGTGGGTGGTGCTGGGCTTCATGGCTCCTGCCCCATCGGACAGACCGAACGCTTAGCGGCGCGCTCACCCCCCGCCTGCGTGCCTGCTCGAATCCCTGAGTTTCCGCCGCCCGGTATCTATGTGGTATCGGGACGCAAAACGGCCAGCAACGACCGACTTGGCCATTGCCCTAAGGGCTTGATTTTCTTGAAGGAAAATGGTGGACGCGACAGGGATTGAACCTGTGACCCCCTCGATGTCAACGAGGTGCTCTTCCGCTGAGCTACGCGTCCGCCCTGGAGGAAGGGGCGGTATAAAGGCCAGCGCCCAAGGGCGCAAGCGCGGCATTCTTTGTGTGCTAACGGCCTGGCGGCCTGCTTGAGCGCAAGCGCACGCCCAATCAGAGAGCGGTAGCGCAAACAAGAATCCAGGCCGTCAGGCCGCGCTCAAGCAGCGAGCGGATGCGAGCGGTAGCGCCAAGAATAATGAAACCCGCTAGGCCGCCGCCATCATTCGCTCCACCTCGGCAACGATCTCGCGCAGGTGGATGGGCTTGGACAGCACCTTGGCCCCTTGGGGCGCGCTCTCGCGGGCGGCCAGGGCGACGGCGGCAAAGCCGGTGATGAACATGATGCGCAGCTCGGGCTGAACCACGGCGGCCTGACGGGCCACCTCGATGCCGTCGGCGCCGGGCATGACGATGTCGGTCAGCAGGAGGTCCCACTGCGCTTCGGGCAGGGCGTCCAGCGCCTCTTCGCCGTCGGCGCAGGCGCGCACTTCATAGCCTGCGCGCTCCAGCGCCCGGGTCAGGAAGCCGCGCAGGGAGTCATCATCTTCGGCAAGCAGGATTCGCGTCATGGTCTCGTTCGGTCAGGCGCAGCGGCCGCCGGGAGCGGCAGGCGGGGACCATCATAGGGAGCAGGTGTAAACCGCCGATAAACCCTGGCGCCGCCTGAGCGCGTTGACGGGTGCGCCCGCCTTGGCCCAAATGAGATTATGACGGCATGGGAAAGCCTGGCTGAGCCGATCGATCCGGGAGCGTCGCTTCCGGCGGGACGGTCCGTGGACGGCGGGAACGCTCCAGCGGAGCCGCCCTTCGCTTTGCGCCGCGCCGAGGGCCAGCCCTGCCCCTTCGTGTTCGCCTCGCCCCATTCGGGCCGCGACTATCCCGCCGAACTGATGGACGCCGCCCTGCTGGACGGCGCCGCCATCCGCCGGTCCGAGGACGCCTTCGTCGACGAACTGATCGGGTCGGCGCCCTCCAGCGGCATCAGCCTGCTCACCGCCCGCTACGCCCGCGCCTTCATCGACGTGAACCGCGAGGCCTACGAGCTGGATCAGGCCATGTTCGAGGACGAACTGCCGCCCTTCGCCCGTGCGCGCACGGCGCGGGTCGCCGCGGGTCTGGGGACCATCGCCCGCGTGGTGGGCGAGGGCCAGGAAATCTACCATCGCAAGCTGACCTTCGCCGAGGCCCGTACCCGCATCGAGGCGGTGCACCAGCCCTATCACGCCGCCCTGGCGAGCCTGCTGCAGGAGACCCGCGCCGCCCATGGCCGCGCCGCCCTGATCGACTGGCACTCGATGCCCTCGGCCGCCTCGGGCGAGCCTGCCTACGGCCGTAAAGGCTGCGACATGGTGCTGGGCGACCGGTTCGGTTCGGCCTGCGCCCCGGGTCTGACGCGGCTGGTGGAGCGGGAGCTGGAGGCGATGGGCTATCGGGTGGCGCGCAACGCCCCCTACGCCGGCGGCTACACCACCGAATTCTACGGACGACCCGATGACGGGGTTCACGCCCTGCAGATCGAGATCAACCGCGCGGTCTATCTGGACGAGGCGGCCCTGAAGCCGACCGCCGGCTTCGCCCGGCTGAAACGCGACCTGGACCGGCTCTGCGCCGCCCTGGCCCGCGACTGGCGCAAGGCCTTCTGAACCGCGCACGGCCCTGGGCCCGGATTCGCTTTTCCAACCCTCAGACCAAAAAAAAGCCGCGCTCGAGGCGCGGCTAAGTCAATAGGGAGGAAACGCCCAGGAAGGGCAGCAGCGTCAGTGACGCCGCACAGATTGTTTATAGAGTGCATCGCAGCAGCGAGCAACAACCGACACGGCCTTTCTGGGCGGATTCCGATAGGAAAAACTGTCGCAGGTCCCAGAAACCCTGCAAGTCCAAGGCCCAAGCCTGGCGTTGCACCCGCGCAACACCCTGTTGCGTCGCACAATACCGCTCGCTTGTCATGTCACAAGTCCTTATAAAACAAGGGCTGACGACTCGCCGCTGTGCAGCGTGACACATCAATACAGGAGGCAGGGGTGGCGCAGCGGTCATCCCTCGCGTACAAGGCGCGCGCCTCCTCCCCCGAAATGTTTTCTGGTTCGCACTCCTATGGCTATGCGCAATATCGCCATCATCGCTCACGTCGATCATGGCAAGACCACTCTGGTTGACCAACTCCTCGCCCAGTCCGGGGTTTTCCGAGACAACGAGGCCAAGGTCGAGCGAGCCATGGACTCCAACGATCAGGAGCGCGAGCGGGGCATCACCATCCTGGCCAAGTGCACCTCGGTCATGTGGCACGGCAAGGCGGGCGACACCCGCATCAACATCATCGACACCCCCGGCCACGCCGACTTCGGCGGTGAGGTCGAGCGCATCCTGTCGATGGTCGATGGCGTGGTGCTCCTCGTCGATGCCGCAGAAGGCCCGTTGCCGCAGACCAAGTTCGTGCTGGGCAAGGCGCTGCGCCTCGGCCTGAAGCCGATCGTGCTGATCAACAAGGTCGACCGGTCCGACGCCCGCAGCCACGAAGTGCACGACGAGGTCTTCGACCTCTTCTCGGCGCTCGAGGCGAGCGACGAGCAACTCGACTTCCCGACGCTCTTCGCCTCGGCCCGCCAGGGCTGGGCC
>CAIYVC010000050.1 GCA_903929535.1 uncultured Caulobacteraceae bacterium | reverse complement strand
TCGGGCGAGAAGAACAGCTTCTCGGAGACGATGTGGGTGTACTCGTAGGCCTGGACCGAGGTGAACATCACGCCCAGCAGCACGGTCAGGATCAGGCCCCACTTGGCGCCCTTGCGGTCGCCGACCTGCAGCGCGTGGTGCGCCCAGGTGACGGTGGTGCCGGACAGCAGCAGGGTCAGGGTGTTGACCAGCGGCAGGTGCCAGGGCGACACGGTCTCGACGCCCTTGGGCGGCCAGGTGGCCCAGGCGGTGCGCACTTCCTCAATGGCCGACACCGTGCGGTGCTGGTGGAACAGCGCCATCTCGAAGAATATCCAGAACCAGGCGACGAAGAACATCACTTCGGAGGCGATGAACATGATCATGCCGTAGCGCAGGCCGAGCGACACCACCGGGGTGTGATCGCCGCCATTGGCTTCCTTGACCACTTCCATCCACCAGCCCAGCATCGTGTAGAGCACGCCGGCCAGACCCAGGAAGAACAGGATCGGGTTGTGCTTCTCGATAGCCCAGCCGAACACCGTCAGGCCCTTCATCCAGGCGATACCGCCCACGGCCATGACGACGGCGAAGACAGACCCGACCAGCGGCCAGGGGCTGGGGTTCACCAGATGGTAGTCGTGTTTAACGCCTGCTTGGGACATCGATCCGCCAAACCCCTCAAATCGAGTACGGCATCAGCCGTATAGTCGTGTTGCGCATGCCTATAACGCCGCTCGCGCCCCCGCGCCAAGGGCCGAAGCTGCCTTTGTGGGCAAAGCCTGCGGAGTCTTGGGCTGCGGCGGCGGACCAGAGATCGGGAAGAAGGTATAGGAAAGGGTGATTTCGCCACCGCCGTTGGAGTCCGGATCGCTCACGTAGGACGGATCGACGAAATAAACGACAGGAAAATCCATGGTTTGCCCCGGCTGGAGCGTCTGGTCGGTGAAGCAGAAACACTCCAGCTTCTGGAAATGCTTCCCCGCCGCCTCGGGCGCCACATTGTAGGCGGCGTGGCCGGTGACCGGTTTGTCCGACCGGTTGGTCACATGAAAAAACGCCAGTCCCGTCTGGCCAACCTTCACGGTCTGGCTCAATTGATCGGCTTTGAAGTCCCAATCCAGCCCGCGGACGTTAGTGTCGAAGCGAATCAGCAGGGTCCGGTCGAGGACTTTGGTCGGCTTGGCCGAGGCCTGGCGCACCGTGCCGTCGTAGCCGGTGGCCTGGCAGAAACGCTTGTACAGCGGCACCGCGGCGAAGGCGGCCCCGACCATGCCCAGGGCCACGGTCGCGCTGATCAGCGCGGTCCTGCGGGCGCCCTTGCGCTGTTTGTCAGTTGGGCCGGTCAAGGACATGCCCTTGGAGCTTGGCCAGCGTGACGACGAACACGATCACTACGAACAGCGCCAAGCCGATGCCGAGCGCGATGCTGCGCTTGCGGCGAGCCTTGGCCGCCTCGTCGCTTTCGTTGAAGGCGTTGGGTCTGCTCACCGGCTCATCATCCCGGCCAGACGCAGGGGCTCCAGCCCCAGCCCGCGCTCGACCAGCAGGGAGGCGAACAGCAGGGTCAGGTAGAGGATCGAGAAGGCGAACAGGTTGCGTGCGTCCTTGGAGCCGGCCTTGACCCCGTATAGGCCCTTCTCGGCCCCGTTGACGTCGTCGCCCGCGCGGCTGAGGAACACCCGGCAGGCCAGCAGCAGGAACAGCAGGCCGCCCAGGCCCGAGACGGCCAGATAGACCGGCCCGCCCAGCCCCGTGAAGGCCGGGGCGACGGCCACCGGCACGAAGATCAGGGAGTAGAGCAGAATCTGCTTGCGGGTCGAAGCCGCGCCCTTGGCCACCGGCATCATCGGCACGCCCGCCTTGGCGTAGTCGCCCGTTGTGTAGAGGGCCAGGGCCCAGGCGTGCGGCGGGGTCCAAAGGAAGATGATAGCGAACAGCAGCCAGGCGTTGAGCGGCGCGGTCCCGGTCGCCGCGGCCCAGCCGATCGCCGGCGGCAACGCCCCTGCCAGCCCGCCGATGACGATGTTCTGCGGCGTGCTGCGCTTAAGCCACATGGTGTAGACCACGGCGTAGAACAGGATGGTGAAGGCCAGCAGGAAGGCGGCCAGCCAGTTCACCGCCGTGC
>CAIYVC010000049.1 GCA_903929535.1 uncultured Caulobacteraceae bacterium | reverse complement strand
CTCCAGATCCTCGGGGGTGCTTTCCTGGCAGTAGACGGCGCCGTCGAGCGCGGTCTGCATGGTATCGGCCACGTGCAGCCGGGCCAGCACCTCGGCGGGCTTGGAGCCGCGCAGCAGGTCGTTGGCTTCCAGGTCGGGCAGGATCTTCTCGATATAGCCGATGGCGGCCTGGGCGGCGCCGTCCTGCTGGTCCCACATCCAGGCGTCATGGCCGGCGCGGGCGAAGCTGATGGCCCAGGACCGGCCCACCAGGCCCGATCCGATGATGGCGATCTTACTCATGCATGTCCTCTGGCGTTCCCTCGGGCCGCAAGGAGTATTCGCGAAGGCGGCTGAGCAGAAGCCCAAATTGCTTGGAATCGGAAGACGAGCGCTTGCCACCCTGCTTGCGGCAAGGTCACATCGCGCACCGGCCGCCAGAGCCGACTAGAAAACGAAACGAGGAAACTCAGGTATGGGCTTGATCGAGCGTATGACGCCCGTCGCCGGGCTGCGTGTGATGATCTCCGGCGGCGCTTCGGGCATCGGCGAAGCGATAGCGGCGGCCTTCATCGAGGCCAAGGCTCAGGTCCATGTCTGCGACGTCTCTGAGAAGGCCCTGGCCGCCTTCCGCAAGCGCTTCCCCACCGCCCTGGCCACCCCCGCCGATGTCGCCGACCGCTGGGCGGTCGATCATGTGTTCGCCGTGCACAAGGAGCGGTTCGGCGGCCTCGATGTGCTGATCAACAACGCCGGCATCGCCGGGCCGACCTGCGGCATCGACGTGATGTCCGAGAGCGAGTGGCGCTCGACGGTCGAGATCAACCTCAACGCCCAGTACCGCTTCGCCCACCATTCCGCGCCGATGCTCAAGGAGAGCGAGCACGGCCAGATGATCTGCATCTCCTCGGTGGCGGGGCGGCTCGGCTATGCGTGGCGCACGCCCTATGCGGCGACCAAGTGGGCCATCGTGGGGCTGGTGAAGTCGCTGGCCGCCGAGCTTGGCCCGGACGGGGTGCGGGTCAACGCCCTGCTGCCCGGCGTTATTGAAGGGCCCCGCATCGACAAGGTGATCGCCGCGCGCGCCCGCCAGACCAACATCTCCGACGAGGAGATGCGCGAGCAGTACATCAACAAGATATCCCTGCGGCGGATGACCACCGCCGAGGACGTGGCGGCCATGGCGCTGTTCCTTTGCGCCCCGGCCGCCCGCAACATCTCCGGTCAGGCGATCAGCGTGGATGGCAATGTCGAATATCTCTGAGGCCCAGTCGACCTCGGAAATCTCCGACGCGGGGGCCCGCGAGGCCGCCCGCGTCAATACCCTGATGTTCGCGCGGCTGATGCCGCTGCTGGTGGTCGGCTATCTGTTGAACTTCCTGGACCGCACCAACATCGCCCTGGCCAAGGCGGCGCTGCAGACCGACCTCGGCATCTCGGCGGCGGCCTATGGCCTCGGCGCAGGCCTGTTCTTCCTGACATATTCGGTCTGCCAGGTGCCCTCCAACCTAGTGCTGCAGCGGGTCGGGGCGCGGCGCTGGATCACCCTGATCGTCGGGACCTGGGGCTGCGTCTCCACCGCCATGGCCCTGGTCAACGGCCCGGCCTCCTTCTACGCCCTGCGCGTGCTCCTCGGCGTGGCCGAGGCCGGGATGTTCCCGGGGGTGATGTTCTACCTGACCGGCTGGTTCGGCACCCGCCAGCGGGCCCAGGCTATCGGCTATTTCCTGCTGGGCTCGTCTTTCGCCAACATACTCGGCGGCCCGGTGGGCGGCGCCCTCTTGGGCCTCGAAGGCAAGGTCGGCCTGCACGGCTGGCAGTGGCTGTTCCTGATCGAGGGCCTGCCCGCCATCCTGTTCGCCTTCGCGGTGTGGAAGCTCCTGCCCGACAGCCCGGCCTCGGCGCCCTGGCTGACCAAAGCGGAGGCGGAGGGGGTGCAGGCGCGCCTGGCCGCCGAGCGTGCTCAGGCCAGCCGCGACGGCGAGGCGATCCCCGTCAGCAAGGTGTTCGTCAACCCGCACCTGCTGCTGGCCATCGTCTGCTACTTCTTTCACCAGATCGCGCTCTACGGCGTGACCTTCTTCCTGCCCGCCATCATCCGCGCCTGGGGCGGGCTCAGCGAGCTGCAGATCGGGCTCCTGACGGCCCTACCCTGGGTGGCGACCGGGATCGGCTGCGTGGTCCTGCCGCGCCTGGCCATGTCGATGAGGAAACCCCAGTGGTTCGTGACCGGCGGCTTCTTCCTGATGGCCGTCTCCTTCGCCGCGCCCCTGGTCCTGCCGCCCGGGCCGGCCCTGGCGGCGTTCTGCTTCGGCAACCTGTTCCTGTCGGCGGTGCAGTCGGTGCTGTTCACCTTCCCCGCCTCGCGCTTCCACGGCGCGGCCCTGGCGGCGGGCCTTGGCTTCCTCAACACCCTGGGCATCCTCGGCGGCTTCGCCGGGCCCTACGCCATCGGTCTGGTGGAGCAGAACACCGGCAAGGCGTCCAACGGCCTGCTGCTGATCTCCGGCGCCCTGGTCATCGCGACCATCGGCGCCGCCTTCCTGCGCTACCCCTTCGAGGACAAGAAAGCCTAGATGACCACAGTGACCGACGCCGCCGCCCCGGCCCTGGATTCCGCTTCCGAGAAAGAGGTGTCGCGGGTCAACACCCTGATGTTCACCAGGCTGATGCCGATCCTGGTGGTGGCCTACATCATCAACTTCCTGGACCGGACCAATATCGGCATGGCCAAGGCCGCGCTGCAGGCCAATGTCGGCATATCGGCGGCGTCCTACGGTCTCGGCGCCGGGCTCTATTTCCTGGTCTACGCCTGCTGCGAAGTGCCCTCCAACCTGATCATGCAGAAGGTCGGGGCGCGCAAATGGATCACCCGGATCATGCTGACCTGGGGCGTGATCTCCATGTGCATGGCGCTGGTGAAGGGCCCGACCTCCTTCTACGCGCTGCGGGTGCTGCTAGGCATCGCCGAGGCCGGCCTGTTCCCGGGCGTGTTGTTCTACCTGAACAGCTGGTTCCAGGCCCGCCAGCAAGCCCGCGCCATCGGCTACTTCCTGCTGGGAGTGTGCCTGGCCAATATGATCGGCGGTCCGCTGGGCGGCGCCATCCTGACGCTGAACGGCTGGCACGGCCTGATGGGCTGGCAGTGGCTGTTCATCCTGGAAGGCGCCCCGGCGGTGCTGTTCGCCGTGATCATCTGGAACTTCCTGCCCGATGGCCCGGCCACGGCCCGCTGGCTGACAAAGGATGAATCCCAAGGCGTTCTGGACCGGTTGAAGGCCGAGCGCACAGCCAACGCCGCCCACTACACCCCCTCGCTGAAGGCGGTGTTCGGGCATCCGCAGATCCTGTTGGCCATCTGGGTCTACTTCTGCGACCAGATCGCGCTCTATGGCGTGATCTTCTTCCTGCCGGGGATCGTCCGCTCCTGGGGCCCGCTGGGCGAGGTGCAGATCGGGCTTCTGTCTTCCCTGCCCTGGATCTGTTGCGGCCTCGGAGCCCTGATCATCCCGCAGCTGGCCACCCATCTGGGGCGCACGCGCGAGACCATGATCGGCGGGATGCTGATGATGGCGGCGGCCTTCATCGGTCCGGCGGTGTTGCCTCCCGCCGGCGCCATGGCCTGCCTGTGCCTCGGCTGCGTGATGTTCATGCCGCTGCAGTCGATCGTGTTCACCTATCCCTATGCCCGCTTCCAGGGCTCGGCCCTGGCCGGCGGCCTCGGTTATCTGAACGGCATGGGGCTGGTGGGGGGCTTCATCGGCCCTTACGCCATGGGACTGATCGAGCAGGGCACGGGCAAGGCGTCCAACGGCCTGTGGCTGATGTCGGCGTCTCTGTTCGTGGGTGCGATCGGCTCGATCTGGCTGCGCTACCCCAGCGAGGACAAGGCGAAGGCCTAGGACCGCTCGATCTCGTAGACGGCGCAAAGGTCCGCCACGCCGCGCGCGGAGGCGAACTCCATGCGCTCGCCGATCTGTCGCATGCCCAGGCCCCTGAGCACGGCGATGGAGGCGGTGTTGGGCAGCTGGGCCACGCCTTCGATCCGGTCGACGTCCAGCGCCGCCCAGCTGTGGGCCAGAAGAACGCCGGCGGCCTCGCGGGTGTAGCCCTGGCCGAAGAAGGCCTCGCCGACCCAGTAGCCGAGGCTGGCGTGACGCGGGTCGTGAGGGTCGCGGCGCACGCCGATCCAGCCCAGCAGGGCGGCGTCCTCAAGCCGTTCGACGGCGCGGTTGAAGGCCGCCCCCGAGCGGTCGGCCTCCAGGGACCGTTCGATCCGCTCAGCGACCTCCTCGGCGGTCTCATTCCCCTTCCACGAGCCGGTCCAGCGGGCGATCTCGGGCGACATCAGGCGCGCGGTGGGCTCGGCGTCGGCGAGCTCCAGCGGCCGCAAGAGCAGGCGCGGGGTGCGGATCGGGGAGGTGGGGCTCGGATGGGTCATGCCCGGCCTGATTAGCAGAGGCCGCCGAGGCGCAGCAGGGCCTACTTGTCGCGGTCGCGCGGGTCCGGCGGCGGGGTCAGGTCGAATATCTGATTGCCGTTCTTGTCGACCTCGCGGTCGAGCGCGGCGGTGCAGTAGTTCTGCTCGGTCAGGACCTGCTTGTCGTTGCGCTTGTAGGTGAAGGTGTAGATCCAGGGCGTCTTGAACACCGCCGGATCGGTGACCACTGTGTCGATCTGCATCGCGTCGGGGCCGGTCTTATGCACCCGCTCCACCACCGTCATCCTGTGACCCTCGACGCCGTAGAGGAACTCGTTGGTCGGGCGCAGGCCGGTGGTGTCGATCACCAGGGTGTCGCCTTCCCAGTGCGAGATGGACTCGCCGCTGAAGGTCTCGAACAGGTCGTCCTCCGGCGTATGCTTGCGCCCATCCATCCAGATGTTGCGCACCTGGATGCCGCCGCCGCCGGTGATGATGGCCAGGCTGGTGGGGCGCACCATGACCTCGAAATTGCCGTCCATCTGGCGCGGCATGCCCTGGGGTATGCAGCGGGCGTCCGCCGTCAGCACCTGGATGCCGGTGGCGCGGTTCTTGATCTGCAGCTCCTTCAGCGCCTGGTATTTGGCGGTCAGGGGCTGGGGAATGGTCTCGTACTTCTCGATCGAGATACGGCCGTTCATCACCCACATGCCGCCGAACTCCTTGAACAGGGTCGCGGTACTGTGGTCGGCCATCGCCGGATAGGGGACGGCGGGGGGCGGCGGGGCGAAGGGCTGGGCCCGGCCAGACCCTGAGACGCTCACGGACAAGACGGCGGCGGCGGAAGCCGCCCACAGAACCCGCATGACTTTGGACATAAGCTTTTCCCACCAGATTTGCTGCACTGCAGCTTGGCGAGCAATTGAGCTGTAGTTCAAGCAAGGCGGCGTCTTGGACGTTGTTCGACAGTTTCAAGTAAAATCGTCAACGGGGGCCTCTGACGACGCCTAGGATGGTGCAACGCAATACCGCTTTTCAGGAGCACCGAGCCCCATGACGGATTCACGTAAGCTTCTCATCGGCGCGATCATCGGCGCCACGGCCGCGGCGGCCTTCGCCACCGGCGCCTCCGCCCACCATTCCTATGTGATGTTCGACCGCGCCAAGACCACCACCATCCAGGGGACGGTGCGGGCCTGGGAAATGACCAGCCCCCACTCCTACCTGTGGGTCGTGGTGCCCAAGGGCGCCGGCGCTCCGGAAGTCTGGGGCATGGAGGGCGCCTCCGTCGGTCAGCTGCAGCGGGCCGGAGTGCACAAGTCCGAGGTCAAGCCGGGCGACAAGGTCAATGTCATGCTGCATCCCCTGCGCGACGGGCGCACCGGCGGTCAGCTGATCAGCCTGACGCTGGGCGATACCGGCCGGGTGGTGAATTTCGGCGGCGGCGGCGGCGAGCCGGGCAAGCCGCAAGCCAACGAATAGCGCCAAGGATCAGCCGGCGAAGCGTCCCCCGTCGGCGAATGCCCTGGCGATATGGAAGGCGCGGCGTCGAAGCGCCGCGCCTTCCGCACTTCCACCGGGCCCCAAGCTCCGGACACGAAAAACCCCGCCGGTTTGCACCGGCGGGGTTTGTGTTTTCCCGGGTCCGATTTTCGATCTTAGTAGTCGTGGTCCTTCAGCACCGCGCCGCCAGGGCCGGTGAGGGTCATCACCAGGGCGGCGGGGCCGCCGTCGCGCATCGGGTGGGCGGTCATCGACACCGCGTCGCCCGGCTTCAGCGAATGGGCCCCCCAGCCCTTGCGCACCAGGATGTTGGGCGTGGAGCATTCGATGTTCCACACCACCTGAGCGCCCGCGGCGTTGGTCCCCATCACCTCGATGAGCGTGTGCGGGTTGCTCCAGTGGTAGTCCTTCACCGTGCCGGTGATGGTGACGATCTTGGCCTGATCGAACATGGCCCCGGAGTGGTGGGCGAAGGCGGCGGGCGCGGCGCACAGGGCCAGGACCAGCGCCAGCGGCGCGGCGGAACGGGTGATCAGCTTTCGCTGGACGCAGACTTGATTCATGACCGTTGGCTTCCCCGATGCGCAGTCCATGCCTGCATAATAGGCTTTTCGTTGCACTGCGGTGAGGCATTCACCGCAGTGCACTTTCAAACGTAATTTTATAATTCTTGGCCCGGGCCCGTGGCTCTAATGCGGTGTCACACAGGGAAACGTGGGCGCGAAACCGCGTCCGCGCCATCCAGCCAAGGGTCAAACCGATGCGTTCGCGCCTTTTCCTTCTGTCGGCCGCCGTGGCCGCCCCGTTCCTGGCGATGGCCGCTACAGCCCACGCCGCCGACCCCGACATCACCGGCATGTGGGCCACCGTGGCCCGCGGCGAAGGTCAGCAGGGCCGAGGCCAGCGCGTGCGGCCCAAGCTGACGCCCGAGGCCGCAGCGCGGAATCAGGAAGACCAGAAGATCAACACCGCCAACCACCGCCTGATCGGCGAGGGCCACACCAAGTGCTGGCCGACGGGCATGCCCGGCCTGATGCAGCCGCCGTTCGGCATCGAGTTCCTGCAGACGAAGGGCCGGATCACCATCTTGTCGGAGGTCTCCAACCTGCCGCGCACCATCTACCTGGATGAGAAGACCCATCCGGACAGCATCATCCCGGGCTGGAACGGCCACTCCATCGGCCATTGGGAAGGCGGCACCTTGGTGGTCGATACGGTCGGCTTCAACGGACGCAACCACAACGTCTCGGAAAAGGCCCACATCACCGAGAAGATTTTCATGAAGGATGGCCATCTGATCGACGAGCTGACCCAGACCGACCCGGCCAATCTGCTGGAGCCCGCCGTCACGACCTACGAGTACGAGCGGGCCAAGGGTCAGGAAGCCAACGAGGTGATGGAGTACGTCTGCGAGGTCGACCCCTCCAACCTGGTGGCCTTCGAGCAGGAGCAGAAGGCCGCCGGGCGCGCTTCGGAATTCGACCCCGCCTGGGCCGCCTCCGGCTTCACCAACCCCGCCGCCCCGGTGGTGCAGGCCGCCAAATAGGCTTCAGCTAAGCCCACGCCTGCGCCATACAGAGATTGCGGCCGCGTGGCCGCCTCTGGAGTGGGCGAGCCATGAGCATGAGTCTGTTGCGGGCATTGATCCTCGGCGTCCTGATCGGGACGGCGAGCCTCGCCTCAGTCCAGGCCGCGCCCGTCTACGGCTACCGCATCGTCCACATCTATCCGCATGACCCGGGCGCGTTCACCGAGGGCCTCTTCTACCAGGACGGCTTCCTGTACGAGAGCACGGGGCTGGAGGGCCAGTCCTCGATCCGCAAGGTGAAGCTGGAGACCGGCGAGGTGCTGCAGCAGCGCCCGCTGGACGCCCGCTACTTCGGCGAGGGCATCGTCTCGTGGAAGGGCAAGCTGGTGGAGCTGACCTGGCAGAGCCAGATCGGCTTTGTCTACGACCTGAAGACCTTCGAGCCCAGGTCGAGCTTTACCTACAAGGGCGAGGGCTGGTCGCTGACCAAGGACGACCACCGCATCATCATGGATGACGGCACACCGCAGATCAGGTTCCTCGATCCCATCACCCTGAAGGAGACCGGGCGCATCACCGTGACCGACGGCGGCAGGCCGGTGTCGCAGCTGAACGAGATGGAATGGGTCAAGGGCGAGATCTTGGCCAACATCTGGCAGACCAACCGTATCGCCCGCATCGATCCGGTGACCGGCAAGGTGAAGGGCTGGATCGACCTGACCACCATGGCCATCCTGGAAGGGGCCAAGGGCGGCAAGCCGATCGATGTGCTGAACGGGATCGCCTATGACGCGGCCCACGACCGGCTGTTCGTGACCGGCAAGTTCTGGCCCGACCTCTATGAGATCAAGCTGACGAGTCCTGGCAAGACTGGGCCGACGAATTAGAGAAACGCCGGCTGGCGCACTCGACAGGATTCGAACCTGTGACCTCTGCCTTCGGAGGGCAGCGCTCTATCCAGCTGAGCTACGAGTGCCTGGGCCTTGGGCCTAGCGCGGGCGTCTTCCTAGCGGAAAGGGCCTGAGGGCGCAACGAAAGCGGGACCGGCCTTCATCCTATCTGCCGTCATCCCAAGACGAAGCGAAGCGAAGTTCTTGGGACCCAGCAAGCGCTATCATGAAAGCTAGGCGCCGGTGGCCACCGCTGCGGCGTTGAGGTCTTCGCTGCTGGGTCCCGGAACAAGTCCGGGATGACGGCGGTGGGGTGGTGCGCGCTAAGCAACCTCATCCGCGCCGTAGGTGAGGGCCAGGAAGACATCCTCCAGGTCCGGCTCGCGGATCGAGAGGTCCTTAAGGCCGATGCCCGCCTCGCGCACGGCGGTCAGCACGGCGTCGATGCCGGTCTCGTTGGTCTTGAAGTCGATGGCCAGGCGGCCGTCGCCCTGCAGCTTGGCGGCGAAGCGGCCGAGCTTGGGCGGGGTCTTGAGCGGTTCGGTGGGGGTGATGACCGCGGTGCGGGTGTCCAGCGTGCGCAGCAGGGATTGCGTCGGCTGGCAGGCGACGACCTTGCCATGGTTGACGATGGCGATGGTGTCGCAGAGCTGCTCGGCTTCTTCGAGATAGTGGGTGGTGAGGACGATGGTCACGCCCTGTTTGTTGAGGGCCACGACATATTCCCAGAGCTGGCGGCGCAGCTCCACGTCCACCCCGGCGGTGGGCTCGTCCAGGATCAGCACCGGCGGGGCGTGGACCATGGCCTTGGCCACCATCAGCCGCCGCTTCATGCCGCCGGAGAGGGCCCGCACATAGGCCTTGGCCTTGTCGGTGAGGCCCATGGCGGCCAGCAGCTCGTCGGTGCGCCGCTCGGACTTCGGGACCCCGTAGAAGCCCGCCTGCACCTCCAGCGCCTCGCGCGGGGTGAAGAAGACGTCCACGGCCAGCTCCTGGGGCACCACGCCGATGGCGGCGCGGGCGGCGCGCGGACGCTGGTCGATGTCGATGTCCCAAATCTTGACCGATCCCGCCGACTTGGTGGTGACCCCGGCCAGGATGTTGATGGTGGTCGACTTGCCGGCGCCGTTGGGCCCGAGCAGGCCGAAGATGGAGCCGCGCTCGATCTTCAGGTCGATGCCCCTCAGGGCCTCCTTGGCCGGCGTGTGGCGCGTGCCCGGATAGGTCTTGTGCAGACCTTCGACCTCGATGGCGAACTCGGGAAGGCTCATGTTTGAAGGCTCTGGGACGCTTTTGCTCGGGAATCACTGCGGAGAAATTGACGGTCCGAAGGACGCCGAATAGGTATGCCCCTAGCCCTTGATTGCCAAGAGAACCGCCGTGCGCACCGTCACCTCCACAACCGCGATGGTTGAACCGCCCGAAGAGATCGTGGTGCGCTCGCACCGGATCAGCTGCGACGGCGTCGGCGGGGCCCTGGGCCACCCGCGTGTCTATATGGAGATGGGCGACGAACACTTCGTCGAATGCCCCTACTGCGACCGCAAGTTCGTGCTGGCCACCGAGCATGTCGGCTCCGACGAGAGCGAACAGCTGGCCCCGGGCGTCTACGAAGGCGCCGGCGGGCACTAATCTTCAATGCGCTACCGCTTCGCTGCTTGAGCGCACTGACCCGCGCCTCCTGAAAATCTGCGCCGCCGCCTTCCGAAGCGCGCCGTCTCTGCGTCTAAGCACAGTCGGCGAACGAGCGGCCATGCACAGAGCCGCCTGACGCCCTCAGGAGGAAGACCGATGCGAACTGCATCCACGCTGGCGCTCGCCGCCGCCGCCCTGGCGCTGCTGACCGCGCCGCAGGCCCTGGCCCAGCCGGGCACCGACAATCCCACGATCAAAGGCTCCGCCGATCCGCGCGACCTGAACGGCGTCTGGTTCCTGAACAACCCCTCGCACCTGGATCGCGACCGCACGGTCCACTACGGCAAGAACGGGCCCATGACGCTGGCCGACAGCCGCGTGCTGTGGCCCATCGACGGCTCGATCCCGCCCTTCACCGACTGGGGCCTGAAGCGGTTCAACGCCCGATACGACGGCAATATCGCCAACAAGCCGATCGCCGACCCCTCGACCAGCTGCATCCCGCACGGTGTGCCCCGCGCGATGGTGCCGACCTATCCGTTCCAGATCGTCCAGACTAAGGGCATCACCGCCGTCCTCTATGAGGTCGCCCACGATGTGCAGATGATCTACATGGACCGGCCCCTGCCCAAGAAGCCCAAGATCACCCAGATGGGGACCTCGGTCGGGCACTGGGAAGGCGATGAGCTGGTGGTTCAGACCGTCGGGCTCGACGACAGCGCCATCATCGACCAGATGGGCACGCCCCACTCCAACCAGCTGAAGCTGACCGAGCGGTTCAAGAAGACCGACGGCGGGCGCCACCTGGAGGTGACCATGACCTTCGATGATCCCATCGCCTACAAGGCGCCGTGGACGGCGCGCACGACCTTCAACCTGCGCACCGACATGAAGCTGATGGAATACGTCTGCGAAGAGAACAACCGCAACGCCGTGGACGCCAACGGCGTCACGGGCGCCAAGTAAGTACAGGTAGAGCCCCCATGCCCATCACCTTCGCTCGCACCGCCATCTTTATTGCGCCAATTGGGGCGCTCGCCCTGGCCTGCGTCTCCAGCGCCGCCCTCGCCGCCCCGAGCACAAAAGTCCCCGATTTCAGCGGGACCTGGCAGGTCACCAAGTTCATCGGGACCGTGCACACCACCAAGGGCGGCCTGCCGCCGCTGAAGCCCGAGGCCCTGGCCGTCTACAAGAAGCGGGTCGCCGACCGCGCCGCCGGCAAGGCCCACGATCCCATCGACGAATGCCTGCCGCACGGTATCCCTCGCCTGATGTACGCCCCCTATCCGATGGTGATCCTGCAGCAGCCCCAGCAGCTCAGCATCGTGCAGCAGGCCAACCACACCCAGCGGCTGATCTATATCGGTGATGCGCTGCCGACCGACGCCGATCCCAAGTGGTTTGGCGACGCGGTAGCCCGCTGGGAAGGCCAGACCCTGGTGGTGACCACGGCGAACTTCAACGACAAGACCTGGCTGGACAAGGCAGGCCTGCCCCACTCCGAAGCGCTGAAGGTGACCGAGAAGCTGAAGCTCGTCGCCGGCGGCAAGACCCTGCAGGACACCGTCACCATCGACGATCCGAACACCTACACCGCGCCCTGGAGCACAGTGGTGACTTACGCCAAGCGTCCGGGTGTGCGGTTGGTGGAAATGGTCTGCACCCGCGACCACAAGATGTGATGCGGGCCCGGGCGACTTTCTGGATTTAGAAAGCCAGGCGGCCGCCTACCAGGGCCAGGGTCGAGGCCAGGATAGGGCGCAGCACCTTGTCGGGCACGCGGGCGGCGATCAGGCTGCCGATGATGATGCCGGGGATCGAGCCGGTCAGCAGCGACAGCAAAAGGTGCAGGTCCACCGAGCCGATCAGCCAGTGGCCCAGGCCCGCGATCAGGGTCAGGGGGACGGCGTGGGCGATGTCGGACCCCACCAGCTTTCCCGCCGGCAGGTCCGGATAGAGGATCAGCAGCACCGTGACGCCGATCGCGCCGGCGCCGACCGAGGACAGCGACACCAGTACGCCCAGCACGGCGCCCAGAAGCACGGTGAGGCCGGTGATCTGGCGCACGCTCAGGTTTTCGGTGCGCTTGCGGAAGAAGTCCTGCATGGCGCGGCGGAACAGGATGGCGATGGCGGTGGCGATCAGGGCGAAGCCCAGCACGACGGTGAGGGCGTGATTGGCCGAGGACGCGTTTTCCTTCAGGCGCGACAGGACCAGCAGGGTGATGACGGTGGCCGGGATGCTGCCCGCCGAGAGCCGCCCCACGACCTTCCAGTCGACGGTGCCGCTGACCCCGTGGACCGCGGTGCCGACCGTCTTGGTCGCCGCGGCGTAGAGCAGGTCGGTGCCGACAGCGGTGGTGGCGTGGATGCCGAACGCCAGGACCAGCAGCGGCGTCATCAGCGAACCGCCGCCCACGCCCGTCAGCCCCACCAGCACGCCGACGCCAAAGCCGGACAGCGAGTAGAGCGGATTGATCGCGCTCAGGAAGTGCAACATGGGCTCAGAACCGCTTGGTCGGGCCGGCTTCTCCGGTCGCTGGGGACCCTGACTCACAAGCCCGTTTGTCCACAGCCAGAATTCAAAGGGCGGGGTTTAGATTTTCAATGCCGTGGGGGCCGAGCGCGTGGGCTTCTCTGCGTCGCGATGACCGCCTATCCTGCCGCCATGACCGACATCATCGACCCCGCCGACGCCGCCCTGGAGCAGCGCGAACCCACCCAGGACGGGCCCAGGACGCGGGTCTATCTGGTGGACGGCTCGGGCTACATCTTCCGCGCCTATCACGCCCTGCCGCCGCTAACGCGCAAGTCCGACGGCATGCCGGTGGGCGCGGTGTCGGGCTTCTGCAACATGCTGTGGAAGCTGCTCTGCGACATGAAGGGGGAGCCGGACGCGCCGACCCATCTGGCGGTGATCTTCGACCACTCCGAGAAGACCTTCCGCAACGCCCTCTACGATCAGTACAAGGCCCACCGTCCGCCGCCGCCCGAGGACCTGATCCCGCAGTTCGCCATGGTGCGCGAGGCGACGCGGGCATTCGGCGTGCCGGCCCTGGAGCTGCCGGGCTACGAGGCCGACGACCTGATCGCGGCCTATGCCTGCAAGGTCAGGGACCTGGGCGGGGAGGCGGTGATTGTCTCGTCGGACAAGGACCTGATGCAGCTGGTCGGCAACGGCGTCTCGATGCTCGACACCATGAAGAACGTCCGCATCGGGCCCGAGCAGGTGTTCGAGAAGTTCGGCGTGACGCCGGACAAGGTGGTCGACGTCCAGGCCCTGTGCGGCGACAGCGTGGACAATGTGCCGGGCGCTCCGGGGATCGGCATCAAGACGGCGGCCCTGCTGATCAACGAATACGGCGATCTGGACACCCTTTTGGCCCGCGCCTCGGAGGTGAAGCAGGACAAGCGGCGCCAGACGCTGATCGACTTCGCCGACCAGATCCGGCTTTCCCGGCAACTGGTGACGCTGGACTGCGAGACGCCCCTGCCCGCGCCGCTGGACGAGATCGTGGCGCGCGACCCCGTACCCGAAACGCTCGGCGCCTTCCTGGAGGAGATGCAGTTCACCACCCTGGCGCGCCGGGTGGGCGTAGCGGGGCATGCGCCGTCCGCTTCCATGGCCAAGCCGATGGGAGGCGGCAAGCCGATCACCGCGCCGGTGATGAGCCCCTCCTATATGCCGCAGCCGACGAAGGCCGCGCCGGGGTCGGCGCCGATCGACACCACGGCTTACGAATGCGTGCGCGACCTGGAGAGCCTGGACCGCTGGATCGCACGGGCGCGCGCCAAGGGCGTCGTCGCCTTCGACACCGAAACCGACTCCCTGTCCTCGGCCAATGCGGGCCTGTGCGGGATATCGTTGGCGGTGGCAGCGGGCGAGGCCTGCTACATCCCGGTCGGGCACGAACACGAGAGCGACGGGCTGGCCTTCGAGGCCACCGAGGACCTCGGACAAATTCCGTGTACGGATGTTATCGCGCGCTTGAAGCCGCTGCTGGAAGACCCGGCGGTGCTCAAGGTGGCGCAGAACGCCAAGTACGACATGGCGGTGCTGTCGCGCTACGGGGTGATGGTCGGGCCGATCGACGACACCATGCTGATCTCTTATGTGCTGGAGGGCGGCCTGCATGGCCACGGCATGGACGAGCTGGCCAAGCTGTGGCTGGACCACGAGCCGATCGCCTTCAAGACCGTGGCCGGGACCGGCAAGGCGCAGAAGAGCTTCAAGCACGTCAAGCTGGACTCCGCGACCTGCTACGCCGCCGAGGACGCCGACGTTACCCTGCGGCTTTACGAGATCCTGCGTCCGCGTCTGGTGCGCGAGGGGCTCCTGACCGTCTACGAGACGCTGGAACGGCCCCTGCCCGCCGTGTTGGCGGAGATGGAATGCCACGGCATCCGGATCGACCCGGACCGTCTGCGCCGCCTGTCGCAGGAATTCGCCATGCGTATGGCCGACTTTGAGGCCAAGGCTCAGACCCTCATCGGCCGTCCGTTCAACATGGGCAGCCCCAAGCAGATCGGCGAGGTGCTGTTCGGCGAACTGGGCCTGCCCGGCGGCAAGAAGACCCCCAAGGGCGAATGGAGCACCGACGCTTCGGTGCTGGAGGACCTGGCCCAGAGTCACGAACTGCCGCGCCTGCTGCTCGACTGGCGCCAGCTCTCGAAGCTGAAAGGGACGTACACGGATAATCTCGTGGCGGCGGTGTCCGAGCGGACCGGGCGGGTGCACACCTCCTACGCCCTGGCCTCGACCACGACCGGCCGTCTGTCTTCCAACGACCCCAACCTGCAGAACATCCCGGTGCGCACCGAGGAAGGGCGCAAGATCCGCCAGGCCTTCGTGGCGGGGCCGGGCAATGTGCTGATCTCGGCGGACTACAGCCAGATCGAGCTGCGGCTGCTGGCCCATATCGGCGACATCCCGCAGTTGAAGGCCGCCTTCGCTAACGGGTTGGACATCCACGCCATGACCGCGTCCGAGATGTTCGGCGTGCCGATCGAGGGCATGCCGTCGGACGTGCGCCGCCGGGCCAAGGCGATCAACTTCGGCATCATCTACGGCATCAGCGCCTTTGGCCTGGCCAACCAACTGTCGATCCCGCGCGAAGAGGCGGGGGCCTACATCAAGACCTATTTCGAGCGCTTCCCCGGCATCAACGCCTACATGGACCAGATTAAGCAGACGGTGCGGGCCCAGGGCTATGTCTCCACCCTGTTCGGGCGGAAGATCCATGTGGCGACCAAGGGCTCATCCCCCGCCGAACGCGCCTTCGCCGACCGCGCCGCCATCAACGCCCCGATCCAGGGCGCCGCCGCCGACATCGTGCGCCGGGCCATGGCGCGCATGCCCGCCGCCCTGAAGGCCGAAGGGCTGAAGGCGCGGATGCTGTTGCAGGTGCACGACGAACTGGTGTTCGAAGCCCCCGCCGAGGAGGCCGACAAGACCTGCGCCGTGGCCCGCGCGGTGATGGAGCGCGCCGCCGAGCCCGCCGTGGCCCTGAGCGTGCCGCTGGTGGTGGACGCCCGCTACGCCGCCAACTGGGACGAGGCCCACTAGCGAGGTGAGCGCGCTTTCCCGCCTGCCCCTCAACGCCCTGCGTGTGTTCGAAGCCGCCGCGCGTCATGGCCGGTTCGACCGGGCGGCGGAGGAGCTATCGATCACGCCGGGGGCGGTCAGCCGCCAGATCAAGGTGTTGGAGGCGGACCTGGGGGTGCGCCTGTTCGACCGCTTCAACCGCGCCGTGAAGCTGACCGAGGCCGGCGGACGGCTGGCGGCGGGGGTCACCGAGGGCTTCGAGCGGATCGGACAGGCGGTGGCCCGGGTGCGGCCGCGCGCCGACGGACCGCTGGTGGTCAGCGTGCTGCATTCCATGGGCGCCAAGTGGCTGGTGCCGCGCCTGCACCTCTATTACGAGCGCTATCCGGACGCCGACATCCTGGTGTCCGCCGCCGACCGCCCGGTCGATCTGGCGCGCGAGGCGGATATCGCGGTCCGCTATGGCCCCGGACAGTACGCCGGTCTGCACGCGGACTATCTGATGCCGGGCGAGATGTTCCCGGTCTGCAGCCCGCGCCTGCTGGAAGGCGATCAGCCGCTACGCGAACCGTCGGACCTGGCCGGCGCCACCCTGCTGCACGACAGCGAATACCTGCCGCTGGAGCCGCGCTGGCCCGACTGGCTTAAGTCCGTGGGAGCGACGGGGGTCGACGGCGAAAAGGGCCCGCGCCTCAGCAACACCTATCTGCAGCTGGAAGCGGCCCTGTCCGGACGCGGCGTGGTGCTGAGCCACCGGCCCATGGCCATCGACGACCTGCGGGCCGGGCGGCTGGTCAAGCCGTTCAAACAGGTGATCGAGGGGCCCTACAGCTACTGGATCCTGTGTCTGCCCGAACGCGCCGATCAGCCGGCCATCCGCCGCTTCCGCGCCTGGCTGATGGAGCAGGCGGAAATCGATCTGGCGGCGCCTTTCGACTGATCTTAGATCAACTGACTCGGCCAGCTTGTCGTTTGTCGCAAGCTCTACCGCAGCCTATCCATGACGCTCCAGGGCAGAGGAGCAAGAGACCATGAACCCCCGGATTTCCCAGGCCTGCGTGGCCTCGTATCTGGCGGGCGTGGCATTGGGCGCCGGCCTACTGGCTTTGGTTCTGTTCAGCGGCGTTAAAGCGGGCCACTGCCCGTTGTCGATGATCCTGGGACCGTGCGCCGGTCAGGTGAGTTCCGATCAAGCCGCCCTGGTCCGCGCCTTCGAGGTGGACGTGCGCGCCTATGCCATGAACGCGCCCCAGGCAGCCCGAGGCTGACGCTCCAGCCGGATGAACGGCGCCTGAACCGGCAACCTTAGCCGTGTTCAGATGGTTCTAGGTAAGCATCTGAACATGCGGCCTCGCCGCGCCAGTACCCAGAGCAACCTCATCCGGGAGACAAGAAATGCGTTCCAACATCCTGCTGGCCAGTTGTGCGGCCCTGCTTCTGACCACCGCCGGCGGCGCCTATGCCGTGGCCCAGACCGCCGCGACCACCGCGGACGCCACCAAGGACGCCAAGGCCGAGGCCAAGGACGCCAAGAAGGAAGCCGGCGTCGCCAAGTCCAAGGCCAAAGTCGCCGTGAAGAAGGCCAAGGTCGCCTCCAAGAAGGCCGCCGAGGCCGCGAAGGTCGCCGACGTGGTCGTGGACAAGGAAACCCTTATCAAGAACCGGATCGACTTCATGAAGGCCCAGGCGGCCGACAACAAGGCGATCGGCGACTACGCCAAGGGCATGGGCTCCAAGGAGGCCGCCACCGCCGCGATCAACGACATCATCGCCCGCAACCCCAAGCTGGTCGCCCTGTTCATCCCCGGCACCAGTTCCAAAGATTACCCTGGCAAGAGCAACGCCAAGCCGGAAATCTGGAGCGACCACGACCACTTCGCGGCCATCAGCAAGACCCTGCTGGAAACCGCCCAGAAGGAAGCCGACGTCATCAAGACCGGCACGCCGGAAGAGGTCGGCGCGGCCCAGGCCAATCTCGGCAAGGTCGGCTGCGGCGCCTGCCACGGCCCGTTCCGCGAGAAGCTTCCCGGCTAACGAACTGAGCACGCCCTGGGCCAATCAAGGTGAATCCCCGCGCCCGGCCCAGGGCGGCCTTTCGGCCATTTCGGAAAGCGACTCCGAGGGGAAACGAGAACAAACGGGCATTAACCCGGAATTTACTATGGTTAATTTTTAGAACGAAAAGCGAACGATATCTCGTGTCCGCTCTGCGTCCCGAAATTGACAGTCTGTCTCGCCAATTTTAGGCAGAGGCCGCAGCCGCTTGCGGCGGCGCCGAGGACTGTTTAGGACGCCCCCATGAAGCTGCTCGTGCCCGTCAAGAGAGTGCTGGACTACAACGTCAAGGTTCGCGTGAAGGCGGACAAGACCGGCGTGGATCTGGCCAACCTGAAGATGTCGATGAACCCCTTCGACGAGATCGCCGTGGAAGAGGCGGTCCGGCTGAAGGAAAAGGGCGTCGCCACCGACATCCTGGCCGTCTCCATCGGCCCGGCCCAGGCGCAGGACACCATCCGCACCGCCCTGGCCATGGGCGCGGACCGGGGCCTGTTGATCCAGACGGATCAGGACCTGGAGCCCCTGGCGGTGGCCAAGCTGCTGAAGGCGCTGGTCGACCAGGAAAAGCCTGATCTCGTTTTGATGGGCAAACAGGCCATCGATGGCGACAACAATGCGGTGGGTCAGATGCTGGCGGCCCTGATGGATCGGCCCCAGGCGACCTTCGCTTCGAAAGTCGAGATTTCAGGCGGCAAGGCCGAGGTCACCCGCGAGGTGGACGGCGGGCTGCAGACCATCAGCGTGGACCTGCCGGCGGTAATTACCGCCGACCTGCGCCTGAACGAGCCGCGCTTCGCCTCTCTGCCCAACATCATGAAGGCGAGGAAGAAGCCGATCGAGGTCAAGGCCGTGGCCGACTACGGCGTCGATACCGCGCCGCGCCTGACCGTGGTCAAGGTGAGCGAACCCGATGTCCGCAAGGCAGGGATCGTGGTCGCCAGCGCCGCCGATCTTGTCCAGCGTCTGAAGACTGAAGCGGGGGTGCTCTGATGGCCGTGCTCGTCATCGCCGATCACGACAACGCCTCTCTGCGCGAGACCACCGCCAAGACGGTGAGCGCGGCCGCCAAGATCGGCGGAGAGATCGACATCGTGGTGCTGGGCTCCGGGGCCAAGGCCGCCGCCGAGGCCGCCGCCAGGATTTCGGGGGTGCGCAAGGTGCTGCTGGCCGAAAGCGACGCGCTGGGCCAGGGCATCGTCGAGGCCGAGGAAGCCGCCCTGCTGCCGATCCTCGGCGGCTATGACGCGGTGCTGGCGCCCTCGACCTCCGCCGGCAAGAACCTGATCCCGCGCCTGGCGGCCCGGCTGGACCTGGCGCCGATCAATGAAGTGGTCGCGGTGGTCGACGCCAAGACCTTTGTCCGCCCGATCTATGCCGGCAATGCGCTGGAGACCGTCAGGACCTCGGACGCCAAGGTGCTGGCCACCATCCGCCCGACCGTGTTCGAAGCCGCGCCCGAGGGCGGGGCCGCCGCCATCGAGACTCTGGCTCCCGGTCCCGGATCCTCGGCCTCGCGGTTCGTTTCCCAGGATCAGGTCAAGTCGGGCCGTCCCGAGCTGGGTTCGGCCAAGATCGTCATTTCCGGCGGCCGAGCGCTAGGATCGGAAGAAGAGTTCAAGGGCGTGCTGGAGCCCCTGGCCGACAAGCTGGGCGCGGCCATCGGCGCCTCGCGCGCCGCCGTGGACGCCGGTTATGCGCCCAACGACTATCAGGTCGGCCAGACCGGCAAGGTGGTGGCCCCCGACCTCTACATCGCCATCGGCATCTCCGGCGCCATTCAGCACCTGGCCGGCATCAAGGACGCCCGGGTGATCGTGGCCATCAACAAGGACCCCGACGCCCCTATCTTCGGCGTGGCCGACTACGGCCTAGTGGGCGACTACAAGACCATCGTCCCTGAACTGATGGCGGAACTGGGCAAGATCGGGCGTTAGAGCCGCCCGGCGCGCCTGGCGCCGCTCCAAGGCGAAGTTTGTTGTGCGGTATCATTGATATCGCAATTCCAGTTCCTATCTATCTCTCGTGGCCGCTCCCCCTCCTCCTCCCCGAGCGGTGGAGCGGCCATACAGATCTCTGATCGGCCGGCATCCCGCCGGCCCCTGCAGAGCCGGGAGAAAGACCATGTCCCTGAAGACCTCTTCAGACCTGGCGGCCCGTCTCAGCATCGCTGCTGGGGCGACCCTCGCCATCACCTTCGTCGCCGCCTTGGCCCTGACCGCCGCTGTCTTCTAAAGGACCGGGGACAGGGGGCGCACGGCACTCATGCCGCAACGCAACATGAGTGCCGGCCACTTCGTACTAACATCTTGATTTCTTTGACTTTGCTGCACCCGCTCGGGTGCAGCATAAGTCGCCAGATTCCTTAGCCTTCAGAGCTTGGAACGAGCCAATGCTGCGCAGCATAGGCCGCAGCATTCTGGCCTAAAGCCCGGCGAAATAGGCCTTGAACGCCTCGACCGTGCTGTCCACGCCCGCCGCCGAAACGTCCATGTGCAGCACCAAACGAGCGCGCGGACCCAGGGCCACGATGACCCCGCGCGACTTGGCAAAGGCTTCCAGCGGTTTGCAGTGCTCGGGCGCCATGTGCACGAACACCAGGTTGGTGTTGACGGCTTCCAGCCGAAGCTCGGCGATCTGGGCCAGGCCCCGGCCGAGGCGGGCGGCGTTGTCGTGATCCTCGGCCAGCCGTTCGATATTGTGCTCCAGGGCGTAGAGACAGCCACCGGCCATTATCCCCGCCTGGCGCATGCCGCCGCCGAGCATCTTGCGCACCCGGCGGGCCTTGGCGGCCAAGGCTTCACTGGCCGCCAGCACCGAACCCACCGGCGCGCCCATGCCCTTGGAGAAGCACAGCGACACCGAATCGTAGGGCGCGCAGACAGCCTCCAGCGAGACCCCGCCGCCGACCGCCGCGTTCCAGGCTCGGGCGCCGTCCAGATGCATCGACAGGCCCGCGCCGCGCGCCAGGGCCGCCGCCTGATCGACATAGGCGGGCGGCAGGATCTTGCCGTCGATGGTGTTCTCGAGCGCCAGCAGGCGGGTGACGGCGAAGTGGGAATCGTCCGGCTTGATGTCCGCCTTCACCCGATCAAGCGGCAGGGTGCCGTCCGGGGCGTTCTCCACCGGCTGGGGCTGGATGCTGGCCAGGACCGCGGCGCCGCCGCCTTCGTAGCGGTAGGTGTGGGCCCGCTGGCCGACGATATATTCCTCGCCGCGCGTGCAGTGGGCCATCAGGGCCGCCAGGTTGCTCTGGGTGCCGGAGGGGAAGAAGACACCCGCCGCCTTGCCGGCCCGCGCCGCCGTGGCCGCTTCCAGTTCGTTGATGGTCGGATCATCGCCCCAGACGTCGTCGCCCACGGGCGAGCGGATCATGGCCTCGAGCATCGCCTGGGAGGGGCGGGTGACGGTGTCGCTGCGCAGGTCGACGAGACCTTCGGTGGAGTCAGGGCGGCGGCTGAACGCGGGGTAGGAGGACATGAACGGCTCTCGGATGCGGAAGGCGAACCTAGCCCATTCCGGCGCAACGGCTAGGGCGTCAGTTCCGGCCATTCGGAGAAGAGCGGCGATGGATCGACCATCTCCTGCACCGCCTCCATCTCGCTGAGCATGCCCAGCGGCGACTTGCGGTCGAGCACGAAGTCATAGACCGCCGTGGCGCCGAAGCGGCCGGGGGCCTGGGGATCGCGGCGGCGCTTGTCGAGCGCGATGACCCGGGTGCCGAGGCGGAAGGCCTCCTTGATGTCGCGGGTGACCATCATCACCGTCAGGTCGCGGCCCTGCCAGAGGTCGCCGATCAGTTCCTGCAGGTCCTGGCGCACACCGGGGTCCATGCCGCCGAGCGGATCGTCGAGCACCAGCACGCGGGGGCGGGCGATCAGGGCCTGGGCCAGGGCCAGCCGCTGGCGCTGGGCGTCGCTCATCTGTGAGGGATAGAGGCCGCGATCCTCCTTGAGCCCAACGCGGGCCAGCATGGCCTCGGCCTCGGCCACCGCCGCCCGCCGCCGCGCGCCGAACAGCCGGCCCAGCAGCGGCGCCCCCGCGCAGTCCAGACCGAAGGCCACGTTGTCGAGGGCGGTCATGTGCGGAAAGACGCTGCCCTTGTGGAAGATGGCGCCTCGGTCCGGCCCGGGCTCGGCGCCGACAGGCTCGCCGTCCAGCAGCACCCGGCCCCGCGCGGGCGCCTCCAGGCCGATCACCAGCCGCAACAGGGTGCTCTTGCCGACCCCGGAAGGTCCAACCAGGGTGACGAAGCTGCCCAACGCAACCTGCAGGCTGAGCCGCTCCAGCACGACGGTCTCGCCGTACTCCACCCAGACATCCTCGAAGGTCAGGACCGGGGCCGGGGGCTGCACGACCCGCAGCTTGGAGCGGAGCGGAAGCACGCTCATCGCGAGGCTCCCCTCGAAATCTTTGGCGCGGGATGCGCCCAGCCGAACGCCCTGCGGCTGCCCTGGGCCAGGATGAAGTCGGCGGCGACCGCCAGCAGGGATATCCAGGCGACGTAGGGGATGATGACGTCCATCTGCATGCGGCGGCCCGCCTCGAAGATGCGGAAGCCGAGCCCGCCGTCCGCGGCCAGGGCCTCAGTGGCGATCAGCAGCACCCAGGCGAGGCCGAGCGAGGCGCGTACGGAGGCGATCAGGCGCGGCAGGGCCTGGGGCAGGGCGATGCGCAGAGCGGTCTGCCAGGTAGAGGCGCCCAGGGTCTGGGCCTTGACCAGCTGCTCCTCGGGAATGGCGGCGATGTGGGCGGCCAGATCGCGGATCATCAGGGGTGCGACGCCCAACACCAGCAGGGCGATCTTGGTCCCCTCGCCCAGACCGAAGGCCACGCACAGCACCGGCAGGATGGCGATCGGCGGGATCGCCGCCACGACGCGCAGCAGCGGACCCCAGGCCACGCGCTTGAACGGCAGCAGCCCCAGGGCCAGGCCCATCAGCAGGCTGGCAGCGGTGGCGATGACCAGGGCGGCGAACAGGCGCCCGAGGCTGAGCGCGGTGTCCTCCAGAAGGGCGGCGTGGCCGGTGGCGGGGTTGGCGCTGGTGAGGGACAGCAGAGCCCCGGCCATGGCGGTGGGGGGCGGCAGGATCGCGCTCTTGGGATCGCCGTCGATGCGCCAGGCCGCCGAGGCGCCGAGGTAGAGCAGCAGCACCGCCAGGATCGGCAAAAGGCCCAGCAGCAGCCGCGCGCCGCCCTTGGGGCGGAGGTTCATCAACCGCTGCATCGTTAAGCCCGGCGCCGGTTCATCAAGGGGTAGGAGGTCCTGCAAAGGGTCTTCGCGATCTTCGACCCTAGCGCCGATCGAACCGGTCCGGAGCCCCTGAAAAGTTGGCGACTGTCCCCACCCCCATCGTAAAGCGGGCGCCCTAAAAACGGACTGGATACGCCGAATTGCACGCACCTCGGGCGGGCGCCGGCGGTGTTGGGCCAAGCGGGAATCGAAGCTTGGGTATTGGGCGAGGCTGAGACCGTAATTGGCGATGATTTGCGGACCACCCATTCCATGACGCTGGAAGAACTGGCGGACTTCGCGCCGCGCTCTTCGCACGCCGCCGTCCCTGAATGGGCGCAAGGGTGTTTCCATCTTCGCGGCGCCGCGTTCGCGGACGGGACGGAGGATACGGCCACCCGCGTGATCCGTGTGCAGGCGCACGGCATGGCCGGCGACCTGCGCGTGCCCACCGGCCGGCCCGATGTCTCGGCGCGCTCGGGTTTTCACGGCTGCTCGGTGGCTGAACTGCTGGAGCTGGCGGTGGTCGACGGCGGGGTGGCGGACGCCAGCTGGTCGGACGAGGCCCTGGTGCGCGAGACCGGCGCCGCCTTCCAACCCTTCGACAGCTGGCCGGAGCCCGGCGTGCTGCAGCGCCGGCTGGGCGCCAGCGTGATCGAGACGGCCAGAAGCGGCGCCTATGCCCTGGACTGGCGCCTGCAACCGCGCTCAGGCGGCCTGCTGGTGGGCCTGCGACTGATGTTCGAAACGGGGCTGGACGGCCTGACCCGCCCGCGCGACGGGGGCCTGCTCATCGCGGGCGACCACTGCCTGTTCATGCTCGACCGCCGCCGCCCCCTGTCCTCCAGCGGTCCGGTGCAGCAGCAGATGCGTGCCGCCGGCGATCCGTTCGCCTTCGCCGAGATGGCCTTCGACGGAGAGGTATCCTACGCCCGGCGCCAGCCGACCGGCCAGTTCAAGGTGGAGCTGTCGACCAACCCCTTCCGCGAAGGCGGGATGGCGGCGGTCGGCGACGGCTATCTGCAGACCTCGATCAAGGAAATCCTGCGCCAGCATATCGGCGAAGGCGATCAGGCCATCGTCCGCCAATGGCGCATCGACACCCTGATGTCAGGGACCGACATCGTTCCCAAGACGGTCACCGACAAGGCCGGCGCCGAATGGTTGAAGAGCAGAACGTCTAGAGGAGTCTAATTTTTTGAGCGCTACCGCCTAGCGGCTGCTTGAGCGCGAGCTACGCCAACCGCTTCAGTTCATCGGCCAGATCGGTCTTTTCCCAGGAGAAGCCGCCGTCGGCGTCGGGCGTGCGGCCGAAGTGACCGTAGGCGGCGCTGCGGGCGTAGACCGGGCGGTTCAGTTGCAGGTGCTCGCGGATGGCGCGCGGGGTAGCGCCGCCCACCAGTTCCGGCAGCAGCTTTTCCAGCTTGGCCGGGTCCACCTGGCCATTGACCAGATCGACGTAGAAGCTGAGCGGCTTGGACACGCCGATGGCGAAGCCGATCTGGATGGTGCACTTGTCCGCCAGACCCGCGGCCACGACGTTCTTGGCCAGGTAGCGGCACATGTAGGCGGCCGAGCGGTCGACCTTGGTCGGGTCCTTGCCGGAAAAAGCGCCGCCGCCGTGGGGCGCCGCGCCGCCGTAGGTGTCGACGATGATCTTGCGCCCGGTCAGGCCGCAGTCGCCATCCGGGCCGCCGATCACGAAATTGCCGGTCGGGTTG
>CAIYVC010000048.1 GCA_903929535.1 uncultured Caulobacteraceae bacterium | reverse complement strand
TCCACATGGACCAGCGAGCCGTTGGAGAAGACCGAGACGGCGGTCGAGCCGCCGCCCATGTCGATGCAGATGCAGCCAAGGTCCATCTCGTCGTCCTCGACCGAAGCCAGGGCCGAGACGAAGGGCGCGGCGACCACGCCTTCGAGGGTCAGGTGGGCGCGCTCGACGCAGTAGCTGAGGGTCTGGAAGGCGCTTTCGCTGATCGACACCACCAGCAACTCCAGGCCCAGCACGCGGCCGAACATGGAGCGCGGATCCTTGACCCCGCCCTGGGCGTCCACCGACCAGGCGATCGGCAGCAGATGGATCGGGCGGCGGCCGACGGCCTTGGACTGAGCCACGGCCTGGGCGATGGCGCGGTTGCAGTCGTGGTCCGAGATCGGCCGGGCGCCGATGGAGATGTCGACCCGGACCCGGCGGCTGGACAGCTGCCCGCCCGAGATGGCCACGGTCACGCCCGAGACGCTGACCCCAGCCATGGTCTCGGCCCGCTCCACCGCCTGGGCGATGGCTTCGACGGCCTCTTCAGTGTTGACGATGGCCCCGCCGCGCACCCCGCGCGACTGGATGTAGCCGACGCCGGCCGGCAGCAGCGTCCGGTCGGACCTGCGCACGCCATCGGGCTTCATGATGAAACAGGCCACCTTGGAGGCGCCCAAATCCACAGCAGCGGTCACTTGCTGGCGAGGGGTCAGGGCCTTTAGGCCGTCCCGCGCCTCCCGCCGATCTTCAAGCTTCGACATTCTGCCGACTCCCAATTCGAAACCCTCATTTTGAAGGCCCCGCCCAATACCCAAAAACTCTAGTTCTTCGTCTGCTGCGGCGCCGCCGCTGCTCCAGTAACGACAGGGGCTTGCGATGCCTTCGGCCGCACAGCCACCAGATCGGGATCACGCAGATCGATACGTTCGAAACCCAGGTCCAGGACCCGTTCCTTCTGGTCCAGTTGATCCAGTTGAATGAGGGCCGAATCCTCGCCGACCGCCGGCAGCTGGATAATCGCCCCGTCCTTGAGCCGCATGTCCCAGCGGCGGCCGTCGACGCGGATCAGGGCGTCGACCTTGTTCATCAGCTTGGCGCGGCCGTGCAGCAGCGGCAGCAGGGTGGCGGCCTGTTCGGCGGCGCCGTCGCCCACCACCAGCGGCAGGTCGGGGAAGCGGCCCGGGTCGGCGTCGCCGATCACCTTGCCCTCGCCGTCCACCACCTTGGCCACGCCCAGGTGCTGCCACACCGCCTGCGGGATGCGCGGCTCCACGGCGATCACCAGGGTGTCGGGCAGCAGCCGCACCACCTTGGCCTGCTTGACCCATCCGTTGGTCTCGATGCGCTTGCGCAGGTCGTCCAGATGGATGCCGACGATGGGCTGGCCCTTGCTGAGGCCGGCGGTGCGCAGGATGTCGGCCTGAGCCAGGTCCGGGGCGCCCTGCACATGCACCTGCTGCAGGGTGAAGCCGAGCGGCGCCAGAGCGCGGCCGAGCAGGGTCGGTCGGGCGTCGGCGGTCTGCACAGGGGCGGGAGCGTGGCGTTCGCCACGATGGGCCAGCAGGACGGCGCCGGCGGCGCCCGCGCCGATCACCACCACAGCCAGGGCGATGGCGGCGCGCGGGCCGAGGCCGCGCGGGGAGGACTGGGACGGCGCGGAGGCTTGGGCGGCGGAGCTGGGGGCGGAAGCGCGGGCGCGGCCTTGCGGCGCGGCGGCGCGGGTCGCGAAGGCGGATTTAGAGCGCGGCTTAGCTAGACTGCGCTCCCCCCGTGCCACCGCGACCATAGGCTTCCTCCACGATCCAAAGGATCAAATCATCGAACGAAACGCCCACGTGGGCCGCCTGCTCTGGCGCGAGCGAGGTAGGCGTCATCCCGGGCTGGGTATTGACCTCCAACAGGACCAGTTTTTGGTTAAGGTCGTCATAACGGAAGTCCGATCGCGTAAGGCCCCGGCAACCAAGACTGGCGTGCGCCAGCTCAGCCTGACGCAGGGCCAGCTCGAAAATCTCCGGCGCAATCTCAGCGGGCACGATGTGCTTGGAACCGCCCTCCCCGTACTTGGCCTCGTAGTCGTAGAAGCCGGTGGCCGCGACGATGTCGGTCACCGAGATCGCCCTGTCGCCCATTACCGCCACGGCCAGCTCCTTGCCGCGGATATAGGGCTCGATCATCACCTCTTCGCCGAAGGTCCAGGAGGGCTGGGCCAACTCCTGCGGCGGGCCGTTGGCGCCCTCGAACACCAGGAAGACGCCGACCGAAGAGCCCTGCGCGTTGGGCTTCACCACATAGGGCGGGGGCATCACATGTTCGCGAGCCGCCTCGAAGCGATTGAACAGGCCGCCGCCGGGCACCGTGACCCCCGCCGCCGCCATCACCGCCTTCGCCTTGGCCTTGTCCATCGCCAGCGCCGAGGACAGCACGCCGGAGTGGGTGTAGGGCAGGTCCAGCGTCTCAAGCACCCCCTGCACGCAGCCGTCCTCGCCCCAGGCGCCGTGCAGGGCGTTGAAGGCCAGGTCGGGCTTGAGCGCGGTCAGCACCTGGGCAAGGTCGCGACCAGCATCCACCCGGCTGACCCTGGCCCCCAGCCGCTCCAGCGCGTCGGCGCAGGCGGCGCCCGACACCAGCGACACATCGCGTTCAGGCGACAGTCCGCCCAGAAGGACGGCGATATGGCGGCCGGCGAGCGGCTTGGTCATGGAAGACTCCGGTCAGGCTTCCCAGCGCTTAAAGGGTGTCGCCGGATTGGGGAAGAGCGGGAACCCGACCACGCGGAACGCGGCTCAGCGAACGCCGTTTAATGATCAGCAAATGGAGACTGCCATGAAGTCCGCACTGATCCTGTCCGGCTTGATCGCCGCCCTCACCCTCGGCGGCTGCGCCACCAGCGGCTACGATTCCAACGGCCGCTACACCTCCGCCTGCCAACGCGACTATCAGAACGACCGCACCGCGGCGACCATCGGCGGCGCGCTGGTGGGCGCAGCGGCGGGCGCCGCCATCGCCAAGGACGACGCCGCCGGGGCGGTGGTCGGTGGAGCCGCCGGCGCAGTGATCGGCAATCAGGTCGCCAAGCGCGACAACCCCTGCGGCGAGCGTCGCGGCTACTACGGCGACCGGCGCTACTAGGACGCGGCCTAGGGCTTGGCCGGCGCGGCCTTCCTGAAGTCCACGCCGGATTGAGCCAGGGCGTAGATGGTCGCGGCCCAGACGGCGGTGGCCTTATCCATCTCGGCGGGGTCGACCTTGTCCAGCGTGTCCTCGGCCGAGTGGTGGATGTCGAAGTAGTGCGCGCCCTCCTGGCGCATCGACAACTGCGGCACGCCCAGCGACACGAGGTGGCCGATGTCGTCGCCGCCGAACTTGGACGGCTCGCGGTTATAGGTCACGCCCAGCGGCTTCAGCGCCTCGGTCAGGGTCTTGATCGCCGGCAGGTCCTGGCTGCCCGCCGGGGTCTGGAAATACATCACATGCTGGGCGCCGAAATCGCTCTCGCCCGCGATCACGATCTTGGACGCGTCGGCGGCGTGGGCCTTGGCGTAGGCGTCGCCGGCCTGATCGGTTTCCTCGGCGCCCCACAGCACCATGCGGATGGTCCGCCTGGGATGGCGCTCGCCGGCCAGATGCGCGGCGGCCATGGTGATGGCGACCCCTGCCCCATCGTCGATCGCCCCCGTGCCCAGGCCCCAGCTGTCCATATGGCCCGACACCAGCACCACTTCGTCCGGCGTTGCCGAACCAGGGATTTCACCCACCACGTTCCAGGTCGTGGCCTGAGGCAGATAGGTCGGCAGCAGGGTGAACTTGACCTTGATCGGCTTGCCGCGCCGCGCCATCCGCTCCAGCTGGTCGGCGTCAGGGCCGCTCAGGGCCGCGGCGGGGATCTTGGGAAGGCCCTCCTCGTAGTTCATGGCGCCCGAGTGCGGCTGGCGGACGTTGTTGGTAGCCAGGGACCGGAGCATGAAGCCCACCGCCCCGCGCTTGGCCGCCTCCGATGCACCTCGGCGGCGCCAGCGGTTGGCGGTCCCGTAGCCGGTGGCGCTGTCGTTAGGGCCCATATGCTCGGTCAGCACGGCGATCTTGCCGGTCAGGGAATTGGCGGGCGCCGAGGCCAGGGCCTCGAAGGTCGGAAACAGCACGATCTCCGCCTCCAGTCCGCCCGGCGGCGTGGCGACCGAGCCGCCGAGGCCGGTGATGACCATGGGCTGCGGGAAAGGATCGGTGACTTCCGCTGTCTCCACCCCCTTGAACCAGGCCCAGATGCTGTAGGGCTCGGCGTGGACGTTGCTGAACCCCAGTGACGTCATCTTGGCCATGGCCCAGTCCTTCGCCCTGGCGATGGCGGGAGAACCGGCGGGGCGCGGACCGACTTCCGTCGTCAGCGATTCCAGAATGTCGTAGGAGCCTGAGCCCGACAGCCCCCGCTCGCGCAGCCGCTCCTCCATCGCCCCGATGGCGACCGATTGGGCGAAGGCGGGCAGAGCGACGGCGGCCAGGGCCGCGCCCAGGATCAGTCCGCGAGCGTGCTTCATCAGGCCGGTCTCCCCACGCGCTTGATCTCCCATTCGAGATCCACGCCGAACTTCGCTTTTACGTCCGCGCGCACCGCATCCCCCAGACCTTCCAGGTCGGCGGCGGTCGCCTCCCCCGTATTGATCAGGAAGTTGGCGTGCTTGTCCGAAAACATCGCGCCGCCAAAGAGCTTCGCGCGCCAGCCCGCCGCGTCCACCAGCCGCCAGGAACTGTCCCCAGGTGGGTTCTTGAAGGTCGAGCCGCCGGTCTTCTCGCGGATCGGCTGGGCCGCCTCGCGTCGGGCGGTGATGTCGTCCATGCGCTCGAGGATGGCGGCCGGCTCGTCGGCCGCACCTTCAAAAAGCGCGCCGGTGAAGATCAGTCCTCCGGCGGCTGCCGCGGCGGACTTGCGGTAGACGAAGCCCATCTCGGCGTTCGAGAACACCCGCCGGGCGCCCGACCGGTCGATCGCATAGGCCTCCACCAGCACGTCCTTGGTCTCCGAGCCGTAGCAGCCCGCGTTCATTACGCAGGCGCCCCCAATCGAGCCCGGCACACCGCGATAGAACTCCAGCCCGGCGATCCCGGCCTTGGCCGCCTCGCGCGCCAGCACCGCGTCAGGCACGCCGGCCCCGGCGAAGATACGCAGCCCGTCCCGCGCCTCGACCTTGGAAAAGCCCCGGCCCAGGCGGATCACGACGCCCTCGACCCCGCCGTCCCGCACCAGCAGGTTGGAGCCCACCCCGATCGGCAGCACCGGGACAGCCGGGTCCAACGCCGTCAGAAAGGCGGCCAGATCGTCCTCGTCCTCGGGAATGAACAGCAGGTCGGCGGGCCCGCCCACGCGGAACCAGGTGAAGGGCGCCAGCGGCGCGTCCCGCTCCAGGCGGCCTCGGACCGGCGGCAGATGATTCCGCCAGCCACTCACCCTATTTGGCCAGGGCTTCGAGCTGGGCCGGCAGGGCGTAGGACCAGGTGGTGATGTCGCCGGCCCCCAGTAGCACCACGACGTCGCCGGGCGCCGAGTCGCGGGCGATGATTGCGGGCAGGTCGGCGGCGCTCTGCAGCGGCAGCGCGTTGCGGTGGCCCCAGCGGGTCAGACCCGCCACCAGGGCGTCGCGGTCGACGCCGGGAATGGGCGCCTCGCCGGCGGTGTAGACATCCGCCACGATCACCTCGTCGGCGTCGTTGAAGCAGGAGCAGAAGTCCTGGAACAGGTCACGCAGGCGGGTGAAGCGGTGCGGCTGCACCACGGCGATCACCTTGCCCGTCGACACCGCGCGCGCGGCGGTCAGCACCGAGGCGATCTCCACCGGATGGTGGCCGTAGTCGTCGATCACCCGCACGCCATTGACCACGCCCGTGGTGGTGAAGCGCCGCTTGACCCCGCCGAAGCTGGCGAGCCCCGAGCGCAGGGCTTCGTCCGACACGCCCAGTTCGCGCGACACGGCGATGGCGGCCAGGGCGTTCAGCATATTGTGTTGCCCCGCCATGGGCAGGCGCAGGTCCTTCAGGCTGACCTTCTGCTGGCCGCGAATGGCCAGGGTCACGTCGAACTTGGCGCCGTCCGGCCCCATGCTGATGTTGGTGGCGCGCACCTCCGCCTGCGGATTGACGCCGTAGGTGATCAGCCGCCGGTTCTCCACCGTGGCGGCCAGGGCCTGCACCTCGGGGTGATCCAGGCAGACCACGGCGAACCCATAGAAAGGCACGTTCTCGACGAAATCGCGGAACGCCTTCTTGGCGGCGTCGAAGTCGCCGTAGTGGTCCAGATGCTCGGGATCGATGTTGGTGACGATGGCCACGGTGGACTTCAGGCGCAGGAAGCTGCCGTCGCTCTCGTCGGCTTCCACCACGATCCAGTCGCCCTCGCCCACCTTGGCGTTGGTGCCGTAGGCGTTGATGATGCCGCCGTTGACCACCGTCGGGTCCAGCCCCCCCGCGTCCATCAGACAGGCGACCATCGAGGTGGTGGTGGTCTTGCCGTGTGTGCCGCCCACCGCGACCGAGGACTGAAGGCGCATCAGCTCGGCCAGCATCTCGGCCCGGCGCACCAGGGGCACGTGGGCGGCGCGGGCGGCAATCATCTCGGGATTGTCCGCCTTCACGGCGGTGGAATAGACCACGGCGGCCGCGCCCGAGACATGGCTGGCGTCATGGCCGACAAAGATACGGGCGCCCAGCTTCTCCAGCCGCTCGGTATTGGCTGAGGCCTTGGCGTCGGAGCCCTGCACCACATAGCCGGTGCGCAGCATGATCTCGGCGATGCCGCTCATGCCGATGCCGCCGATGCCGATGAAATGGATCGGCCCGATGTCGAAGGGGACGGAACGCTGCTTCATGCCGAAGGGCTAGCTGATTTGCCCGGCGGAGGCAAAACCGCCGACCACCGTCACTTGCCAAGCCTGTAGACCATCACCGTCACGCCCGCCGCGGGCGCCACGCCTTCCGCGATCAGGGCCTGGCCGTCGCTGTCGTAGGCGCCCCCGCCGCCGGTCACCACCGCCACATATTGCGCGCCGCCCGCCGTGTAGGTGATCGGCGAGGAGCTGGGCGAGGCGTTCAGCGGCGTGTCCCACAGGACCTTGCCGGTGGCCGCGTCATAGGCGCTGAAACGGCGGTCGGTCGAGCCGGCGAACACTACCCCGCCCGCCGTGGCCAGAGCTGAGCTGGCGATGGGCGCGCGCTGGCGATGGGTCCAGACCACCTGGCGGGTCTCCAGGTTGACCGCCTGGATGCGCCCGAAATTGCCGTCGGAGTCCGGCCGCGCCTGATTGGGATAGCGGATGTCCACGCCGCCAGCGGCCACCTCTTCGGGCGGGCGCGGCGTGAAGCTGTACTGCATGCAGGATTCCGTCATCGGCACATAGACGATGTGGGTCTGCGGATCGAGCGAGGTGGCGGGCCAGGAGCGGGCGCCGGTGGTGCTCGGGCAGACGATCCGGGTCTTGCCCGCCTCCGGCTCCAGGGCCGGATCGGTGGTCTTGTGGCCGGTCACCGGGTCGATGGCGGTGACCAGATTCTGCAGCCCCAGATCCTTGGAGAACAGATACTTGCCGGTCGCCCGGTCGATCACGTCGAAGATGCCGAGCTTGCCGGCGGTGATCACCACGTCGCGCGGCTTGCCGTCGATGGGCAGGCTGGCGAGGGTCTGCTCGAAGGCCCAGTCCTGGTCCCAGACGTCGCGGTTCATGTGCTGGTAGAACCACACAAGCTTGCCGGTGTCCGGATCGATGGCCACGGTCGAGGCGGTGTAGAGCCCGTCGTTGGACTCGCCCTTGCGCGGATGGGGCAGCAGCAGGGTGCCGGTGTCGTAGGTGTTGCCGATGCCGAAGAACAGCAGGTTGCGCGCCGGATCGTAGCTACCCGAGGTCCACACCCCGCCGCCGTAGCGTTCATCGACCGGCGCGCCGTTCCAGCTGTCGCCGCCGGGCTGACCGGGCCGGGCGATGGTGTTGAAGCGCCAGACCTCGCGGCCGGTCTCCACGTCCAGCGCCACGATGAAGCAGCCGCCGGGCGACTTGGCGACGTTCAGGGCCGCGCCGATGATCACCTTGCCCTTGGCCACGATCGGACCGCTGTTCAGCTGCAAGGCGTCTTCGCCCACCACATCGTGGTCCCACAGCAGGGCTCCGGTTCGCACGTCCAGGGCGATCATGTGCCTGTCGGCGGTGGGGACCAGCAGCTTGGTCCCATAGATGGCCAGGGTCTTGGCGCGGGCGCCGCGCCCGTCAGCCAGGGGCGGCGGCCAGGGGCCGGGTGTAGCGCCATAGCTGCTCGCCGGTGGCGGCGTCCAGCGCCTGCACGCTGTTGCCGCTCTGCACGAACATCACCCCGTCATGCACCAGGGGCGTCATCTCGTTCTGGCTGGGCGGCAGGTTCCAGCTCCAGGCCGGGCGCAGGCCCGCCACATTGGCCTTGCCGATCTGCTTCAGCCCGCTGAACCCCAACGACTGGTAGTCCCGACGCCAGATCAGCCAGTCAGCCTCGGGCGGTGTCTCCAGCATGGCGGCGGTGACGGCTGTCAGACCATCCAGCTTGCTTTTGCGCGCCGCCAGCACGGCCCGGGCCTTGGCGTCGGCGGGAACGGTCGGCGGCGGCCTGCCGGAATTGGCGGCCTCACGCAGCGGCGCCGCTGCGGGCGTGT
This sequence comes from uncultured Caulobacteraceae bacterium, assembly GCA_903929535.1. Taxonomy (GTDB): domain Bacteria; phylum Pseudomonadota; class Alphaproteobacteria; order Caulobacterales; family Caulobacteraceae; genus BOG-938. Next base: position 2,981 of record CAIYVC010000048.1, on the reverse strand, counting down.
CGGACTTGCCGGGGGCCGCTCCGTTGGCCTTCTGGATATAGGCGACGATATCGGCATAGGCCGGACCGCCGAGCGAGCCGGGCCCCGCCGGGGGCATCCGCGCCTGAGTGAACTCCAGCACCGCCGGACTGCCGCCCTTACCCCGCCAATGGCCCTCGAACACCGCGCCCTTCAGCGCCCCGGCGAACGGTCCCGCCGACAGGTCGGCGCCGTGGCACATCGAGCAGTTCTGGGCGAAGGCGAGCTGGCCCCGCGCGGCGGCGGCCTCGGCATAGGTTTCGCCGGAGAACAGGGCCTGGGCGTGAACCGGACTGCTCATGGCCAAGGCGGCGAGCACGGCGGCGCAACTGGCCTTGTTCATGAAGCTTCCCCCGGAATTCGCCGCGCGAAGCGGTCTCGCCCGACCGTAGCACGCGATCCCGAGGCGGCTAGCCCGCCGTCTTTTCCACCAGATCGGCGAGGTGTTCGGCAGCGTCCGGCACGGCCACGGAGCGGGCGGCGGCGGCCATGCGGGTCAGGCGGTCGGGATCGCTGAGCAGCTTGGTCAGCGCCTTGACGAACACCTCCAGCGTCAGCACGTCCTCGCCCGCCACCTCGGCCCCGCCCGCGTCGGATAGCAGCTTGGCGTTGAACCGCTGATGGTCGTCGGCGGCGGCCTTGTAGGGGATCAGGATCGAGGGCCGTCCGGCCACCGCCAGCTCGCAGCAGGTCGAGGCGCCCGAGCGGCCGATCACCAGATGGGCCCTGCCCAGCCGCCCGGCCATGTCGCGGAAGAAGGGCGCGATCTCGGCGGGAACCACGGCGTTCTTGTAGACCCGGATGGCCTCTTCCAGATTCTCGCGGCGGGTCTGCTGCTGGATCGACAGCTTCATACGCAGGCCGTCGGGCAGGTTCGACACCGCCAGGGGGGTCAGTTCGGAGAGCAAGCGAGCGCCCTGGCTGCCGCCGGTGATCAGCACCCGGATTTCGCCGGTCGGCGGCTCGTAGGGCACGTCGTAGAGGGCGCGGATGTCCGGGCGCACCGGATTGCCCACCACATGCACCCGCGCGCGCACCTTGGCGGGGGCCCGCTCCAGGGTCGGGAAGGCGCAGGCCACGGCGTCGACCTTGTCGGCCAGGAAGCGGTTGACCCGCCCCAGCACCGCGTTCTGCTCGTGGATCACGGTCGGGCGCTTGGTCGAAAGCGCCGCCAGCAGCCCCGGCAGGCTGGGGTAGCCGCCGAAGCCCACGACCACGGCGGGGTCCAGCACCGAGAAGGCTTTGCGCGCCTGCATCACCCCCTGGAAGATGTTGATCGCCGCGCCGGCCATGCCCACGAGGTCGCCCTTCTTGAAGGTGGCGGCGGACAGGGAGATGCGATGTTCGGCGGGGAATTTGTCGGCATAGAGGGCGCCGCGCTCATCGGTGGCCAGCACCACGCGCCAACCGCGCGCGATCATGGCCTCAGCCAGGGCCTGGGCGGGAAACATATGACCGCCGGTGCCCCCGGCGGCCAGCACGGCAAGTTTGCGGTTCACGCGTAGGCGCCGGCGCGGGCCAGGGTCTCGGTGGCGGCGTAGGCGCCCGGACGGCGGCGAGTCAGGGCCAGGGCCAGACCCAGGGTCAGCCCCATCGCCATCATCGAGGACCCCCCGTAGGAGATGAAGGGCAGGGTCATGCCCTTGGTCGGGATCAGGTTCAAATTCACCGCCACATTGATGAAGGCCTGCTGCCCCACGAGAACGAACAGGCCGGCCGACGCGATCTGCTCGAACGGGTCGGACAGTTTCATGGCCTTATAGAGGCCGCGCGTGACCAACAGGGCGAACAATCCGATCAGCAGCAGGGAAAAGATCAGGCCGTATTCCTCGGCGGCCACCGAATAGATGAAGTCGGTGTGCAGGTCGGGCACGTGGCGCTTCATCAGCCCCTCGCCGGGGCCCCGTCCGAACAGCCCGCCCGCCGCGATGGCTTCCTGGGCGCGGTCGATCTGGTGGGTGTCGACCTTGTCGTGGCTGAGGAACTTGTGCACCCGGCTGGCGACGTGATCGAAGGCGAAATAGATGGCCGTCAGGCCCGCCGCGGCGGTCGCCAGCATGCCGAAGATCCAGCGCAGCGGCACCCCCGCCACGAAGAAGGCCGCGCCGAAGGCGATGGTGATGAGGATGGTCTGGCCCACGTCCGGCTGCACCAGCAGCAGCGCCACCGCCAGGCCATACAGGCCAAAGGCGATCGAGACGCCCGGCACGCCTTCGTTCTTCTGCCCCTCGGCGAACATCCAGGCCACCAGCACGATCAGGGCCGGCTTCATGAATTCCGAGGGCTGCAGCGAGAAGCCGCCGAACTCCAGCCAGCGGGTCGCGCCCTTGGCGTTATGGCCGAAGATCGGCAGGGCCATCATGACCCCTACCGCGCCGATGTAGATGAAGAAGGCCGCCCGCCGCACGCCCTTGGGCGACAGCATCGAAGCGCTCAGCAGGAAGATCGCGCCGATCACGGCGAACACACACTGGCGCACGGCGAAGTGGAAGGGGTCGCCCAGGTTCATCCGCGCGGCGGCGGCGGGACTGGAGGCGAACGACAGCATCACCCCCAGCACCATCAGGATGGCGACGATGCCCAGCAGGATGTGATCGGTGGTCCACCACCAGACACCGGCGCGGGTCCGGTCGGTGCGGGCGAAGGCGTGGGGCTGACGGTTCATGCGCTCGCCTCTTTTCTGGACGGCTCTGCCAGCCCCAGCACGATGCTGCGGAAGGCGTCGCCGCGGACCTCGAAGTCCGGGAACTGATCGAAGGAGGCGCAGGCCGGCGACAGCAGCACGATGGCCTCGCCCCCCGCCGCGCGGGCGTCGGCAAAGGCGGCGGCGGTCGCCGTCTGCAGGTCGCCGCTGATGACATAGGGCGCTTGGCCCTCAAGCGTCTTGCCGAACTCGGGCGCCGCATGGCCGACCAGATAGGCCTTGGCCACGCGCGGGAACAGGTCAGCGAGGCTCTCGATGC
>CAIYVC010000047.1 GCA_903929535.1 uncultured Caulobacteraceae bacterium | reverse complement strand
TCAAGCTGACCTCGCCTGAGAACAAGTCCCACTACATCGCCGCCGCCTTCCCCAGCGCCTGCGGCAAGACCAACATGGCCATGCTGGAGCCGACCATCCCCGGCTGGAAGGCCGAGACCATCGGCGACGACATCTGCTGGATGCGTCCGGGAGAAGATGGGCGCCTCTACGCCATCAACCCCGAATACGGCTTCTTCGGCGTGGCCCCGGGGACCGGCCTCAAGACCAACAAGAACGCCATCGACACCCTCTACGCCAACACCGTCTACACCAATGTGGCCACCACCCCGGACGGCGACGTTTGGTGGGAAGGCCTGACCGAGGAAAAGCCGGCGCACCTGACCGACTGGAAGGGCAACGCCTGGACCCCGGACTCGCACGAGCCCGCCGCCCACCCCAACGCGCGCTTCGCCGTGCCGGCCAGCCAGTGCCCGACCATCGCGCCGGAATGGGAAGACCCCAAGGGCGTGCCGATCAGCGCCATCCTGTTCGGCGGCCGCCGCGCCACCGCGGTGCCGCTGGTGACCGAAGCCTTCGACTGGCAGCACGGCGTGTTCCTGGCCTCCAATACCGCGTCCGAAGGCACGGCGGCAGCGGAGAACAAGATCGGCGAGCTGCGCCGCGACCCGTTCGCGATGCTGCCCTTCTGCGGTTACAACATGGCCGACTACTTCGGCCACTGGCTGGACATGGGCAAGAAGGGCGATGCGTCCAAGCTGCCGCGCATCTTCTTCGTCAACTGGTTCCGCAAGGACATGCACGGCAAGTTCGTCTGGCCGGGCTACGGCGAGAACAGCCGCGTGCTGAAGTGGATCTTCGGCCGTCTGGAAGGCACCGCCGGCTCGCACGACACCCCCATCGGCCGCCTGCCGATGAAGGAGGACCTGGACACCGAAGGCCTCAACCTGACCGACGCCCAGCTGAATCTGCTGCTGTCGGTGGACCGTTCGGTCTGGAAGGAAGAAGCCTCTCTGATCCCCGGCTCCTACGAGAAGTACGGCGACCGCCTGCCCCAGGCCCTATGGGACGAGCACGAGGCTCTGATCACGCGTCTGGAAGCCTGGCAGCACGAAACCTACGCCGGCGACCACCCGGTCAAGCTGCAGGTCGTGCGCTAGTCTGAGGAGCGGAGGGGCTTAGCCCTTCGCCTGCTGCTCTTTCCAGGCGGCCTTGATCGGGGCCAGCATCGGGTCAGCGATATCGGCCGCTGCCTGCACCTGGCTGAAGTCCAGACCCAGATAACGGCCCCGGTTCCACACCACCTCGCCGCTGTAGACCCGGCCTTCGCGCAGGCTCAGCAGGTGAATTTCCTTGGGCGCCTTCCAGGCGGCGCTGGGCACCGCGATGCGGGCCCCGTGGTCGCTGATGTCGCGGATGATGCAGTCGATCGACAGGCCTGCGAGGCCAAAGAACAGCCTTCCGCCCAGCGTGACGTCACGGCGAGAGGAGCGTCTGCGTTCGGAGGCTCTGCGTTGGGGGTTCATCGGCGAAATCTTCTGCACGGGAGGCATGGCCAACGGCTCCTGCAATCCCGTCAGGGTACGGACCTCCCGTTTCCGCACGGTTAAGGCGGATGGTTAGTTCTTTTGGCCGAGGGTGCGGTAACCGCGTCCGAAATAGACCAGGGCGTCGGGGCCCTCGCTGACCTGCACGGCCTGCACCTCGCAGAAGATCACCGCGTGGGTGCCGCGCTCCAGCCGCTCGACGATGCGGCAGTCGAACGAGGCCACCGCGCCCTGCAGCACCGGCGCGCCGGTCTCCAGCACCGACCATTCCGCCGCCCCGAACCGCTCATCCATGGTCAGGTCGCGGGTGGAGAAGAGCCCGGCCAGCGCCGTGTGACCCACCGCCAACGTGTTGACGCACAGCACGCCGTTGCCGCGCAGATAGTCGTTCTGGCGGCTGGACAGGTTCAGGCAGACCAGCAGGGTCGGCGGATCGTCGGTGACGCTGCACACGGCGGAGGCGGTGAAGCCCCCGCGGCCCGCCGGGCCGTCCGTGGTGATGACATTGACCGCCGCCGCCAGGCGCGCCATGCCGTCGCGATAGGCGTCCTTTGTGATCATCAGCCGGGCGAGATCATCTTCTCGGGCCGCACGATGGCGTCGAACTCCTCATTGGTCACATAGCCGCCGCCGACCGCTTCATCGCGCAGGGTGGTGCCGTTCTTGTGCGCCGTCTTGGCGATCTTGGCGGCGTTGTCGTAGCCGATCTTGGGGGCGAGCGCGGTGACCAGCATCAGCGAGCGCTCCAGCGCCGCCTTGATGTTGTCCTCGCGCGGCTGGATGCCCACCACCAGATTGTCGGTGAAGGAGACGGCGCTGTCGGCCAGCAGCCGCACCGATTGCAGGAAGTTGTAGGCCATCACCGGGTTGAACACGTTCAGCTCGAAATGGCCCTGGCTGTCGGCGAAGGTCAGGGCGGCGTGGTTGCCGAACACCTGCACGCAGACCTGGGTCAGGGCTTCGCACTGAGTCGGGTTGACCTTGCCCGGCATGATCGAGGAGCCCGGCTCGTTTTCCGGCAGGGCCAGTTCGCCCAGGCCCGACCGCGGGCCCGACCCCAGGAAGCGGATGTCGTTGGCGATCTTGAACAGGCTGGCGGCGACGGTGTTGATCGCGCCGTGGGTGAAGACCATGGCGTCGTGCGCGGCCAGGGCCTCGAACTTGTTGGGGGCGGTGGTGAAGGGCAGGCCGGTGATCTTGGCGATCTTGTCGGCGACCATCTCGGCGAAGCCGATCGGGGCGTTCAGCCCGGTGCCGACGGCGGTCCCGCCCTGGGCCAGCTGCATCAGCGCCGGCAGTGTCATCTCGATACGGGCGATGCCGTTCTCGACCTGCTGGGTGTAGCCGGAGAACTCCTGCCCCAAGGTCAGGGGCGTGGCGTCCTGGGTGTGGGTGCGGCCGATCTTGATGATGTGGGCCCAGGCCTTGGACTTGGCGTCTAGAGCGCCGTGCAGCTTCTTCAGCGCGGGCAGCAGGCGGTGGACCACCTCCTCGGCGGAGGCGATGTGCATGGCCGTCGGATAGGTGTCGTTGGACGACTGGCTCATGTTGACGTGGTCGTTGGGATGGACCGGCTTCTTCGATCCCATGACGCCGCCCATGATCTCGATCGCGCGGTTCGAGATCACCTCGTTGGCGTTCATGTTCGACTGGGTGCCCGACCCGGTCTGCCAGACCACCAGGGGGAAGTGGGCGTCGAGCTTGCCCTCGATCACCTCGTTGGCGGCCTGGACGATGGCGGCCTCGATCTTGGGGTCCAGATGGCCCAGCGCGGTGTTGGTTTCGGCGGCGGCGCGCTTGACGATGCCCAGGGCCCGCACGATGGGCAGGGGCTGCTTCTCCCAGCCGATCTTGAAGTTGCCGAGCGAGCGCTGCGCCTGGGCGCCCCAGTATTTGTCGCTCTCGACTTCGATGGGGCCGAAGGTGTCGGTTTCGGTGCGCGTGCTGGTCATGCTGCTTCTCGGTAGGAACTGGCTTTGCTGGTGGTTTAGAGCAGCGAAGCGGTAGCGCGCTAGGGGTTCTTCGCCGTGACGATCGAGACAGCGGCGGGCATGCGTAGGCCGTCCGAGGTCATGTGGCGCTCCATCACGGCCCTCACCGCGTCGCGGACGTGATCGGTCCGGTCGGGATGCTCGCGCAGCGCCCGTCCCAGGGGGCCGATGTTGAACGCCATATCCAGACTGTTCTCCAGGTCCGACCCGCCGATCAGGGCGTCGAACGGCTGGGCGTCCGTATCCGCAAAGCCGGCGGTCTCCAGAATGGTCATTACGCGGCCGGGATCGGCGAAGGCGAACGGGCCGGGGGCGAGGGGATCGGACGGCTCGGCGGGCGGCAGGAAGCGTTCAGCGGCTTCCATCGGTTCGCGCATCCAGGGGTTCTCGAGATAGGGGCGCCAACAGACGAAGGCCAGCCGTCCGCCCGGTTTCATGGCCGCGCGGATGTTGCGGAAGGCCGCAGCCGGATCGTTGAAAAACATGACGCCGAAGCGCGAGAAGACCGCATCGAAGGCCCCGGCTCCGAAATCATACGTCTGGGCGTCGGCCTCCAAGAAATCGGCGCCGCCGATCGCTCTGGTCCTGGCCACGGCCAGCATGGGCCGCGAGATGTCCGCCCCGGTCGCCGCGCCCGAGGGTCCGACCCGTTCGGCCAGGGCCAGGGTCGTCTGGCCGCAGCCGCAGCCGCAGCCGATGTCGAGCACGCGCTCGCCGGACTTAGGCGCCAGGGCGTCCATCGCCGCTTCGCCCAGCGGCTCCAGCTGATGGTCGAGCCGGTCCTGGAACCGCGCCCATTTCACGCCCGTGGCGTCGTTCCAGTAGTCGATCTGGTCGGCGTTGGCGGCTTCGGTCACGGCTCACTCCTGAAGGCCCGGCACTATCGGTTTTGGGCGCGGGTCCGGCAATGGCATAGAGGGGCATGGACGAGACCTGGACGATCAGCGGCAAGGTGCGCGCGCGCGAGGACGCCGAGGGGCTGGTGGTGGTGGTCGATGGCCTCACCAGCCAGGCCAAATACTACAAGCCCCTGATCTATGAGTTCTTCCGCAAGGTATGGCGCGGCGGGCGTCCGTCGTGGGGCGAGTACGCGGTCGAGATCACCATGGAGTACACCGGCGATCCGCCGTGGCTCGACCTCGACAACCTGGCCAAGGCGATCCTGGACGCCCTGAAGGGCTACGCCTTCCATGATGACGCCCAGGTCGCCCGCCTGCTGGTCGAGCGCCATCCCGGTGAGCGCGAACGCATCACGGTGCGGGCGAGGCCGCTGCCGACCAAACCTCAAATGCACGGGGCCTAGCGCGAACCTTATTTGGGTTTGCGGAACCGCAGCATGAACTGATCCGTCTTGCCGCGGATCGAGGGGTCGAAGACGGCCGCCGTCTTGGGATCGGCGGGGTTGTGCAGCACGTCGCTCTCGGCCTCCAGCTTGAAGCCCACGCCGGTCACCACCTTCTTGACCTCGGACTCCTCGATGCGGTGCAGGGTGTCCATCTGCGAGTGGCCGGTGCCGGGCAGGCCCGCGTGGTCGACGATGATGTAGACGCCGCCGGGCTTCAGCGCGTCGTAGAAGGCCTTGGTCACCCGGATCACGCCGTCTTCGCCGCCGCCCTTGGCCCCGTACTCGGGGTTGTAGAGGTCGTGGTGGAACTGGGAGTTGAAGATCACGTCCAGCTTGTCCACCGGCTTGAAGTCTTCCCATTGCTGGGCGGCGATCTTGATGGTGGGGAAGGCGGGGTTGGCCAGGACGGCGGGGTCCTTGGGCGACTGGCGCACCACGCCGTAAACCACGCCCTTGGGCCCGGCGATTGAAGCGAACACGCGGGTGAAGTAGCCGCCGCCGGGGAAGATGTCGGCCACCTTGTCGCCGGGCTTGATCTGGGCGAAGGCGGCGACCGCCGCGGCCTTGCGCGTATCGTCCTGGGCCTTGTCGGCGGCAGGGCGGGCGGGCGAAGCGAGGGCCGCCACGACCGCGGGCGAGGGGGCCGGATCGGCGGCCATGGCGCTGGTCCCGGCCAGCAGCAGGGCGACGGAGACGGCGGCGAGGGCGCACTGGGTCGAAGTCTTCACGGGTCTGTTCCTTTGAATTTTCTTAGGCGGTCCAGGGCTCAAGCGCGCCCCACATCAGAAGCAGGGCTGAGAAGCCTAGGAAGATCAGGGCCGTGGCGGTGAAGCGCAGCTTGCGCCCGGCGGTCCAGCTGTCGACCCGCCGCCCGCCGCGCCAGATACCGGCCAGCAGCGCCACCTGCAGCAGGCTGCACACGGCGGCCACCAGCGCGCTGGCCGAGGCCACCATCACCCACGGTCCGGGCCAGTTAAAGAAGGCGTAAGAGGGGTCGGCCTTGGCGTGCAGGGCCCAGGCGGCGAAGCTGCCCACGGCCACGAACCACAGCACGGCGGTGTTGGTCTGCAATGCGCTGGCGCCGCCCTGGATCGGGGTCTGGCGGAACTCGCGCCGGTCGCGGGTGGCGATCCCCACCAGGGTGGCGGCGCCGGCGATCAGGGTCGCCAGGGTCAGGGCGATCAGGGTCTGCGCCTGCCACAGCGGTCCCAGCCGCTGATAGGTGTCCATACCCGAGGGCGGACGCCAGCGCTGGGCGACGCCGCCGTCGATCTGGAAGCCGGCCGGGCGCGAGCCTTCCAGCGGATAGAACTGATCGGGGTTCTGGGTCGGGGCATAGAGGCCGCCCTCGCCGCCGGGCGCGCGCACGATCAGCCGGCCCTCGCGGCTGACGTCGATATGCACCACGCCGCTCAGCAGGGCGACGAACTGCTCCAGGCCGCCGTAGCGGCGCCGTTCGGTCAGATAATCCCCGGCGTAGGCGGCGCGGTTGGCCGCCAGGTCGGCGGAGGGCTCGGGGTCGGCGGGCTTGGGCGCGGCGTAGTAGCGCGACACGATCAGGTTCGCCATCCGCCCCACGATCGGCTCGCCGCTCTCGCTGTTCACGGCGATGAAGACGCCGAGATTGAGCGCCGGGGCGGTGACCAGCTTGGAGCGGAACGACAGGGTCTGGCCCTCGTGGCCGAAGCCGTCGAAGCCGCCGGGCAGGCGCTCCTGCAGGAAGCCGGACGCCCAGCCGCCGATGCCGGGGCCGGTGCGCAGGGTCGGGGTGCGGAAGGCCTGGGCTGTCTGCGGGCCATAGATGGCGGCCCCCTCGAAGGTTCCGCCCGCCAGGATCAGGTTCATGAACCGGGCCATGTCGCCGGCGGTCGACGAGGCCGAGCCCGCCGGGGCGATCTGGCTGATGTATTCGAAGGGCCGCGTCTCATAGGCGGGCCGGGCCCAGCGGAAGCCTTGCGAAATGTCCTGCGCCAGGGCGGCGGGCATGGGCGCCGGCAGCATGGGGTCGGCGGGATAGGGCTCGCGGAAGGTGGTGTGCGCCAGCATCAGCGGCTTTAGGATCTCCGCCTCGATCAGGTCCTCGTAGGGCTTGCCGGCCACCTGCGACACCGCCTCGCCGGCCAGGGCCGCGCCATAGTTGGAGTATTCCGGCAGCACGCCCGGCGCCCGCACCCGGCGCGGCTTCTCCTGGCGCAGATACGAGGCCAGCGGGCGCACGCGGTCGGGCGAGCGTTCGAACAGCCGCCCCAGCGAGCGGTCCTCGAAGCCCGCCGAATGAGTCATCAGGTCGCCCAGCAGCACCTGGCGCGGATAGCCCTGGTCCTTCACCTGCACCTGCTCGGGCAGATACAGATTGACCGGCGCGTTCAGCCGCATGTGGCCGCGCTCGACCTCCTTCATCACCGCGATCCAGGTGAACATCTTGGAGATGGAGCCGATGCGGAACAGGGTCTTGTCGGGGTCTACCCTGCGGGCGGGCGAGAAGGCGGCCACGCCATAGCCCTTGGACAGGATCACCTGGCCGTTTTGCACCACCGAGACCACTGCGCCGGGGATGTGCTCGTCGGCCATGGCCTCGCGCATCACGCCGTTGACGAAGGCTTCCAGTTCGGGCGCCGGGATGGGTTCTTCCGGCTTCAGACGGCCGACCGCCGGGGGCGGCGGCGGAACAGCCGCGACCGGGGCAGGCGCGGGCGCGGCGGCGGGCGGACGTGGGCGGG
>CAIYVC010000046.1 GCA_903929535.1 uncultured Caulobacteraceae bacterium | reverse complement strand
GTAGAAGCTGACGTGGTCGGGCGTCATGGTGACTTCCATCGGATAGGTCATGGTCATCACCCGCGGCATGCCCTGGGGCAGGCAGTTGGCGGTCAGGTCGCCGGTCGGCTTGCCGATGCGGGCGTTCTCGACGTTGGTGTTGAAGATCTTCTGATACTCGGGCGACAGGGGCGCCTTCTGGCCGACGCCCGGCGGGATGCCCGGCGTCCAGCCGACGACGCCATGGCTCAGCCAGATGCCGTAGAAGTCGCGGGGGCTGGTGGGCTTGTAGGCGACCTTGCCCCAGTTGGGGTTTTCCGCCTGGGTCTTGGCCGCGCCCTCGAAGCTGGTCGGCAGCTTGGTCGCGTCGCGCGCCGGAAGCTGCACGCCGTGGGTCGTGTCCAGATCGACCTGGCGGCCGCTGCGGTCCTTCTTCGGCGCCGGACCGAATTCGGTCTTGTTGCCGTTATCGACCGCCTTGCCGGCCTGGCTGTGCGCCGCCAGCGGGGCAGTGACGGCTAGGCTAAGAGCAGCGGCGGAAAGCAGAAGAAATTTTGACGGCGGCATGGATGTCTCCAGGAAGGAAAATGACGCCCTCTCCGAAGAGAGGGCGCCGAAAGAAGGCGTCACCCGAGGGACCAGGGACGCCCTTGCCGTTCTCAGTACCGGTAGATGGCCTGCACGCCGATCTCACGCGGACGGAAGGTGACGCCCGTAACGAGCGCCGACCCGGCCCCGTGCCCGGCGACCAGGAGGTCCTTGGATTCCGTGAGGTTGTTGACGAAGGCGCTGAGCTCGTAGCCGCGATCAAAGCGAACGCCGAAGCGGGCGTTCATGATGTGAGTGGAGGCGCCGACCGCGGTGATCGCGTCATACCCGACCTGGCCGACGTTGGTGCGTACATAGCTGCTTTGGAACGCGTAGTCCGCGCGCAGGAAGGAGTCATAGTGGTCCAGCACCTTGAAGTCGTACTGAGCGATCATGGCCGCCTGCCACTTGGGCGCCGGCAGGAACCAGCCCTTCTTCACGATGAAGGTCGTCGAACCCGGGACCGGGACGTCCTGCGTGTATTCGGCGTCGGTATAGGCGACCGAGGGCGATAGGGTCAGACCGCCGAACCGGAACTGGCTCTGCACGTCGAAGCCCTTGGAGGCCGCGCTGCCCGCGTTGGTGACATAGGATGAGCCGCAGGTCAGGGCGACGGTCAGCTGGGGCTGAATCCAGTTGATGTAGAACAGGCTGGAGTTGATCTGGGCGTGCCCGTCCAGCAGGCGCAGCTTGGCGCCGGCTTCATAGCTCCACACCTTGTCCGACAGGTAGCTCAAAGGCGTCTGGGTGGTGCCCAGCTGGGCCAGCTGAGCCGCGCAGTTGGCCAGAGACGCCGGCGCGTTCACGCCGCCCGCCCGATAGCCTTCCGCCGCGCTGAAATAGTAAAGTTGCGCGGGCGTCGCCTGCCACGACAGACCCAGGTGCGGCGTGACGGGGAATTCGGTCTGACCGCCGCTGGCAGTGGTCGTCAACACATCGCCTTGCACCGCGAACGGGTGGGCGGGCGTGGCCGTGAAGCCCTGGTCGGGGTTGGGGTCGCCGTAGACCGATCCTTCCAGGGTCTGGATGTAGGTGTTGTTGATCCTGGAGACGCGCAGGCCGACCGTGGCCTTGACGTTGGGAATGATGGTGTAGTTGGCCTCGCCGAACCCGGCCAGCTCGCTTTCGCTGATCTTCACAAACCGGGTGATCACAGAACCCACATAGGTGGGAGCCGTGGGCTCAACGCAGTTGTAGACGGCGGTGGGATTGGCTGTGCCCGCGTTGGGCGTGGTGTTGCAGGTGAAGTTGGTGGGTTGGGTCAACACGCCCACGGTATTCAGGGAGTTCAGGGTGAACGCCTCGTCGATCCCGCGGATGGCGTAGGAGGTCTGCGCTTCCGTGGTCGGCTGGTAGAGGTACTGATCCTGCTTATTGGTCGAGTAGTAGGCCCCGGCCACCCAAGTCAGCCGGCGGTCGGGTCCGGCGTCCGAACTCAGTCGGAATTCCTGGGTCCAGGCGGCCTTCTTATTGAAATAGGTGAAGTCCGAATACTGATAGGGCGATCCCGGCATGATCAGGAAGGCGTTCCCGCCACCGGCGCCGCCGGTCCCGCCGACAACGTTGGTGTTGGTGCCGGGGATCACGAACTGCCCGCCGACCGAGGACGCCGAGGTCGTCGACGTCGGGGCGAAGGCCGCGCGGGCGCCGAACTGCCCCTGGACATCGCCGCTGGAGTTGTCCGCCGAATAGGACGTGATCGACTTAAACGTCAGTCCCCGGAAGTCGTATTGGATATCCAAGGAGGGGATGGTCAGGGTGTTGGTGCGCGGCGCAGTCTGAACCTTGGCGATGTTCGGACCAGCCTGCTGCCCCGGGATAACGACCGTGTGGGCGGGATAGACAACGCCGTTGACCGTCTGGGCGCCGATCTGCACCTGCGAAGGCCCGAACGGGGTGTAGGCGGTACAGGCGCCGCAGTTGTTGGTGGTGTAGAGCCCCACACCGGTCTTATAGGCGCCGAAGAACGGATAGGGCCCGAAGGTGTAGGACGGGATCGTCGCCGTTGGGAACTGGAAGTAGAAGCCGTTGTTGTTCGGCGCCAGCGCGGTGGAGCCTGGGCCGATACGGACCTTGTTGGTGAAGGTGCCCGCATTGGTCGAGAACTGCGGGATGTTCTGATAGAAGGTGTCGCTGTCATCGACGTGATCGACCGACGTGTAGAGCGCCGGGGTGACCTTAAGGTCCGGCGAAATCTGCCACGTCAGAGCGCCGCGCGCGACGAACTGGTGACCGCTGTTGGTGTCCCTGGCGATGTTCGAGCCATCGTAGATGTTCACGTGATCCAGATAACCGCCGATGTGGCGGTCCCAGGCGGAAATCCGGAAGCCAAGCTTGTCCTGCACGATCGGGCCGCCAACCGCGGCGCCGTACTCATAGCTGGGCGCGCCTTGATCGGTGGAGGAAGCTTCCGTCCGGATATAGGTCGAATAGTTGGTCAGGCTCGGCTGAGGCGTGAGGAAGCGGACCGTGCCGCCTTCCGAGCCCGAGCCGAACAGGGTGCCTTGCGGGCCGCGCAGCACTTCGATGCGGTCCAGGTCGAAGATGATCGGGGTGGGAGAGCCGTTGCCGGTCACAGCGCCGTTGGTGCCGCGCTTCTGCACCGGGGTGTCGTCCAGGTACACGCCGGTGGTCGGCGCGCCCAGGGTCGAACTGATCCCGCGGATGCTGATGTTCGGGTTGCCTTCCGTCCCGGCGCGGGTGAACACCACCGAGGGTGTCGCGCGGGCGAAGTCTTGAACCGTTTTGACGCCCTGCTGATCCAGCTGGCGTTGGGTGGTGGCGGTGATCGACAGGGCGACCTTGTTCACCGTGGAGGTCTGACGGGTCGCCGTAACGACCACTTCCTGCAGGGTGTTGGACGGCGCCGCAGCTGCGGTTTGGGCCTGAGCGCCGGAAGCAGAGATCAGAGCGAAGACTGCAGCGCCACAAAATAGGCGCGCGGAATAAATTGCCCGCTTGGACATTGCTTACCCTCCCCGTTTTGCTTGGAGGTTGCCCCTCCATAGGTCGTGACGGAACGCCGGAGCATACCTCACATGATAATTATGTTCCACGCCTCACATGATAAGTATATAGGCAGATCGGACGTCGCGAGAATATTTGCAGGCATTTGGCGGCAGCATCCTAGGCAGCCTGAAGAGCCGCCGCTGTTGCGGGCTCCCCCGCTTTGACGGCCGATCCGCCCACATCCACCATTGCCTTGCTCAACAGCAAGGAACAGCCCGCCCCAAAAAGGGCCGGCGCAGGCAAAAAAACGGCGCCCGGCATCGAGATGCTGAGCGCCGCAGGGGGGAGGCAAGCGAGAACTTTGGGAGACTGACTAACGGGCGACCGTGACCCCATTGATATTCGGGTTCCGGTTGTTTTCTTCACAGACGTAATCGAGGATTTGCCAGTCGCGGTGGCGCTGATAGCGCCAGACCGCCTTCCACGGCTTGGTCATCGCTTTGGGATCATCGAACGTCATTTCGTCGATCAACTCACCGGGCTTGCCCAGGTGGATCCGCTCGGACAAGTGCAGCGCGTCGGAATGCGGCAGGCCGGTGTTCTGGTACATCGTGTCCGCACGCAGACCGACCGTATCCACCACCAGGGTCTGGCCTTCCCAATGGCCGATGGAGTCGCCGTTGTAGGTCGGCTCGAGGTCGGCGGGATGCTTGGACCCGTCGGTCCGGATGCGCCGGACCTGGCCCATGTATTCGTACAGGATCGTCACGCGATGCGGCGTGAACAGAAATTCCGACGGGTAGGGCGACACGATAACCCGAGGCACCCCAGGCCAGACGCAGTTGGCGGTCGGGTCGTTGACCGGTTTGCCCTGCTTAGCCGACGCCAGAACCGCGTCGTAGGCCTTCTGGTATTCCGCGTTCAACGGCGGCGGATTGGCGACGGCGTGTCCGCGCGCTCCGGCCTTGCCGCCGTCGTTCACCAGCGGCTCGGTCATGTGGATGCCGGACACGTTTTCCCAGACGCCGCTCCAATCGGGGAGCGACGACGTCTTTGTCGCGGCCGTGCTTGTGGAGACAACGCCCAACACGGCGAAGACAGCGCCGCCCAAGACCATGCGATTAAGCATCGTTTCTTCCTCCGCTCTCGCCGCCGCCTTTTGAGACGGTTCGGCATTCTTGCGGCAAGCGCGGCGATTCCGCTCAGTTCACGCTTGGCCTATTCCTGATTTAATTTGTATTTCTTATCATGATAATGTGTCAAGCGCGCTCTCGCGGCAGAGTCCGAGCGAGGAGGCGACGTCCGGCTGCCTTCTGAAACGGCCCGGAGAAACGGCCGTCTAGTCTTCCGCCTCGGAGACTTCCCTCACGCCGCCGATCGCGGCGGCGAAGGCTCGCAATTCGTCTTCGAGAGCCGTCAGGCGCTCCGGACCAAATTGATCGGCATAGCTTTTCAATACCTTGGACGTCCGCTTGGCCGTTTGCTCGACCAGCTTGCGGCCCGCGGGGGTCGCACCGATCTTCCAGCGGCGGCCATCCCAGGGGTCCTGGTTGCGTACGAGCAGGCCCCGGTCGGCAAGCTCGCGAAGAATACGGGTCACGGTCGGCGCATAGAGCAGACCGGCCTCGGCCAGCCCGGAAGGGTTGGTGTCACCCTCGTCTAAAAGGACTCTGAGAACGCGCCATTGCTGTTCTGTCAGGCCGGAATCCCGAAGAATTGGCCGGAGGGGCACCATGACCGCTTCTCGGGCCGCTAGCAAAGTCCCTGCAAGGGATATGCGGTAGGGCCGTCGTTTAGTGGCTTTCATCCGAGAGTTTGCGCCCTGAAATGCGAACAGCGGGTACCGTAGGGGACGACTCCGTTTGCGGCTAGAGAATTTCCGCGACCGGCTTGGGCTGGGCAGGAACCATGACGCATTCTAAAATCTGTAGCGCCGGGCCTTGAGTTGTTCGGCTTTACCTCCTAATTTATCATGATAACAACGAGACGAAGGCGGAGCGCGCATGAGCGGCAATCGTAGGGAGAATGCCCTCAAGACCATCGGAGCCTTTCGGAGGGAGCCCCTAGGCCACTTCGTCGGGGGCGCCGCTGTGAATGGCGCAGGAGCCGTTTCCGATGTCCTTGAGCCGGCCACCGGCGAGGTGCTGGGCCAGGTTCGGGACGCCACGATCGATGAGCTGAATGACGCGGTCGGCGCCGCCAAGTCCGCCTTTCCCGCCTGGGCCGCCACCAGCGGCGACAAGCGCAAGGCCATTCTGCACAGGATCGCCGACCTGATCGAGGAACGCGCGGACCAGATCGCCGAGGTCGAATGCCTCGATGCCGGTCAGTGCTGGCGCTTCATGTCCAAGGCGGCCGTCCGCGGCGCCGAGAACTTCCGCTATTTCGCCGACCAGGCCCCGTCCGCCGCCGATGGCCAGTCGCTGCCGACGGCGAGCCATTTGAATTTCACGACCCGTAGCCCAATCGGCCCCGTGGCGGTGATCACGCCGTGGAACACGCCCTTCATGCTGTCCACCTGGAAGATCGCCCCCGCCCTCGCCGCCGGCTGCACGGTGGTGCACAAGCCCGCGGAATGGTCGCCCTACTCCGCCCGCTTGCTGGTGGAGATCGCTCACGAGGCGGGCCTGCCGGTCGGCGTGCTCAACTCCGTCAACGGCCTGGGCGAGACCACCGGCAAACGGCTCACCGAACACCCGGACATCAAGGCCGTCGCCTTCGTCGGCGAAAGCAAGACCGGGTCGGCGATCATGCGCCAGGGATCGGAAACCCTGAAGCGGGTCCATTTCGAACTGGGCGGCAAGAACCCCGTGGTGGTGTTCGAGGATGCCGACCTGGACAAGGCCTTGGATGCCGCCATCTTCATGATCTACTCGCTCAACGGCCAGCGCTGCACCTCGTCGTCGCGCCTGCTGGTTCAGCGGTCCATCTATGACGCCTTCATCGCCAAGGCCTCCGAGCGGGTGAAGAAGCTGAAGGTCGGGGACCCGTTCGACCCGGCCACCGAGGTTGGCCCCCTGATCCACCCGCGCCATTTCAACAAGGTGGCAAGCTACGCCGAGATCGCCGTCAATGACGGCGCACGGGTGGCGGCTGGGGGCGCGCCCCTGGCCGGCGCCGGAGGCGGCTTCTTCTATCAACCGACCCTCTATGTCGACGCCGACACGTCCATGCGCATCGCTCAAGAGGAGATCTTCGGCCCGGTGCTGACCGCCATGCCGTTCGACGACGAGGCGGACGCCATCCGCAAGGCCAACGACGTGCAGTACGGCCTTACCGCCTATCTGTGGACCAACGACGTCGGCCGCGCCCTGCGCGTTTCGCGGGCCTTTGAAGCGGGCATGGTGTGGGTCAACAGCGAAAACGTGCGCCACCTGCCCACGCCCTTCGGCGGCACCAAGGCGTCCGGCATCGGGCGTGACGGCGGCGACTGGAGCTTCGATTTCTACATGGAGACCAAGAACGTCGCCCTGGCCTACGGCTCGCATTCGATCCAGCGGCTGGGCGTCTGACGTGATCATGGGCGGCGCCAAACCCGGCGGCCTCCTTCGCGAGGCCTGCCTGATCGACGGCCGTTGGTTGACGGGCGACGCCTGGATCACCGTGGACAATCCGGCCACCGGCGAGGTGATCGGCCGGGTGCCCGACTTCGGGTCCGATGAAGCCGAGGCCGCGGTCCATGCGGCCGAGCGGGCCTTGCCCGCATGGTCGGCGCGCACCGCCAAGGAGCGCAGTCAGATTCTGAGGCGGTTCTTCGACCTCATCATGGAGCGGCAGAGCGAGCTGGCCACCATCCTGACTCACGAACAGGGCAAGCCCCTCGCCGAGGCCAAGGGCGAAATCGCCTACGCCGCGTCGTTCATCGAATGGTTCGCCGAAGAGGCCAAGCGGGTGGATGGCGATGTCATTCCAGGCCACGCCCCCGACAAGCGCCTGATCGTCATCAAACAGCCGATCGGCGTCGTCGCGGCCATCACGCCGTGGAACTTTCCCGCGGCCATGATCACCCGGAAGATCGGCCCGGCTATCGCCGCCGGCTGCACCGTTGTCGTCAAACCGGCTGAGCAGACCCCCTTCACCGCCCTCGCCCTGGGCGCGCTCGCTCAGGAGGCCGGTCTGCCGCCGGGCGTGCTGAACATCATCACCGGCTCGCCGCGGGCCATCGGCGCGGTGCTGACCTCCAGCCCTGTCGTGCGTAAACTCAGCTTCACGGGCTCAACCGAAGTTGGCGCACTGCTCTATGCGCAGTGCGCGCCGACCATCAAGAAGCTGAGCCTGGAACTGGGCGGGAACGCCCCCTTTATCGTGTTCGACGACGCCGACCTCGACGCGGCGGTCGAAGGCGCGATGGCCTCCAAGTTCCGCAACGCGGGCCAGACCTGCGTGTGCGCCAACCGCATCTATGTCCAAGCCGCCATCCACGACGCCTTCGTCACCAGGCTTGCCGCGGCCGCCAAGGGACTGAAGGTGGCCGACGGAACCGAAGTGGGGAGTCAGATCGGACCGCTGATCGACGATCCCGCGGTGGAGAAGGTCGAGTCTCACATCGCGGACGCCCTGGCCAAAGGCGCCAAGCTGGAGGCCGGCGGCGGCCGGCACGCCCTTGGCTCGCGCTTCTTCGAGCCCACGGTTCTCAGCGGCGTCACCTCGGACATGATCGTGACCCAGGAAGAAACCTTCGGCCCCCTGGCGCCGGTGATCCGCTTCGAAACCGAAGACGAGGTTGTCCGCTTGGCCAATGACTCGCCCTTCGGTCTGGCGGCCTACTTTTACGCTCGCGATATCGGCCGCGTCTGGCGGGTCGCCGAGGCCATCGAGGCCGGGATCGTCGGCATCAACACCGGCCTGATCTCCACCGAGGTGGCGCCCTTCGGCGGGGTCAAGGCGTCCGGCCTGGGCCGCGAAGGCTCGCGGTACGGGATCGAGGACTACCTGGAGACCAAATACCTATGCATGGGCGTCTGAGATGATCGCGGGCGCCGCCTACGGTGTTGCGCTGAACGACCGCAACCTTCTTTCCAGCCATCAGCAAGCGTTCGCAGAGGCTCCCTACAAGGCTCCGCCCAAGGCGCCGGTCCTCTACATCAAGACGCGCAATTGCCTGACGACCGGCGGGGCGCCCGTGCTCACCGATCTGAAGGCGGTGCAGGCCGCGGCCACCATCGGCGTCCTGTTCGCACGCGACCTGACGCGAGCATCTCCGGGCGAAGTCCGCGCGGCCATCGGCGCCGTCTGTCTGGCGCTGGACGTGAGTGAACCTTCGGACAGCTACTACCGCCCCGCCATCCGCCAGCAATGCCGCGACGGCTTCCTGCCGCTCGGCGCGCTCACCGCCCTGCCCTCCACCTTCGAAGACATCGTCACCCAGATTGACGGCAAGGAGGTCCATCGCTGGTCGCTGGACCGGCTGGTCCGCCCGCTGGAAACCGCGGCGTCGGAGATCAGCGCTTTCATGACCCTTCAGGCTGGCGACCTGCTCCTCCTGGGCCTGGCGGCTGACGCGCCGACGGCCCAGCCGGGCCAGACCGTCACCGTGTCGAGCCGGGGCCTGCCCGTCCTGACAACCGCCATCGTCCCGGAGGCCGGCCGATGAGGCGCGCGCGGATCGCCCATGAGGGGCGCGCCCAATGGGCCGAAGTGGTCGAGGACGGCCTCGTTCTGGCTCTGCCCGGCGGCGTCCGGATCGCCGCCAAGGACGCCAAGTGGCTGGCGCCCGTCACACCCGGAGCGTCCGTCTTCGCGCTCGGCCTGAACTACGCCGACCACAGCGCCGAACTGGGCTTCAAGACCATCGAGACGCCCCTGGTGTTCCTCAAGGGCCCCAACGCCTTTACCGGCCACGACAGCGTCTCGCCCCGTCCAGCGGACGCCAACCAGATGCACCCCGAGTGCGAGCTGGTGGCCGTGATCGGGCGGCCCGCCCGGCGAGTCTCGCGCGCCGACGCGCTCGGCTATGTGGCCGGCTACACCATCGCCAACGACTATGCGATCCGCGAGTATCTGGAGAACTACTACCGGCCCAACCTCCGGGTGAAGAACCGCGACGCCACCACGCCCCTCGGCCCCTGGATTGTCGATGCCGCGGACGTGGGCGACCCTCAAGCCCTGGCCTTGTCCACCAAGGTCAACGGCGTGGAGGTGCAGCACGGCTCCACCAAGGACATGGTGTTCGACGTGGCGGGACTGGTGGAATACCTTTCCGACTTCATGACCCTGATGCCGGGAGACATGATCCTTACGGGCACCCCGCACGGCGTTCACTTCGTCAGCCACGGCGATGAGGTCGTCTGCGAAATCGAGAAGGTGGGGCGCCTGGTGAACCACATCCAGGCGGAACCGTGACCCTCTACGCCCTGTCCAAGCTGATGTTCGACCTGAACCGCGACGATGCGGTGAAGGGCCAGTTTGCTCAGGATCGGGAGGCTATCGTGGCCCGGTATGCGCTCACCGAGGAGGAACGCGGCGCGGTGCTGAAGCCGGATATCGGCCTGCTCTATGTCCTGGGCGTCAACGGCCAGCTTCTCATGCACTACGCCGGCCTTCTGGGCATTGAATGGTCCGACTATCTGCAACGCATGCGCGATGGGGTGAAGATGCATGGACCCGTGCGCGCGGGCATCTACGCCCTGACTAGCTCGCCTGACGAAAAGGTAGCGGGATGAGCCTGGTCTTCGCCGGCGTCTGCAGCCATGCCCCGGGCATCACCGGCCGCGCGGACCGGGCGCCGAAGGACCTGCGCGACGACTTCTACGCCGGCTATGAGCGCATGCGCCTGGCGCTGGAAGCCTCGCGCCCCGACGCCCTGATCGTCATCGCCGCCGAGCATTTCGCCAACTTCTTCATGAACAACATGCCGTCCTTCGCCATCGGCATGAGCGACGGCTACGAAGGTCCGATCGAAGACGTCGACTGGCTGGGCATTCCCAAGCGTCAGGTCAAAGGCGACGCCGCCCTGTCGCAGCGCCTGATCAAGGAAGTGATGCAGACCGTCGATCTGGCCTACTGCGAGGAATGGAAGTTCGACCACGGCATCATGGTGCCGCTGCATTTCCTCGACCCGGATACGAAGCTGACGATCATTCCTGCCAACATAAACTGCCAAGGCCCGCCGCTGGCGCCGCTGCACCGGGCCTGGGCCTTCGGCGAGGCCATCCGCCGCGCCGCCGACAGCGTGCCCGAACGCATCGCCGTGGTGGGTACGGGCGGCATCTCCCACTGGCCGGCGACACCGGACAGCGGCCGCATCAACGAGGAATGGGATCGGGATTTCCTGGACCGCTGGGCCCGGAACGACAGGGCGGCCATGCTCGCCTACACCGACGCCGAGACCTATGCCGACGCGGGCCAGGGCGGCTTCGAAATCCGCACCTTTCTCGCCGTCGCCGCCGCCGCGCGCGGCAAGGGTCATGTCGAGTTCTACGCCCCGATCCCGATCTATGCGGTGGGCTGCACCGCCGCGACCATGGACATCGCCTGATGTATCCTGTCGCCCTAGCCGCGCCATCTCCGTGAGGCTCATGTGAATCTGCTGAAGCAAGCGTTCGCCGAAGGGCGTCCGGCGCTCGGCCTCTGGCAGGCCCTGGCCAATCCCTACACCGCTGAAATCTGCGCGCGGGCGGGCTACGACTGGATGCTGTTCGACGGCGAGCATGCGCCCAATACGCTGCAGACCCTGATGGCCCAGCTTCAGGCTGTGGCGCCCTTCCCTGTTGAGCCGGTGGCGCGCCCGCCGATCGGCGAAGCCCACGTCATTAAGCAGTATCTGGACATCGGCTTTCGCACGCTGCTGATCCCCATGGTGGAGAGCGCCGCCCAGGCCGAGCGCCTGGTCGCCGCCACCCGCTTTCCGCCCGTGGGCATCCGCGGTGTGGCCAGCGCGACGAGCCGAGCGTCAGGCTTTGGCGCTCAGCCGGACTATCTGACCACGATCCATGAGGACATCTGCCTGATCGTGCAGATCGAGAGCCGCGCGGCCCTGGACCAGATCGAGGCCATCGCCGCCGTGCCCGGCGTGGACGCCCTGTTCATCGGCCCCGCGGACCTAGCCGGCTCATTGGGTCACCTGGGCGCGCCCCGCCATCCCGAGGTGCAGGCGGCCATCGCCGACGCCATGGCCCGCATCGCCAAATGCGGAAAGCCGTCCGGGATTTTCGCCCTGGACGTCGACGACGCCAAGGCGCGCATCGCCGGGGGCATCTCCTTCGTGTCGCTGGGCACCGACATCGGCCTGTTGTCCAACAACGCCAGAAACCTGCTGGCCGCCTGCCGGCCGGCCTGAGGAAGCTCCGACCATGCCCCATGTGATCGTCGAATATTCGGCCAACCTCGATGCGGATGCGGACATCCCCGCCCTGCTCAAGGTGATCGCCACCTATTGCGGCGACAGCGGCGGCGTCCTGCCTCTAGCGGGGGTGCGGGTGCGCGCGATCCACCTGACCGAATACGTCATCGCCGACGGCAAGCCGGAATACGCGATGGTCAACATCACGGTGAAGATGGGCCAGGGCCGCGACCCCGAGTTCAAGAAGACCTTCTTCGGCGGCCTGTTCGACCGCATCAAGGCTGAGCTTGCCCCCGCCATGGCGGCCAGACCCGTCGCCCTATCCATGTACCTTGAGGAACTGGACGAAACCGGAGCCTATCGTGACAACGGCGTCCGAACGGCTCTGGGCCTGCCGCAGAAGACCAAACCCACCTGACAGGGCAGTGACATGTACACCGCATCGACCGCATTCCTGGAAGCGCTGAACGAGGCGGGAGTCGCCTTCATCTTCGGCAACTTCGGATCAGACCACCCTGCCCTGCTCGAAGCCATCGCCGAGTTCCGGGCGCACGGAAAGCCGGTTCCCGAGGTGATCACCTGTCCCTTCGAGATGGTGGGGCTTCACGCCGCGCAGGGTTACGCCCAGGCCACCGGCAAGGCTCAGGCGGTCATCATCCATGTCGACAGCGGCACCCTGACCCTGGGC
>CAIYVC010000045.1 GCA_903929535.1 uncultured Caulobacteraceae bacterium | reverse complement strand
TGTGCTTCTCCCCGTCAAGACGGTCGGGGTCATGGGCGATGCGCGCACCTATGAAGCGGTCTGCGCCCTGCGCGCCGTGACCTCCACCGATGGCATGACCGCCGACTTCTACGAATTCCCCTGGGCCGTCCTCGGCCGCGCCGCCACCCGGATCATCAACGAGGTGCGCGGCATCAACCGCGTCGTCTACGACGTGACGTCAAAGCCGCCCGGCACGATTGAGTGGGAGTGATCCCGTCGCAACAAGCGCGCTGAGAATCCCAGAAAACGGGAATCCGCCCCGCATTTGAGTTGCGGCGAACAGCGTTTGCGCTCATGTTTTTCGCGGGCCGCCCGCTTCTTGACATCACAACAATAGTCGAGCTGGAAGCGACGTGGCCTACACAAGGAGGGCGACCGCTCGCACCGGCTGGCGCGCGGGCTGCTCACAATAAAAAGACGGGCTGCCTGGGGGGACGCTCACCATGAAAGAACTCATCAAGCAGTTCCTTGACGACGGCATCTCGCGCCGTGGTCTGGTAAGGGCCTCGGGGCCGCCGGGCTGACCACGGTCGCCGCCCAGAGCGTCGCTACATCGCTCGTCGCCGCCACCAGCGCCGAGGCGGCCACCGTCGCCGTCGCTCCCTCGCCGAAACCCCCGCGCACGATGAAGGGCACCGGCGGCGCCCTGTTCGTCGAGCAGCTGAAGGCCGCGGGCGTCGAATACATCTTCTTCAATCCGTCCACGGGCGACGCGCCGATCTACGACGCGATGGTCGACCAGACCGACATCCACTTGATCAAGGGCGTGCAGGAAGGCGTCGTCGTCGCCATGGCGGACGGCTATGCCCGCGCCTCCGGCAAGCCCGGCGTGGCTATCGTGGCCGCCGTCGGCCTGCCCAACGCCATGACCCAGCTGGTCAACACCTACAAGGACCGCATCCCCCTGATGCTGGCGATGGGCGTGCCGGCCCGCGAGGCGGAGTCCCGCGGCGGCGCCCAGCAGTACGACGGTCAGGAAACCCTGCTGACCCCGATCAGCAAATGGGCCTGGCGCACCGAGTCCGCCGCCGGCCTTCCCGACATCACACGCAAGGCGTTGAAGTTCGCCTCCACCCGTCCGGGCGGTCCGGTAAGCCTGTGGCTGTCCGAGCCGGGCCTGCGCGAAGAGGCCACCGCGACCATCGTCGACGAGGCGGCCTTCAACACGCCGATCTCGATGCGCCCCAACAAGGCGGACATCGAAACCATCGCCCGCCTGCTGATCGAGGCGAAGAACCCGCTGCTGACGGTCGGTGACGAAATCACCCTGGCCCAGGGCGAGCGCGAGGTCCGCGAGCTGGCCGAACTGCTTGGCCTGCCGGTGATGGGCTCGGCGGTGCTGGGTCAATGGTCCACGCCGTTCCCGACCCGCAGCCCCCTGTTCCTGGGCGGTCTGCAGGCCAATACCCCGGCGCTGGGTCAGGTCGACATCCACCTCAACGTCGGCAGCTGGCTGGGCGAGCAGACGGCGCGCGGCGCCAAGCTGATCTCCATCCGCCAGGATCCCGCCACCCTCGGCCGGGCCACTCCGGTGGACATGGGCGTCATCGCCGATCCCAAGCTGGCCTGCGCCGACCTCGTCGAGGCGGTGAAGAGCCTGGCCACCAAGGACCGCCTGAAGAAGATCGCCGACGAGCGCACCCGCCGTGTCGCCGACTACACCGAGAAGGCCCGCAAGCTGCGCCACGACGTGGCCATGCAGTTCTCCACCGGCTCGCCCATCCGCCTGAACCGTCTGGCGTTCGAGCTGGAAGACTTCCTCGACAAGGACACCATCTACGTCGCCGACCTGGACTCGGGCCGGAAAATGGAACCGCTGATGAACTTCGGCGGCGACGACAAGATGTACATCGGCAACGGTCCGGCGGTGCTGGGCTGGGGCATCTCGGCGGGGCTGGGCGTCAAGCTGGCGCGGCCCGACAAGCCGGTGATCGCCCTGGTCGGCGACGGCAGCTTTCTGTTCGGCGGCCCGCAGCCCCTGTGGAGCCTGTCGCGCTACCAGGCGCCGATCACGGTCATGGTGCTCAACAACCGCAGCTACAACAACGAGCGCAACCGCATCTGGGCGTTCGGCGGCGGCAGCCAGCTCAGCCGCGGTCTGGACATGACCTGCTACAACGGCAGCCCCGACGTCGACATCGCCAAGACCGCCCAGGCCTTCGGCGTCGAGGCCGAGCAGGTCAACGATCCTGAGACCATCAAGGCCGCCCTGGGGCGCGCCAAGCGGGCCAATATCGAAGGCCGCCCCTACCTGTTGGAAGTCGTCATCGAGCGCGACGGCATCGGCGGCGCTTCTGAATGGCACCCGCCGTTCTCCATCGCCTCCCTGCGCACGCGGAAGGTCTGAGCCATGCATAAGCTTTTCGCCTCAGCCTTCGTCTGCATCGCCATGGCCGCCGGCGGGGCCGCCGTCGCCCAACCCGCCGACAACCCCCTGCTGCCCGAGGGGCCCGGCCGCGACCGCGTCGTCGCGGTCTGCACCTCCTGCCACGTCTCCCGCGCCTTCGCCCAGGTGCGCGAGAACGCCAACGGCTGGAAAAACCAGGTCAGCGAAATGATTCTGATCGGCGCCCAGGTGTCTCCGGCGGATATGGACGCCATCGTCGGTTACCTCTCCACCGCCTTCGGTCCGGGCACCCGCCTGCCGGGGCCGCCGTCTCAGGCGGTCGATCTTCCGGACGGCGCCGCCAAGATTCTGGTGCTGGGCTCCTGCGCCCGTTGCCACGGACTGGACCGGGTCGCCGGCGCCAAGCGTTCTCCGCGCGAGTGGGACCATATCGTCGAGCGGATGGCCTTCTACGGCGCGCCGCTGGACGAGGGGCAGCGCAAGACGGTGGTCGCCTACCTTACCGAGCACTACGCGGCGAAATAGGTCCTAACGTAGCTGGGCCTTGACCGCCTCGATCCCGGCCAGGGCGCACTTCTCGTCCTGCTCCTGCTGGGGCGAGCCGCTGACGCCCACGCCGCCGATCACGTCGTCGCCCAGCCGGATCGGCACGCCGCCGCCCAGCGGAATGACCGTCTCCAGCAGACGCTGGCCCGAGAATTCTGGCGTGGCCGAGCGGTCGCGGAACTGCAGGCTGGTCATGCGATAGGTGAGGGCCGTGTAGGCCTTGCGCCGGGCAAGTTCGGCATTGTGCGGGTTGGCGGCGTCGTTGCGCATCATGGTGCGGATGTCGCCGGCCCGGGTGACAACTGTAACCGAGACGTCGAAGCCCGCCGCCTTGCAGCTCTGGATCGCGGTCAGGGCGATGGTGTTGGCCATGGCCAGCGACACATTGGGCTCGCGCAGCACCTGGGCCGAGGCAGCGGACGCCAGGCCCATCGCGCAGCAGATCAAAGCAACAGCTTTCACGGTCATCTGTCTCTCCCTGGACGTCCGGTTGGGTCCGGCGTCGCGTCTTGGACGAAGGTGCGAAGTTTTGCTCTGCGCTCCCTGCCGCAGACGCTAGGCTTGCCTCGCGGCAGCCACAAGATCAGAGCGCCGGGATACGGGGAGAGAACATGGCCGCATATTTCTCGGCGGAGCGCGCCATCATCCACCGGCGCGCCCTGCTCGGCGCGGGCGCCGGACTGACCGCCGCCGTGGCCGCACCGATCGCCGCATCGGCTCAGGGGCCCAAGCCCCCGCCGGAGACCCCGCCGCCGGTTACCCGCATCCTCGCCCGCTACATCGTCGGCGCCCGCTATCAGGATTTGCAGCCCGCAGTGCGCAAGCAGGGCGCGCGCACCCTGATGAACTGGGTCGGCTGCGCCGTCGGCGGTTCGCGCCATGAAACCGTCGACAAGGCGGTGGCCGCGCTCGGCCCCTTCTCCGGCAAGCCTGAAGCCAATGTCCTTGGCCGCGCCGAGCGGTTCGATCCGGTGACCGCCGCCTTCATGAACGGCGTCGCCTCGCACATCTTCGACTATGACGACACCCACCTGAAGACCATCATCCACCCCGCCGGTCCGGTGGCCTCGGCGATCCTGGCTCTGGCGCAACGGCGCAAAGTCAGCGGCGCCGACTTTCTCAACGCCCTGGTGCTGGGCGTTGAGACGGAGTGCCGGATCGGCAATTCGGTCTATCCGGAGCACTACGCCCTGGGCTGGCACATCACCGGCTCGACCGGCGTGTTCGGCTCCGCCGCCGCCTGCGGCAAGCTGCTGGGCCTGGACGAGCAGCAGATGACCTGGGCCCTGGCCATCGCCGCCTCCCAGCCGGTCGGGTTGAAGATCCAGTTCGGCTCCATGACCAAGAGCTTCCACCCCGGCCGCGCCGCCCAGAACGGCATGACCGCCGCGCTGCTGGCCCAGCAGGGTTTCACCGCCGACACCGCCGCCATCGAGGGCCGCGACGGCTGGGGCCAGGCCCTGTCAACCCGCCACGACTGGGCCGAGGTCACCGAGGGCCTGGGGACCCGCTACGAGGCGGCGCTGAACAGCTACAAGCCCTTTGCCTGCGGCATCGTCTGCCATCCCGCCATCGACGCGGCGGTTCAGCTGAAGACCCAGAACCATCTGACCGGCGCCGAGGTCGCGGCGGTGGAGCTGCACTGCAACCCCCTGGTCCAGTCGCTCACCGGCAAGACCGATCCAACCACGGGCCTGGAGGGCAAGTTCTCCATCTATCACTGCGTCGCCGTGGGCCTGATCCAGGGCGCGGCGGGCGAGCGTCAGTTTTCCGATGCGGTGGTGCGCGATCCCGCCGTCGCGGCCTTGCGCCGCAAGATCGTACTGAAGCTCGATGCATCGGTTCCGCCCGACAAATGCGACCTGACCGTTCGGCTGCAGGACGGGCGTGTCCTGACCAAACATATCGAGCACGCGGTCGGCAGCCTGGAGTCGCCGATGACCGACGCCATGCTGGAAGCCAAGTTCACCGACCTGGCCAAGGACATCCTCACCCCCGCCAAGACGCGCCGCCTCATGGACCTGTGCTGGGGCGTGGAGACGCTTGACGACGCCGGGAAGATCGCCGTCAGTGCGGCGGTCTGATCGCCAGCCTCAAGGATAGGTTGATGCCCGCCGCCCACTGGCTCGTGAAGTCCGAGCCCAACACCTACAGCTACGCCGATCTCGAACGGGATGGCCACACCGTCTGGGACGGGGTGCGCAACAACGCCGCCGCCCTGCACCTGAAGGCCATGAGCGAGGGCGACGAGGTGCTCTTCTACCACTCCCAGGAGGGTCTGGCGGTGGTCGGCGTGGCCAAGGTGGTGCGCACCGCCTTCCTCGACCCCAGCGATCCGGCGGGCCGGTTCGTCGCCGTGGAGCTCGCTCCCGTGCGCGCGCTGAAACGCCCCGTCGCCTTGGCGGAGATGAAGGCTGCCCCGGCCCTGGCCGGCATGGCCATGCTGCGCCAGAGCCGGCTTTCGGTGTCGCCGGTGACGGCGGCCGAGTGGACCGCTGTCCTCGCCATGGCCGGCGGCTAGCCCGCCGCCACCAATCCAGCCAACAGGTCGTAGCTAAGGGCCGCGTGCGGCTCGAAGCCGGATCCCAGCATCCCGTCGCGGTACTGGTTGTTGGGGAAGGTCATAGTGCGCACCAGCTTGGCGCGGCCCCATTCCACGCTCAACTCGGTCACCACCTCGATCGCAGCATGCTCGTCGAACCCCTGGGTCATCACCAGACGCGTCGGCGGCTCCAACTGCTTGAACTCCCCCCAGAACAGGTGCGAGGCGCCGTTCGCGCCGGTCTGGCGCAGGGCCCACTTGCCGCCCGGCTTCACGTCCCAGGCTTCAAGAACACCGCCGCCACCCGACCACCAATGAGCGAATTCCTTCTCGTCGGTCAGAGCGCGCCACAGGCGCTGCGGCGTGGTGTCGAAGGCGCGGGTGAGCACCACCCGCTTGTCGCCGATCTCCATGTCCATCTTGCCGCCGCCGCCGACCAGGTCGCCCAGCTTCTCCAGGCTCTGACCCCAGCCCGCCTTCATGCCGCCGAGCGCGCCCAGCACCATCTCGCCCACCGCCCGCTCAACCACCGTATGCAGGGTCATGGTGGTGCGCCCGTCATGCTCGACGAAGGTGAGGGTGGTGCGGTGGATCATCTGCCAGTCGCCGTCCGGTCCCTCGAACGCCTTGGCCCGGAACGCCAGGCGGGTAGGGCGGTCCAGCTCCACGAACTCCCCGCCCATCACATGGTCGTAGCCCGGCCCCGCCATGCGCAGCGAAATCTCGCCGCCCGGCCGCGCGTCCAGCGTGTAGATCTCGCTCTTGCAGCCCAGAGGCCCCCACCATGCGGCCAGGTGCTTAGCATCGGTGAAACAGTCGAACACCAGGGCGGCCGGAGCCTTGAAGGTGCGGGTGATGGTCACCTCGTAGCCCGCCCCGGGCGTGTTTCCGTCGGCCATGGATCAGTCCTCCTTCTTCTGCGTCTGTAATTGGTCGAGATAGTCGTCCAGGCGGTCGAAGCTCTGCTCCCAGAACCGCCGGTAGTCGTCGAGCCAGCCGGACACGTCCTTGAGGGGCGCGGCCTCGAGCTTGGCCGGGCGCCACTGCGCTTCGCGGCTGCGGCTGATCAGCCCCACCTTCTCCAGCACTTTCAGATGCTTGGTCACCGCCGGTCCGGACATGGCGAAGGGCCTGGCCAGTTCGGTGACGGAGGTCTCGCCATGCGACAGCCGCGCCAGGATCGCCCGGCGCGTGGGATCGGCGAGGGCGGCGAAGGTGGCGGATAGGGCGTCGGTAGTTTGCGGGGCCATGTAGACAACCTATAGATTATATAACTATTTGGTTAAATACGAAGCGTGACGGAGTCAAGCGACGCATCGGGAGGATAGTCGATGGGGTCCGAAAGCCGCCATCCGTGCTCCACGGGAAGCCCGCTCAGCGCCTATATTGAGCCATGATCCGTTACGCCCTTTTCGAAACCGCCATCGGCTGGACCGGCCTCGTCTGGGGTGACGGTGGTCTGGCCGGGGTGCATCTGCCGGAGCGTGAGATCGAGGCCGCCCGACGCGGGCTCCTGCGCCGTTTTCCCGAGGCTATCGAAGCGCCCGCACCCGACGATCTACAGCCCGCCATCGCAGGCATCCGCGCCCTTATGCGCGGCGAGAAGGCCGACCTCGGCGCCGTGGCCCTGGAGATTGGCCGCGTTTCGGACTTCAACGCCCGCGTCTATGAGATCGCCCGCGCCATTCCCCCCGGCGAGACCCTGACCTACGGCGAGATCGCCGTGCAGCTTGGCGACCGGCTGCTGGCGCGTGATGTCGGCGCCGCGCTCGGCCAGAACCCCTGGCCTATCGTCGTGCCCTGCCACCGAGTCACCGCCGCGGGCGGCAAGCTCGGCGGATTCTCCGCGCGGGGAGGGGCTCAGACCAAGCTGAAGCTGCTGGCCATCGAGGGCGCGGCGGCCGCCGCCCAGACGGATATGTTCGGCGGCTGAGCCCTGGCTTTCAAAACGTCACTGTAGGTCTTCGTCGATCCGCGATATTTCTGGCTGAGTTGGACTGCAGTAGCGGTAGCGGCATTGCCGCCCCTCTTCACTCGATCAGAGCCCGGAGCCTCCAATGACCAAGACCCTCCTCATCAGCGCCGCCGTCCTGGCCGCAAGCCTCGCCCTGGGCTCGGCCCAGGCTCAGGCCCCCGCCGCCCCGCCCCATCCGCTGGGCTTCTTCGTGACGTCCACCACGCCGACCGGTTCGGGCGCCCTCGGCGGCTTGGCCGGCGCCGACAAGATCTGCCAGGACCTCGCCGCCGCCGTCGGCGCAGGGGCGCGCAAATGGCACGCGTACCTCTCGGTTCCGGCGGAAGGCGGCAAGCCCGCCGTCAACGCCCGCGACCGCATCGGTACGGGGCCCTGGTACAACGCCAAGAACGTCCTGATCGCCGCCAGCGTCGATGACCTGCACGGCGACGTGCAGCGCGACCGCAACAACATCCAGAAGCCTAACGCCCTGACCGAAAAGGGATCGCTGATCCTGGGCGCTGGCGACACACCCAACCAGCACGACATGCTCACCGGCTCGGACCCGGACGGGCGCGCCCTTCCGGCGGCGGCGGACGCCAGCTGCGCCGGCTGGACCGACGGCTCGGACGCGCACAAGGCCATGCTCGGCCATGCCGACCGCACCGGCGGTCCCAATATCTCGTGGAATTCCACCCACATGAGCCAAGGCTGCTCTGCGCCCAAGCTCGTGGCTACGGGCGGGGCAGGGCACTTCTACTGCTTCGGGATGGAGTAAGCGTCGCCGCCTGAGCGACCGAGGGCGCTCTTGCCCTCGGTCCTCGGTTCGATCAGTTACCGGCCTTGAGCACGGCCTGGATATGGCCGTCGGCGTCGGTCGGGTTGCGGTTGTTCTCCAGGCAGACGTACGGCATCAGCT
>CAIYVC010000044.1 GCA_903929535.1 uncultured Caulobacteraceae bacterium | reverse complement strand
GCGTCCGAGGCGTTGTTCAGCCGCCGCGCGGCGGCCTTGTACAGGGTCTCGATGGTGAAGGTCGACTTGCCGCCGCCCGACACCCCGGTGATGCAGGTGAACACCCCCGACGGGATCGAGCCGGTGATGGTCTTCAGATTGTTGCCGCGCGCGCCCTCGACCGTGATCATCTTCTTGCGGTTGATCGGCCGGCGGTCGAGCGGCACGGGGATTTCCCGCGCTCCGGTCAGGTACTGGCCGGTCAGGCTGTTGGGATTGGCCATGATGTCGGCCGGCAGGCCCTCGGCCACCACCGCCCCGCCATGCACGCCGGCGGCCGGGCCCATGTCGATGACATAGTCGGCGGTCAGGATCGCCTCCTCGTCGTGCTCGACCACCAGTACCGAATTGCCGAGGTCGCGCAGGCCCTTGAGGCTGGTCAACAGGCGGGTGTTGTCGCGCTGGTGCAGGCCGATCGACGGCTCGTCGAGCACATAGAGCACCCCGGTCAGGCCCGAGCCGATCTGGCTGGCCAGGCGGATGCGCTGGCTCTCGCCGCCCGATAGGGAGCCCGAGCCGCGCGACAGGGTGAGGTAGTCGAGGCCGACGTCCACCAGGAAGCGCAGGCGGTCGTTGATCTCCTTCAGGATGCGCCGGGCGATCTCCATCTGCTTGTCGCTGAGACGGGCCTCCAGGCTCTCGAACCAGGTCTTGGCGTTGCGGATCGACAGCAGGCCGGCCTCGCCGATCGAGCTTTCGGCGATCTTGACCGCCAGGGCCTCGGGCTTCAGGCGCAGGCCGTGGCAGGCGTCGCACGGGGTGTCGGACTGGTAGCGGCCCATCTCCTCGCGCACCCAGGCGCTATCGGTCTCGCGCCAGCGCCGCTCAAGGTTGGGGATCACCCCCTCGAAGGTCTTGTTGACCTCGTATTTGCGGGCGTTGTCGTCGTAGGTGAACTTGATCTTCTGGCTGCCCGATCCGTACAGGATCACGTTCTGCGCGGCCTCCGGCAGCTTGTGCCAGGGCATGTCCATGGCGAAGCCGTAGTGACGCGACAGGGCCTGCAGGGTCTGGGTGTAGAGCGGCGAGGGCCCGCGCGCCCAGGGGGCCACCGCGCCCTTGTGCAGGGTCTTGTCCTTGTCGGGGATCACCAGATCGGCGTCGAACGCCAGCTTGAACCCCAGGCCGTCGCACACCGGGCAGGCGCCGTGCGGGTTGTTGAACGAGAACAGCCGGGGCTCGATCTCGGAAATGGTGAAGCCCGACACCGGGCAGGCGAACTTTTCGGAGAACAGCAGCCGCTGCGGCTCCTCGCCCTCTCTCGCGTCCGCCCATTCGGCCACGGCGATGCCGTCAGCCAGCCGGAGCGCCGTCTCCAGCGAGTCCGCCAGCCGCTGCTCCAGGCCTTCCTTCGTGACGATGCGGTCCACCACCACGTCGATGTCGTGCTTGATCTGCTTCTCGAGCGGGGGAACCTCCTCGATCGGATAGAAGACCCCGTCCACCTTCAGCCGCTGATAGCCCTGCCGCTGCAGGTCGGCGATCTCCTTGCGGTACTCGCCCTTTCGCCCACGGATCATCGGGGCCAGCAGGAACAGCCGCGTGCCTTCGGGCAGGGCGGTGATCTTGTCGACCATCATCGAGATGGTCTGGCTCTCGATCGGCAGGCCGGTGGCCGGCGAATAGGGCACGCCCACCCGCGCCCACAGCAGCCGCATGTAGTCGTGAATCTCGGTCACCGTGCCCACGGTCGAGCGCGGGTTCTTCGATGTCGTCTTCTGCTCGATGGAGATGGCCGGCGACAGGCCCTCGATCAGGTCCACGTCCGGCTTGCCCATCAGCTCCAGGAACTGGCGCGCATAGGCCGACAGGCTCTCGACATAGCGGCGCTGGCCCTCGGCGTAGATGGTGTCGAACGCCAGCGAACTCTTGCCCGAGCCCGACAGCCCGGTGAGCACCACGAGCTGTTCACGCGGGATATCCACGTTGACGTTCTTGAGGTTGTGCTCACGCGCGCCGCGCACGCGGATGAAATGATGGCGTTCGGACATTCAATGGCTCGGAAGGCCCGCCAGGGAGCGCGGGGCGACCTCCTATGTAGGCCTTAACCCGCTGGAATCAGCAAGAACATTATAGGAACTCGCGCCCTGCGGCCATGTTGCTGCCATTTCTGGGCTTACGGATCACGAACAGGTTTTTTGACGAAATCGTCAAAAAGCGCACTGTGACCTGGGCCGAGGGCCCGCGGACCGTTCGCGAACGGGTGGTGCGCGACGTATCCAAAACGCCGCGCCGTGTTGAGCGAGGCTGCCATGCTTGGATTCAAAACACCGGCCCAGTGGGCGGAGCACAAGACGCCGGGAGAATGGGCGGACCATCACATGACGATGGTCATCATCCTTATTGCGCTGGGGGTTTTCGCCTCCTACCCGGTCGGGGTGTTCGTGCTGGACGGCCTGACAGCCGCCGGCCACGCCCGGGCCAACGCCGCCACGCCTCAGGTGTCTCCATCGATCGGCGGCTCGGGAGTAGTCCTGGCCAGGAATGACACCACCGGCACCCTGTCGATCCAGCACGCGGGCGTCCCAGGCCTGGGCCTCAAGCCCGGCCCAACCGAGTTCCGCGCCTCAGAGGCCGTGCTGAAACAGACGGACGTCGGCGATCAGGTCGATTTCAAGATGGCCAAGGAAGGTGACTTCTACGTCGTCACCAGCCTGCAGCGGCAGTAGCTAAGCCCTGCGGTTCAGCGCCACCGCCGTGGCGGGCCTCGGGGCTTGCCGCGCCTTGGGGCCATAGCTCGCCACCGCGTTGCGCTGGCGCGAGACCTCTTCGGCGATGGCCCGGATCAGGCCCTCGGTGATGGTCTTGGCCGCTTCCACCGCGCGGCCGTGCCGGGCCAGCACCGCGTCGAACGCGCGGGTGGCGACGATCAGCTTTTCCTTCAGTTCGGCCGGGGCGCCGGCGAGCAGGCTCGGGTCCGCCTTCACCTTCAGGCTCTCGTGCCGATAGAGGTTGGCCATGCGCGCGGTCTCGTCGGCGTTGGCGGCGGCGTCATGGGGCCGGTGGGCCTCGAAGGCGCGCAGCTGCTCGGCGATCAAGGAGGTCAGCCGCTCGGTCAGGGCGACCAGCTGTTCCATGCGGTGGGCGGAATCGTTGGCGTGCAGGGCCATCAGCTCAGCCCCTGCATCTTGAGCATTTCCGCCTGCACCTGACGGGCAAGGCCCACGCCGCCGCCGGCGACGATCTTCTTGCCGATGGCGTCCATCATCACGGACTTGAAGGCTTCGGCGCCCTGGCCGCCGCCCATGTCCAGATCCTTGAACATGCTGCCCATCATCGCCGAGATGAACGAGGACTCGAACGACTTGGCGCTGTCGCCGATCTTGCCGGTCATCTCGGCGCGCTGGGCGGGGGTCAGCAGAGCCGCCTGGGCCTGAGCCACCGTGCGCTTGGGCGCCGTGGCAGCCTGGGCCGCGGTCATCGCGGCGGCCTGAGCCGCGGTGGCGGCGGGGTTCATCAGGGTCCCGGTCATGGACATGGAGGTCATCGCGGCGGCCCTTAGAGAACTTGAATGTCGGCTTGCAAGGCGCCGGCCGCCTTGATGGTCTGCAGGATCGAGATCATGTCGCGCGGCGTGACCACCAGGGCGTTCAGCCCGGCCACGAGGTTGGCCAGCGACTGGCCCTCGTTGACCACGATCAGCTGTTTGCCCTTCTCCTCCTCGATCTTGACGGTCGACTGAGGGGTGACTGTGGTCTTGCCCTGGCTGAAGGGCGCCGGCTGGCTCACCTGCGGGCTTTCCTGCACCGAGATGGTCAGGTTGCCCTGGGCGATGGCCACCGTGGAGATGCGTACGTCCGAGCCCATCACGATCACGCCGGACACTTCGTCGATCACCAGCCGCGCGGCGCTGTCGGGCTCCACCTCCAGCTGCTCGGCGGCGGTCAGGAAGCTGACCATGTCCTCGCCGGACGGCGCCTTCACGGTGACGATGGTCGGGTTGTTGGACGTGGCCGCGCCGGGATAGTGGGCGTTGATCGCGTCGGCGATGCGGCGCGAGGTGGTGAAGTCGGGGTTCTTCAGGGTCAGACGCATCTGGCCCATATTGGCCAGCTGGAAGGTGACTTCGCGTTCGACCACCCCGCCCGAGGCGATGCGGCCGGCGGTCGGCACGCCGCGCGTGACCGTGGAACCGGCGGCCCCGCCGGCGGAGACCGAGCCGGTCTGCACCGTGCCCTGCGCCACCGCATAGGCCTCGCCGTCCGCGCCCAGCAGCGGCGTCACCAGCAGCGAGCCGCCCAGCAGGCTCTTGGCGTCGCCCAGCGCCGACACCGTCACGTCCACCGGCGAACCGGTCGCGGCGAAGGCGGGCAGGCGGGCAGTGACCATCACGGCGGCCACGTTCTTGGTGTTCAGCTTGGCGTCGCGGGTGTTGACCCCCAGCCGCTCCAGCATTGCCGACAGGCTCTGACGGGTGAAGGAGGAGTTATCCAGCGTGTCGCCCGTGCCGTTCAGGCCGACCACCAGGCCGTAGCCGACCAGCATGTTCTCGCGCACGCCCTCGAAGTCCACGATGTCCTTGATCCGCGACTTGGCGGCGGCCGGCGCGGCCATGCCCAGCGGCAGGCTGAGGGCCACGAGGACGGTCACAAAGGCGCGCAGGATCTTATGCATGGTTCGTTTTTTGACGCCGTAGAGCAGGGCGATCGCGTCGCCCTCCGCTCGCCATGCGATGTTCGTGCCAAGTCGGTGCGCAAAATAACCTATGAAAATCAGTCTATTGCGCTAATCGCCCAACGCTTTTGTCCGTGCCGGGCAAGAACTGCCGAGCATTAACCATCCGGCAAGCACGAACCGCGACACTGCTACATACAGAGTAAGCGAACCGGTCCACAGTCAGCGTCATGAAGATCAACGGTCCCTCCAGCACGTCTTCGACCGGAGCCGCTCGCGGCGCCGGGCGCGCGGCGCAGGGCGGCGGTGGTTTCACGCTGTCGGCGGCGGCCGAGGCCGAAGAGGCCGCCGAAGCCCAGCGCATGGCCGGTCTGGACGGGGTGATGACGGTATCGGCCCTGCTGGCCCTGCAGGGCGTCGAGGACCCGCTCTCGCGCCGCAAGCGGGCCATGGGCCGCGCCAGCCGCATCCTCGACATGCTCGACGATCTGAAGGTCGCCATGCTGGAAGGCGCGGCCTCGCCCGCGACCCTCGACAACCTGGCCAAGACGGTGCGCGAGGAGCGCGACGCCACCGACGATCCGCGCCTGGAAGACGTGCTCAACGAGATCGAGACCCGGGCCGCCGTCGAGCTGGCCAAGCTGGGCCGCACCCGCGCCGCCTAAGCTGCCCCCGCAAGGGACT
>CAIYVC010000043.1 GCA_903929535.1 uncultured Caulobacteraceae bacterium | reverse complement strand
GCCGCGATCAGGATCGGATTGAGGTTGAGTTGCTTGGCGGCGGCCACCTGCAGGTTGCCGAACAGGGCGTTGCCGGAGGTGTCGCTGCCGGACAGGAACACCGCCAGCCAGCCGAGGAAGGCGGACAGCAGCGGGAAGATGGCGCCCGCCGACGAGACGCCGAGGCCGAGGGTGTAGGCTAGGCCCGAATAGTTCATCAGATAGGCTAGGCCGATGATCAGCATCACCGTGAGGATCGCCAGGCGCGCCTGAACCCAGGTCGTGCGGACGGCCTGAAGATAGCCCTTGGGCCCGATGCCCATCAGGGGCGCGCAGATCAGCGTGGCCAGAATGATGGCGGTGCCGGTGGCCAGCGGCTGGAAGGCCCAGATCGCGGCGTAGGGCTTGCCGTAGAGGGTGATGAACACCGCGTTGTGCAGTGCCGGCCACGCGACATTGATCTGGCCGATCTTGGCGACGCCGAAGGTGGTCCAGACTATGACCGTCAGCGAGATCACGACCCACGGCACCCAGCCCTGCCAGGCCGGGCACGCCGCCTTTTCGGTGTCGTGGGGGATGACCGTGCAGGCGTATTCGGGATCGTGGGCGGGACGCCAGAGCTTGAGGAAGCCAAGGGTGACCAGCAGGGAGATGATCGAGGAGAAGACGTCGGTCAGCTCGTAGCCGACATAGTTGGAGCCGACGAACTGTGCCAGGGCGAAGGCGCTGCCGGCGACCAGGGTCACCGGCCACAGGGCCTTCAGCGATTTCACCCCGCCGTAGATGCCCATGACATAGAAGGGCAGGATCAGGGCGACGAAGGGCAGCTGGCGGCCGACCATGGCGCCGAGAGCGGTGGCATGCAGGCCGGTGACGGCGCCGAGCGTGGTGATCGGCACGCCGAGCGCGCCGAAGGCGACCGGAGCGGTGTCGAAGATCAGAGCGTAGGTCAGGGCCTCGAGCGGTTTGAAGCCCACCGCGATCAGGAGGGCGCTGCAGATGGCAACGGTGGTGCCGAACCCGGCGACGCCTTCGAGCAAGGCCCCGAAGCAGAAGCCGATCACGATCAGCACGACACGTTTGTCGTCGGGCAGATGGTCGAGAATCCAGCGGCGCAGGGCGTCGAACCGCCCGGAAATCACCGCCATGTTATAGAGTGTCAGCGCAGCGACCACGATCCACATGATCGGCCAGACGGCGAACACTGCCCCGTTGGCGACACTGTCCAGCGCCAGATTGATCGGCAGCTTCCAGACGGTGACCGATACGATCAGGGCGGTGATCAGGCCTGCGGCCGAGGCCTGCCAGGCCGGCCGCCGGGCGATCCCCAGCATCACCAGCACGACGGCGATCGGGATCGACGCCACGAGAAATGACAGCAACAGGTTGTCGCCGACCGGCGTCAGCAGCTGATGGAACATGAATGGCCCGCCCTAATTCGATCGCCGGTTCAAGCCGGCTTTGCGTTTTCGCTTGCGCCACCATTGCACAGGATTCCTGGGAGGGATAACCCCGCCGGAGCGTGTTTTTCCGCAGGGTTGGGGAATCGATGAGAGCGTTGGCGTTTTGCGTCTTGGTGGCGGCTGGTCTGGCGGAGGCCGGCGGCGCGCGGGCGCAGGATATCGGCGCGGCGATCGCGGCGGGCAAGCCGATCCTGCAGGAGCGCATACGCTACGAGAACGTGGATCAGGGCAACTTCGGGCGCGACGCCGAGGCGCTGACCCTGCGCAGCCGGTTCGGCTGGGAGACCGGCGCCTGGAACCACCTCACCGGTCTGATCGAGGGCGAGGCCACCAGCCATCTGGGGGCGGAGCATTTCAACGACGGGCTCAATCACCAGACCCTCTATCCGGGGATCGGCGATCCGGAGACTCTGGAGCTGCATCGCCTGCAACTGACCTGGGCGCCGAGCAAGGCGTTCACGGCGGTGATCGGCCGCCAGAAGATCAACATCGACGACCAGCGCTTCATCGCCAGTTCCACTTGGCGTCAGGACGAGCAGGCGTTCGACGCCATCCGTCTCGACAGCACGGTCGGCCGGTTCAGCGGGACTTACTTCTACATCAACCGGTACGACCGTAACGTGGCCCACGCGGCGGACTACCGCTCCAACAGCCACGGCCTGACCGTGACCTACGCCGCGGCGCCCGCCCTCAAGGTCGAGGGCTTCATCTATGCCGTGGACCTGAAGGAGTCGCCCACGGGGTCCACTCTCACCGAGGGGGTGCGGATCACCGGCCAGCAGGCGCTGCCGGCGTTCAAGCTCGCCTATGCCGCCTCCTACGCCAGCCAGCGCAATTACGCAGCCAATCCGGCCTCCTACGACCTGCCCTACTGGATGGGGGAGGTCAGCGCGAGCCGCGGCCCCTATCTGGTCAAGGCCAACTACGATTCCCTCGGCAGCGACGGGCGGCACGGCGTGTCGACGCCCCTGGGCAGCGTCCACCTCTACCAGGGCTGGGCGGACGCCTTCACCACCACCCCGGCGCGGGGCATTAACGACTTCAACCTGTCGGCGACCTACAGCCCGTCGTTTCGATGGGGCTCGCTCTCGGCGCCGCAATTCTTCCTGCGCCATCACGACTTCAGCTACGCCAGCGGCACCGGCGGGCTGGGAACCGAGTGGGACGCCTATGCGCAGATCGGCCTGACCAAGCAGCTCACCGGCCTGATCAAATACGCCGATTATCACGGGACCGCCGCCGTGCCCGGCCGGCGCAAGCTGTGGCTGCAGCTCGACTTCAATCTCTGACGGCGCTTCCCGGGCCCAGACCAAAAAAAGGGCCGCGATGAACGCGGCCCAGTCATAGGGAGGAAACGCCCAGGATGGGCAGG
>CAIYVC010000042.1 GCA_903929535.1 uncultured Caulobacteraceae bacterium | reverse complement strand
AGGGATGTTCAGATAGCTCTTGGCCGCCGAGGCGGGGCCGATGCAGACGCTCTCGTCGGCGAGGCGCACATGCATGGCGCTGGCGTCGGCTTCGGAGTGCACCGCCACAGTGGAGATGCCCATCTCCTTGCAGGCCCGGTGGATACGCAGCGCGATCTCGCCCCGGTTGGCGATGAGGATCTTGTCGAACATCGGATTACTCGACGATCGCGAGCGGCTCGCCGAATTCCACCGGATCGCCGTCCTTGACCAGAATGGCGCGCACCACGCCGGCCTTGGCCGCCGGGATGGGGTTCATGGTCTTCATGGCCTCGATGATCATCAGGGTCTGGCCGGCGGAGACCTTGTCGCCGACCTTGACGAAGATCGGGGCGCCCGGCTGCGGCGAGAGGTAGACGGTGCCGACCATCGGCGACTTGACCTGTTCGCCCGCCACCTGCGCCGCTGGCGCGGCTTCGGCGGCCTTCGCTGGCGCTTCGGCGGGTGCGGCGGCAGGAGTAGGAGCGGCCACGGCGTAGGTCTGGGGGCCGGCGACCAGATTGCGGGCCACGCGGATCTTCAAGCCGTTTTGCTCGACCTCGATCTCCGACAGCCCGGTGTCGGTGAGGATCGCCGCAAGACGGCGGATCAGCTTGGTGTCGAGGGGATCGTTGGGACCGTCAGACATAAAGGAATAGCCTTGTATTAGGCGGAAGCCTTGCCGATGAGATCGACGGCCGCCTCGATGGCGAGTTCATAGCTCTTGGCGCCGAAGCCTGCGACGAGGCCGGAGGCGGCGAGCGAAACGTAGGTCTTCTGGCGGAAGGACTCACGCGTCGCCAGGTGCGACAGGTGGCATTCCACGATGGGGATGGTCAGGGCCTTCAGGGCGTCGAGCACCGCCACGGAGGTGTGGCCGTAGCCGGCGGGGTTGATGACCACGGCGGAGGCTTCGGTGCGGGCCTCCTGCACCCAGTCCACCAGCACGCCCTCGGCGTTGGTCTGGCGGAACACGACGGTGTAGCCGAGCGCGCCGGCGCGCGCTTCGCACAGGGCGCCGACCTGATCGAGTGTGGTCTTGCCGTAAATGTGCGGCTCGCGGACCCCCAGGAGGTTGAGGTTGGGGCCGTTGAGCACATAGATCGGTTTGGGCATGTGACTCTGCGCGAGGCGACTCTGTTGGAGCCGTCGATATGGCCCGTCTTGTATCTTCGGCGGGGTGGGGTCACAAGCTCAAGGCGATAAGGCGTTGGGATCGAGAATGAAGCTGTGGGTCAACGGCGAGGAGCGGGCGGTGGAGGCGGTGGCCGACATCGCGGGCCTGGTGGCCGCGCTCGGGCTGGACAGCCGCAAGGTGGCGGTGGAGCGGAATCTGGAGATCGTGCCCCGCTCGACCTATAGCGCCACCGCGCTGGCCGAGGGCGATCGCATTGAAATCGTGCATTTTATTGGAGGCGGCTAGATGAACGCTCCGGCTAAGCCGACGACCCAGGTTTCATCCGAAGACAGCTGGACGGTCGCTGGGCGCACCTTCTCCTCGCGGCTGATCGTGGGCACCGGCAAGTATAAGGACTACGCCCTGAACGCGGCGGCGGCGGAGGCGTCCGGCGCCGAAATCGTGACCGTGGCGGTGCGTCGGGTGAACCTGTCGGACCCCAGTCAGCCGATGCTGGTGGACTATCTGAGCCCCAAGCGATTCACCTACCTGCCCAACACGGCGGGCTGTTTCACCGGGGAAGAAGCCGTGCGGACGCTGCGGCTGGCGCGCGAGGCGGGCGGCTGGGACCTGGTGAAGCTGGAGGTGCTTTCGGACACCGCGCACCTTTATCCGGACATGGAGGAGACCCTGCGGGCGCTGAAGCTGCTGGTCTCCGAGGGCTTCCAGGTGATGGTCTACTGCACCGACGACGTGGTCTACGCCAAGAAGCTGGAGGAGGCGGGCGCCGCCGCCATCATGCCCGCCGCAGCCCCGATCGGCTCGGGCCTGGGCATCCAGAACCGGATCAACGTCAGGCTGATCGTTGAGCAGGCGAAGGTGCCGGTGCTGGTGGACGCGGGCGTCGGCACGCCGTCGGACGCCGTGCTGGCCATGGAGCTGGGCTGCGACGCGGTGCTGATGAACACCGCCATCGCCGGAGCCAAGGACCCGATCCGCATGGCGCGGGCCATGAAGCACGCGGTGATCGCGGGCCGGGAAGGCTACCTCGCCGGGCGGATGCCCAAGCGGATGTACGCCGACCCGTCCTCGCCCCTGGCCGGGCTGATCTAGGCCTAGGGCAGCTTGCGCTTGATGTAGAGCGCCATCGGCACGGTGAAGAAGACGTGAGACATGAACCCGCTCATGATCACCGACGGGTCGTAGTAGTTGGGGTGGTCGGGGCCGGCGACCATGATGGCGCCGTGCATGACGATCCAGGCGAACACGGCGTAGAACAGGGCCACGAAGGTCGCTTCGTAGCCGCGCTGGCGGAACCAGGGCCAGATGGTCGCGAACAGCACGCCCCAGGCGGCGGCGAAGCCGAAGTGGATGGCGGCGCCCAGGACCGAGGCCACGCCGAAGCCGAGTGAGGCCTTCGTGGCGTTGCCGAACACCAAGCCGACCGCGTTCTGGGCCA
Organism: uncultured Caulobacteraceae bacterium; assembly: GCA_903929535.1. Lineage (GTDB taxonomy): Bacteria > Pseudomonadota > Alphaproteobacteria > Caulobacterales > Caulobacteraceae > BOG-938. Next base: position 12,709 of record CAIYVC010000042.1, on the reverse strand, counting down.
GGCCCGACAGCACCATGATGTGCTGGATGTTCACCCACACCACGATCTCGTAGATCCAGATGCTGACGCCGCCGAGCAGGCCCGCTGTGGCGCCGATTTTCAGAATTGCAGCGCGGTCGGAGGTCACGGACCCCGCCGCCACGGTCGCATCGCTGGTCATTGTCCTGCCCTATCCGATTGTTGGTCTTGTTATCGGAGGGCAGCCTAACGCCGGGAGGCGGGGCTTGGCTAGGCGCGGGCCATGCGGGTGAAGGGGCGGATGCCGGCCAGGGCCTTGGCCATGTCCTGCTGTACGACCTCGACGTCGTAGGCGGCCTGCAGGTTCATCCAGAACAGGGGCGGCTTGCCGAAGGCGCGTGAGAGGCGAAGGGCGGTGTCGGGGCTGAGGGCGGTCTGGCCGGCGACGAGGCGCTCGATGCGGGTGCGCGGTACGCCCATGGCCTTGGCGGTGGTCGGCGCCTTCAGGCCCAGCGGTTTCATGAACTCTTCCCAGAGGATTTCGCCGGGATGGATGGGGCGCCAGGGATCGGGGGCGGAGCCATCTTCCAGGGCCGCGGCGTCGGCGCGCAGGTCATCGAGGCTGACCGCGGCGTCGGCCATGCGCTGGCGGCGCTGCTAGCCGCGCAAGGATTCAGGCTGCCGTACGGGCGCCGTTTTCCGTCCGCTCAGGAAATCCGCAAACCTAGACATGGCGTCCACACCCCGCCTCTGCGCCCGATCCTTTATAGATCACCATTGCGCGTGCGTCATTATGCACTGCCAAACATGATGCATTTGTGTATCACCTCAAGATACGGATGGTTTTTAATCGCCTCAACTGCACGGTGATTGAACAGATCCGGCGGGGCGAAACGGGGGAACTTCGATGTCCAATGGCCAGGTCATCCCGCAGCGGGATGTCTCTGACGCTTCTGTACATCTCGACGCGATCCGGGGTCTGGCGGCCCTGGTCGTGTTCCTCGGACATGGCCGTTCGCTGTTTCTGAGCTCGGGGGTGGGCGCTGCGCTGGTGGGCGCCGGCGGCGGGCCGGACAACGGCATTTCCCAGGAGCTGACCCGCAACGCCATCGGCCACGAGGCCGTGATCATCTTCTTCGTGCTGAGCGGCTATCTGGTGGGCGGCAGCGTGCTGCGGGCCCTGAAGCGCAACCGGTTTTCCTGGAGCAGCTATCTGTTCCAGCGGGGCACACGCCTGTGGGTCCCGCTGATCCCGGCGGTCCTGTTGGGCTGGACGCTGGACTACTGCGGCATCCACCTGCTGCAGAACGCACACGACATCTACAGCGCGCCGGTGGAGCAGGCGACCCTGCCGCCGGGGATGGGCGAGCGGATGGGTTTGAGCACCATCCTGGGCAACATCGTGCTGCTGCCGGGCGACATGGTGAAGATGGTGGGCAGCAACGCCTCGCTGTGGAGCCTGGCCTACGAGGCCTGGTACTACGTCTTCTTCCCGCTGCTGATGATCGCGCTGTTCACGGCCAAAGCGCTGCCCTTACGTCTGGCGGCCGCGCTGGGTCTGATCGCGGCGATGCTGTTCTGCGGCCAAGACATCGTGCTGTGGTTCCCTGTGTGGCTGCTGGGCGCGGTGGTGGCGGCGCTGCCGCAGGGATTGCCGTCGGGCGCCCGACGTCCGGTGACGGCGGTGCTGGGCCTTCTGCTGATAGCGGTCCTGGTGCTGGCCCTGAAGATCCCGATGCTGCCTCTGGCGTCGGACATGGCGATCGGCGCCGCCTTCTCGATGTTCCTGTGGGCAGTGCTGCACGCGCGGGGATCGACCGCGCCCAGCTGGTACCGCAGGCCGGCCATGGGCCTGTCGAAGATGTCCTACACCCTCTATCTGGCGCATCTGCCGGTGCTGGTGCTGATCTGCGCCTGCCTGATGCCGGTGTGGAAGCCGTGGCCGGTGACGCCGCATTCCCTGGCGATGCTGTCGGGCGTCTACGCCTTCGCCTTCCTGGTCTGCTGGCTGCTGTACATCGCCTTCGAGCGCAACACCGACGCGATCCGCCTGTGGCTGCTGCGCAGCCGCGCTTCCACGGCCCGTGCTAGAGCTTAGCGCCACACAAGGAGAAAACCCGATGATCCGTCCGCTCGCCGCCGCCTTCGCCTTCACACTCATCGCCGGAACCGCTTCTGCGCAGGAGCCCTGGGTGGCGGCCTGGGCCGCGCCGCCCGCCCAGCAGCCCGCGCCCGCCAACGGGGCCTTGAAGCCGCTGGAAGACCAGACGGTGCGCCAGCGGTTGACGGTGACCGTGGCCGGACGGGGCGAGCGGGTGACCTTCACCAACGCCTATGGCTCCAAGCCCCTGACCATCGGCGCGGCCAGCATCGGCAAGCTGGTGAACGGCAAGCTCGATCCCGCCAGCATCCGCCCGCTGACCTTCTCGGGCGCGGCCTCGGTGGTGCTGCCGATCGGGGCGCCCGCGCTGAGCGATCCGGCGGACCTGAAGACGGCACCCGGCGACGTGCTGGCGATCAGCCTCTATCTGCCCAAAGCGACGCTGCCGGAGACCTATCACCGCCCGCCGGGCGCAGCGGAAGTGGTGGGCAAGGACGGGCCGGAGGCGGCCGTGTCGGGCAAGGGCGATTTCACCCGGACGGCGGAGATGCCGGGCGCGGCGCCTAGCCCGAGGCTGTTCGTCAGCCGGGTGGATTTGGCCGCGACGCGCCCGACCGGCGCGGTGGTGGTGCTGGGCACGACGCGGCAGGAAGGCGAGGGGCGCTGGCCCGACATCCTTGCGCGGCGGCTGGCGGCGGCCGGACGGCCTCTCACAGTCATCAACGCCTCGATGGTCGCCAGTCCCCTGACCCATCCCTATCCGGGCGGCGGTGACGCGGCCCTGGCGCGGTTCGACCGGGACGTGCTGCTGGCGCCGGGCGCGCGCTATGTGATCCTGGCCGACGGCGCCAACGACATCGGGCAGGGCGGGGGTCTCTATCCGGCGCCGACGCCGACAGCAGAGGAGCTGGAGGCGGCCTACCTGCAACTAGCCAGCCGGGCGCACGCCCGAGGGTTGAAGGTGATCGCCGCGACCATGATGCCGATGGCCGGCGCGCCGTTCCCCAACTTCTACAGCCCGGAAAAGGACCTGATCCGCCAGGCCGTGAATACCTGGATTTTGACCAGCAAGGCGTTCGACGCGGTGATCGACATGGACCGGATGGTGCGCGATCCGGCGCAGCCGCTGCACTTCGCCCCCGGCCTGGACTCCGCCAACCACTTCACCCCCAGCGAAGCGGGCGAGAAGAAGATCGGCGAGGGGATCGATTTGGGTCTGTTCCGATAACGCGCGTTTTCCTGCGCCTTGCGCCGACAAAGGGCGTAGGGTGCCCACGAGGGCATTGATACATGCCGATCGTGGGCGCCATGCGCCCAGGAAGACAGGGGCTTCGGCCCACCCTATGCAAAACCCACTCCTTGCCGTTGGCGATGCCCAAGGGTTGGCGCATGCCATCGTGGACACGATCCACGAGCCCTTCCTGGTGCTCGACGACGCATTCCGCGTGCTGGCCGCCAGCCGCTCATTCTACGAGACCTTCAAGGTCGACCCGAAGCAGACCCAAGGGTGCATGCTCTACGATCTGGGCGACGGCCAGTGGGACATCCCGGCGCTGCGCGTCCTCCTGGAGACCGTTATTCCCGAGAAGGTGGCGATGGACGACTTCCAAGTCGACCACGACTTCCCGGGCCTAGGCCGCCGCATCATGGTGCTGAACGCCCGCAAGGTGCTCTACGAGACGAGCGCGGTGGCGACCATCCTGCTGGCCTTCACCGACGTCACCGAGCGGCGTGCGATAGAGCGGGAAAAGGACCTGCTTCTGGCCCGCACGGAGGACCTGCTGCGCCAGAAGCAGGTGCTGCTGCAGGAGATGGAGCACCGCGTAGCCAACAGCCTGCAGATCATCGCCAGCATCCTGATGATGAAGGCGCGCGCCGTGAGTTCGGAAGAGACCCGCAACCACCTGCGCGATGCCCACCAACGGGTGATGTCGGTGGCGGCCGTACAGTCGCACCTGCACATCGCCGACGGCATCGACCAGATCGAGGTCGGCTCCTATCTGTTCAAGCTCTGCGACGGCTTGGCGGCTTCGATGATCGGTGAGAACCAGCCGGTCAAACTCAAGGTCGTGGCCGACAACGGCAAGCTCGGCTCGGCCCAGGTGGTCAGCATCGGCCTGATCGTCACCGAACTGGTTATCAACGCGCTCAAATATGCCTTCCCCTCCGGCAGAGCGCGTGGGGTGGTTCACATCACCTACGAGAGCGAAGGCGAGGACTGGCGGCTGGTGATTTCCGACAACGGCGTTGGCAAGACCTCTGACGGGCCGACCGCCAACAGCGGGTTGGGGACGGCAATCGTCGCCGCGCTGGTCAAGCAGCTGGAGGCGCGGATGGAGATGCGTGACGCCGAGCCCGGCCTAAGCGTCTCGATCACCCGCGCGACCTTCCCCCTCGGATTCCCGAAGCCGCCTAGGCGCCCCAACTATTGCTCCCGCAAGGCCGATGCATGACGATTTCCGACAAACAGCTGTGCGCCCTGAATAACTTGGCCGACAAGGAAGCCGGGGGCGATGTCGACTTCATCAATATCGCCGACGCACGCGCCCTTACAGAGAGGGGTCTTGCGCGGCGAACGTCTGAAGGGTGGCGGATTACTGCCGAGGGTCTGGCGCTGATCAAGCCCATGAGCCCACCCAAGTCGTGAGGTTCTAGCCCTTCACGGTCTTGCGGGCTTCGGCGATGCCGGCGGCGAGATCGTCCATGCGGGCGCCTTCGATCAGATGATCTCCGACGACGAAGGCGGGGGTGCCGCCGGCGTTGATGGCGGCGGCCAGGTCGTGGACGTCCTTGAGGTGCTGGTCGTAGGCGGTGGACATGACCAGGGCCGGGTCCAGGCCGTTGGCCGCGAGCGCGCGGGCGATGCCGGCGTCGTCGAGTGGCTTCTGGGCCATCAGGTCATGGTGGACCTGGGGGTATTTGCCGGCGGCGGCGGCGGCCATGGCGGCGCGGGCGGCGCGCAGGGAGACGCCGATCTTGCCGTCGGAGTCCGGCAGGATGGGGAGTTCCTTGAACACGAAGCGCACGTCCTTGTTGTGCGCGATCAGGTCTTCCAGCTCGGGCAGGGCCGCCTTGCAGTAGGGGCAGCGGTAGTCGAAAAACTCCACGACCGTGACCTTGCCCTGGGGGTTGGCGACGAAATCGTGCGGATCGCTCTGCAGGGCCGCCTTGCGCGCGGTTATGGCGGACGAGGACTGGGCTAGGGCGGCCATGCGGCGCTGTTCGTTGAGTTTGGCGCCGGCTTCCTCGATCACCTCGGGATGTTCGAGCAGATAGGCGCGGACCTGCTTGCCGAAGGCGTCGCCGGTCTTGGGAGAGGCGCCGGCCAGGTTCTGCCAGGCGAGCAGGCCGGTGGCGGCCAGGGCCAGCACCGCGAAGACCAGGGCCGCGCGGTTCATCATTGACGGGCCATCGCCTGCAGCTCGGAAGCCGAGGGGGCGGAAGCCAGGATGATGTCGGTGGCGCGGCGCCATTCGGGAGAGGTCTTGGGCAGCAGCTCGCGCGCCCGCATGGCGAAGTTACGCGCGTCCTTCATCTGGCCGAGATAGAAGTCCTGCTCGGCCACCGCCAGACGCGCCTGACCGGCGTCGCCCTTCATGTCATAGGCCTCGGCCAGCAGGCGCCAGCTCAGGGAATTGTCCTTCTCCAGGCCGACAGCCAGACGCAGATGGCCGATGGCGTCATCGACCTTGGTCTTGTCCTCTTCGGCGAGGATCGCCTGGCCCAGGAGCATCTGCAGCAGGGGCGCCTCGGGCTTGAGCTCGACCGCGCGGCGGTGGGCGACTTCCGCCTCCTTCACCTTGGCGGATTCGAACAGGGTCTGGCCCTTGAGCTCCCAGAGGTAGGGGTTGTTGGGGTAGTCGGCCAGCAGGGCGTCTTCCAGCTTCAGCGCGTGGTCGGTGTCCAGCGCCCGGTAGTAGGCGATGGCCCGGGCGTAGCGCGCGGGCAGGCTGGTGTCGGTTTCCTTGTAGTCGATGAAGGTCTGCTGCGGCGCGTTCATGAAGGCCTTCAGTTTGGCCACGATGATGGCGTGCTGGGCCAGCGCCTCGGGGGAGTCCACGTCGTTGTAATATTTGGACTTCTGGACCCGGCCGCGCAGGGCGTCGATGCGTTCGGAAAACAGCGGGTGGTCGATGAAGAACCGGTATTTCCGGCTTTCCGACATCACCTCCTGGTAGCGGAAGGTGTCGAAGAAATCGACGAGGCCCTTGCCCGAGATGCCCGCCTTTTCCAGCGAGGTCGCCGCCGCCTGGTCGGCCGAGGCCTCCTGGATGCGGGAGTAGCCGAAGTAGGTGAGGGTGGCGAAGTAGTCGGAGCTGTAGATCAGCCCCGCCGCTGCGTCGGGCGCCCCGGCGATGGCGGCCAGGATGCCCAGACCCATGGTCAGCAGATAGGTGGCCATGGCCGGACGGTTGCCGGTGTCGCGGGCGACGTGGCCGCCGGTGATGTGGCCGGTTTCGTGGGCCAGAACCCCCAGCAGCTGATTGGGGTTGGCGGCGGCCTGGATGGTGCCCGTGTTGACGTAGATGGTGGTGCCGCCGGCGGTGAAGGCGTTGATGTCCTTGTCGCCGACCAGCACGACCTTCATCTGCGCCGGATCGAGCCCCGCCGCGCGCCACATGGGCTCGCACTGCTTGTGCAGGGCTTCCTCGATCTCGGTGTCGCGGACGATCGGAATACCGGCCAGACCCTGAGCGCGGGCCGTGGCGGGCAGGATCAGGCTGGGCAGGACGGCGAGCATGGCCGTGGCCAGCAGCCAGGCGGACCGGCGATTGCGCGGCCGCTTGGCGACTTTAGAGACCGGGGCCGCCGAGAGGGCGTTCATGCAAGCACTCCTGATGCCGCGCTGATGACGCGGACCGCCCCCCGGCAGTTGGTTTCCAGACCTTATCCCTTACCGATTACCGACGCCACCAGCCGCGTTTGGGTTGCTCGGGCGCGGCGGAGATTTCGGCGGGGTCCGGCTCGGTGCTGACCACGGGCTCCGGCTTCGGCGCCGGGGCAGGGGCTTCCGCCACAACCACGGGCGCTTCGGCCACCGTCTCGGCAACGACCTCAGCGGGGGCCGCCTTGGCCTTGGCGCGGGAGGCGCGGGGCTTTTTCGCGGGGGCGGCTTCCGCTTCCACGGGGGCCTCGACAGGCGCGGGGGCCGGCTCGGGAGCCTCGGGGGCCGCGACGGCTTCCAGGATGGCTTCCGGTTCGGAGACCTCCATCACCGCGGTTTCCGCTGTCACCTGATCGGCGCCGGAGCCGCCACGTCCGCGACCACGGCCACGGCGCGAGCGGCCGGACTTGGCGGGCGCCGGTTCGGCGGCGGGCAGTTCGACCCAGATGTAGTCGCCGGATTCAGCAGCCGCGGCCGGAGCCTGGCCGCGACCACGGCCACGGCCTTCGCGGGCCTGGGGCGCCGCCTCGGTGCGTTCCGGGCGATCATCGCGTTCGGGACGCGCGTCGGGGCGCTGTTCGGGGCGAGGCTGGGCGATGGCAAGGGCCGGGTCGTACCAGCTGTAGACGCCGTCGATGTGCGGCACGCGGATGCGGGTCCAGGCGTAGGGATCGGTGGTGCGCACTTCCTCGCGGGTGCGGCGACCGCCACGGCGGCCACGGCGACGGCGGCGACGGGCGCGGCCCTCCTCGCTGTCGTCGTCGCCCTCGGCGTCGGGACCATCCGGATCGTCGTCGCCCTCGGCGGCCTCAACGCGGCGGGGCTCAACGCCCTCGTCGTCACGGCGACCGCCACGGCGGCGGCGGCGGCGGCCACGGCCACCCTCCCGGCCTTCACGGCCGCCTTCGCGAGGTTCGCGGGGACCGCGCGACTCCAGGCGCTCCTCGCCCTCGTCGTCGTCGGTGTCTTCGCGCTCGATCTGCTCGTCTTCGTCGTCTTCCTCGTCTTCGTCCTCATCGACGATGTCGAGGTCGCTGTCGTCATCCTCGGGCTCGGGCCGGACCTGGGGAATGGCCTTGATGAAGGCCTTGGCTTCGTCCGGGTCGAGGGTGGAGATGCGCTCGATCTCGTGGTCGCCCTCCATCATGGCGTCCTCGACCACGATGTTGACCTGCACGCCCTGCATCTGCTGCAGGCGCACGAGGTAGGCGCGCTTCTGGTTCAGGATGTAGAGGCCGACCTCGCGCGGGACGCGCAGGGCCACGACGCCGGGGCCGCCGCGGGCGGTTTCCAGCTCAACAGCGCGCAGCATGCTGAGGGCGCTGGATTCCACCGAGCGCACCCGGCCGACGCCCTGGCAGTGCGGGCAGACGTGGGTGGTGCCTTCCAGCACGCCGGAGCGGCGGCGCTGGCGGCTGATTTCCATCAGGCCGAACTGGGAGATCTTGCCCATCTGGATGCGGGCGCGGTCGTCCTTGAGGCAGTCCTTCAGCTTCTTCTCGACGGCCCGGTTGTTCTTGGCCTCTTCCATGTCGATGAAGTCGATGACGATCAGGCCGGCGAGGTCGCGCAGGCGCAGCTGGCGGGCGGCTTCCTCGGCGGCTTCCATGTTGGTCTTGAGCGCCGTGGCCTCGACGTTGCGCTCGCGCGTCGCCTTGCCGGAGTTGACGTCGACCGCCACCAGGGCCTCGGTCTGGTTGATGACCAGATAGCCCCCCGAGCGCAGGGGCACGGTGGGGGTGTAGATCTGGGCCAGGTGGTCCTCGACCTTGGCCTGGATGAACAGGGGGGTCGGCTCGCGGTAGGCGGTGATCTTCTTGGCTTGCGAAGGCATCAGCATCCGCATGAATTCCTTGGCTTCGCGGTAGCCTTCCTCACCCTCGACGACGATGCCGTCGAGGTCCTTGTCGTACATGTCGCGGATGGCGCGTTTGACGAGGTCTTCCTCCTCGTAGATCAGCGCCGGCGCCACCGAATGCAGGGTCACGTCGCGGATGTTTTCCCACAGGCGCATCAGATATTCGTAGTCGCGGCCGATCTCGGCCTTGGTGCGCTTGGCGCCCGCGGTGCGCACGATCAGGCCCATGCCCTGCGGGGTTTCCAGCGCCTGGGTGATGCCCTTCAGCCGCTTACGGTCAGTGGCCGAGGTGATCTTGCGGCTGACGCCGCCGCCGCGCGCCGTGTTGGGCATCAGCACGCAATAGCGGCCGGCCAGCGACAGGTAGGTGGTCAGGGCCGCGCCCTTGTTGCCACGCTCTTCCTTGACCACCTGGATCAGCATGATCTGGCGGCGCTTGATGACCTCCTGGATCTTGTAGCGGCGCATCAGCCGGCGGCGGCGGCGCGCCAGCTCTTCTTCCATGACGTCGTCTTCGTCGTCGCCGCCGGAGACGCGTTGGGTTTCGCTGTCCTCGTCGCCCTCGTCGTGATGGGCGTGGTGGTGGTGATCGTCGTCGTCGTCATGGCCCTCGTCGCGCATCAGCGCTTCGCGGTCGGCCAGGGGGATCTGGTAGTAGTCGGGGTGGATTTCGTTGAAGGCCAGGAAGCCGTGGCGGTTGCCGCCGTACTCGACGAACGCGGCCTGCAGGCTGGGTTCGACCCGAGTTACCTTGGCCAGATAGATGTTGCCGCGTAGCTGCTTCTTGGATCGGCTTTCGAAATCAAACTCTTCGACGCGGGTCCCGTCGACGACCACCACGCGCGTTTCTTCGGCGTGAGCGGCGTCGATCAACATTCTCTTTGTCATTGGGTGTTTCTCCGCGGCCCGCTCGGACGCCTGGCGCTGTCGCGCTCTGCGTGGGGGGCCGGTGTTGCAATGGCGCGCGCGCGCCCGCTGCGGCCGCAAAAGTCGCGGCGCAGGCGGAAGCTGACCAATTATTAGGGGCTGGTGCGGCGCGGCCCATCGATGATCCTTCGCGCCCAAAACGGTCGCGATCGGTTGGCGAATTTCCAGTCGGACCCGATCGGGCGTCGCCTGGGGTTAAAGTGTCAGACGCGCCATGAGGCGCCGTCGGGATATGCGCTGAAGCCATGCTTACGGCGCATAGTGCGTGAACCTGACCCCCGAAACACGGGTCGCCCGATACGCCCGGGGACTGTGCAGCAAGCCGCCGGAAAAGGAAAGCGCCGCTTGCGCTTAGCGGCAACGCTTGATCGGGCGAGGGGAGATTCTTTCAGGCGTCCTTAACGATTTGTCTACGGCCTCAGGGTTAAGAACGCGCTTCTGATCGGTAATCATTAAAGGCGCCTGGCGTAGAATGCGCACGCGGTTTGCAAGCATGTTGAGCGCCTGGCAGGGGCGTATCTTCGCCGGCGTGGCCGTGCTTGGCGTCACCTGCGTGGCCGTCTCGCACGGGGCCGAGAGCGCGGCGCCGCTGAAGCTGCGGTTCGGCGGCGACCAGACCCAGACGCGCGTGGTGCTTGAGCTGGACCAGGCGGCCAAGGCCGATCTGGTGTCGGACGGCGCCGCTGACGGACATGTGGTGCTCAACTTCACCCAGCTCAAGGTCGGGGACGATCTGGACGGGCAGGGCAAGGGCATGGTCCGCGCCTGGAGCATGGAAAAGGGCGTGGGCAAGGTGAAGCTGAGCTTCGACTTGGCGCGTCACGGCCGGATCAAGCGCCGCTTCCTGCTGCCGCCGAGCGATGGGCAGACCGTCTACCGCTATGTGATGGACATCGAGGCGGACGCGGGAAGCGCGCCGCAACAGCAGCCTGTCGCGCCGGCGCCCAAGCTGACCAAGGCCAATATCGCGGCTCCGACGATGGCCGCCGCGCCTGTCGCGCCGGCTCTGCTGGCCGATCCCGAGGCGCCGCCGCCGGAGGCCAAGTCCGGGCTGCAGAAGATTTCGCTGACCGACGCCGTGGTCACGCCGCGCAAGCGGGAGAACAAGGCGATCAAGGCCATTGCACCGACCGTTCGCAAGGTGATCGTGATCGACGCCGGGCATGGCGGGCATGATCCGGGCGCGCTGGGCGGCCGGTCGCACGAGAAGGACGTCACCCTGGCGGCGGCCAAGACGCTGCAGGCGCGACTGGAGCGTACGGGCCGGTTCAAGGTGGTGCTGACCCGCGACAGCGACGTCTACATCCCGCTGGAGCAGCGGGTGAAGATCGCGCGCGGGGCCAATGCGGACCTGTTCATCTCGCTGCACGCCGACTCCGGCGGCGATCCCAAGGTGCGCGGCGCGACCGTCTACACCCTGTCGGACCACGGCGTGGACCGCACGGCGCACAGCGTGTTCAACGGCGGTTTCATCAATGTGCAGCTGCCCGGCAAGGATATGTCGGTGAAGCAGATCCTGCTGGACCTGACCCAGCGGACCACGCGCAACCGCTCGGGCGCCTTCGCCGAAACTCTGCTGGAGCACATCTCCTCGGAGACGCCGCTGCTGCGCAGGAGCCACCGCGACGCCGGCTATATGGTGCTGCTGGCGCCGGACGTGCCCGCCGTGCTGCTGGAGATGGGCTTCATCACCAGCCCCGAGGACGAGGGCGCGCTGAATGACAGCGAGCACCGCGAGAAGATGATGGGTTCGGTCGGCGACGCCATCGAAGCCTATTTCGCCGAGCCCCAGCCGGCGCAGGTCGCCGCGCAGTAGCGCCTTAGCGCGCCATCGCGCCCAGTTCGGCTTTCACCCGCTCGATAACGCCTGCCCAATCGCCCGGCGCGGTTTGGCGGAACAGGCGCGCGCTTGGATACCAGGGGCTGTCGTCGCGATCTTCCAGCCAGCGCCAGCAGGTGTCGAAGCGGTTGAGGACCCAGACCGGCTTGCCGAGGCCCCCGGCCAGATGGGCGGCGGAGGTGTCGCAGGCGATGACCAAGTCCAGGTTGAGGACCATGGCGGCGGTGTCGGCGAAGTCGTTCAGCTGATCAGTCAGGTCGATGATCGGGAGGCCGGCGCCGGCCAGCTCGGCCGACGGCGGGCCCTTCTGGAGGCTGTAGAGCTGCACGTTGGGCAGGTCGGCGAGGGGCGCGAAGGCGGTGAGCGGCAGGGAGCGGCGCTTGTCGATGGCGTCGGCGATGGGCTGGTCCGGCCGCGCGCCGCCCGCCCAGCAGAGACCGACGCGGAGCGGGCCGGAGGCTGGCAGTTGCTTGGCCCAGGACGCGGCGTCTTGCGGATCGGCGGACAGGTAGGGGGCTGAGGCGGTGTCAGGGTCGAGGCCGAGGGCCAGGGGCAGGCTCATCAGCGGGGTCTGGAAGTCGTGCGGGGGCAGGGGCGCGCCGCGCGTGATGACCTGATCCACGCCTTCGAGGCGGCCCATCAGCCGCTCTAGGCCTTTGTAGACCTCCAGGATGACGCGGGCGCCCCGGGCGGCGACCAGCGGGACGTAGCGGCAGAACTGCAGGGCGTCGCCGAGGCCCTGCTCGGCGTGCAGCAGGATGGTCTTGCCCCGGAGATCTTCGGCGCCGAGCCAGAGGGGGGCGGCGAAATCGCGGCCCGCTTCCTCGAACTGGACGGTGCGCCAGCGCCATTCGTACCCGGCCCAGCCCTCGGCGTGGTCGCCGCGCATCAGCTGGCACATGGCCTTGTTGTAGTGGCCCTCGGGATAGGCGGGATTGAGGGCGATGGCCTGTTCGAAGTCGGCCTGGGCTTCCTGAAGACGGCGAAGCTCCAGCAGCATGACGCCTCGGTTGACGTGCGCCTCGGCGAAGTCAGGGCGGATGGCGAGGGCGCGGTCGATGCTGAGGACCACTTCGTCCAGGCGGCGCAGGTCGTAGAGGGCGCTGGCGCGGTTGTTGTGGGCTTCGGCGTAGTCGGGCT
>CAIYVC010000041.1 GCA_903929535.1 uncultured Caulobacteraceae bacterium | reverse complement strand
GCCGCCGCCGGCGGCGGCTGAGCTTCGGCGCGGCGATCAGCGGGCGATGGCGCGGCCGGGCCCGGCGCCCGCACCGCGGACTTGTCCGCCTCCGCGTCCGCGCGCGGAGCCGCGCCGTCGCGCAGCATGACGACGAAGCGTCCCTGGCTTTGCTGCACCACCAGCAGCCCGGATCCCTGCACCAGACGGTCCAGCGCCGCGCGGGGAGCCAGGACGCCTGACACGCCGGGGCTGTTCAGGGCTGACAGGTCTTTGGGGGAAAACAGAATGTCCACGCCGGAGCGCTGAGCCAATTCCCGTAGCGCGGAGGCCATGGGCTGAGGAGCGATGTCCAGACGGGCGGCGGATTGGGCGGAGGCTGAGGCGGCGTAAGCGAGCGCGATGACGGCCACGGAGAAGCGCAACGCATTGCGGGCGCAGCGGGTCATCCCAGCCCATTCCTTCCTTCGTCGCGGATGGAGCGCGGCCTTGGGCCGAACCCCATCAACCCCACCGCTTAGCTGCGGCTTTTCTTTTTCGTCAGCAGAATCCGCCCCGGCTTTTCTGTGACCTCGGCGGAAAACAATATCGACAGACTGCGTGCAAATCCCTGGCTGTCGCCCGTTCGGAAAACGCCGCTGACCGGCATCATCGCCAGCTCCGGGTCGTCGATCTCAATCTTGTCGTGGCTGTAGCGATCCATCTCGGCGGCGGCGACGGCGGCGGTCTGGTTCTCGAACACCGCGCGCCCGCTGTGCCAGGCGATCACCTTATCCGGCTCGGGCCGATCCGCCTTGGCAGGCTCGCTGTTCGTCAGAACAACGCGCTCGCCGGGCCCCAGCAGCACCGGCGCCTGACCCTGCGCGCCGCTTCGGCTGAGCGTGGCGTGGCCTTTGGTCAGGAAAACACAGGTGCTGTCATCCAGCGCGGAGATATCCAGGTCCCCCGTCACACCGCGCAGCACCGCGTCCCGCGCCTGGATGACGAAGGGGGCATCGGCGTTGACCAGTTCGAAGGCCACGCGCCCTCTCTCCAGAACGGCGCCGCGCACCCGATCGGTGAAGTGGCATCGCACCCGGCTGTCGGTATCCAGCAGCATGGTCGAGCCGTCGGGCAGGACCACCTTCTTCTGCTCGCCTACCGCCGTGCTGGTCACATTGGCGTTGGCCAGGGCGAAGCCGATCAGCGAGCCGGCGCCGACGACGCCCGCGCCGATCCCGGCCATCACCGCCCGGCGGCTCGCGCGCGGTTTGACCGCAACGGTCCGATGGTTCTGCAGAGCCGCGGCTTCCCAGATGGACGTCGACAGGTCGAACATCTCGCGATGCAGAGGGTCCTCGGCCAGCCAGGCTCGAAACGCAGCGGTGTCGGCGTCGGTGCGGCGATCGGCATAAAGCCGAGCGATCCAGGCCGCGGCCTGGGCGCTCACCAACCGCCTGCGATCCTTTGAAGCCCGCGCCAACTACCCAACCTTCCGCCAAACGGGTGAACGACCCCGGCGACCGCGCGATAAACACGCCCCGCCGAGATCGTCGATGCCATACGAGTAACTCGTCAAGAGACTCCGAGCGAGCCTAGTAGCGATAGGTGGCCTGCAGACCGATCTCGCGCGGCCGGAAGGTCGATGCCGTGACCAGCGGCGAGGCCGAACCGTGGCCCACCGAGATCAGTTCGCGCGAGTTGGTCAGGTTGTTGACGAACAGAGCCACATCCAACTGGTTCAAGGTGACCCCGACCCGGGCCGTGGCGAAGTGGGTGGATTGCCCCCGCGCGACGATGGGATCGTAGCTGGTGGTGCCCGGCGCGCCGGACCGTTGATATTCGCCTTGGAAACGATAGTCCCCCCGGACATAGCCGTTCATCTTCGAGGTTGCCTGGAAGGTGTAGATCGCCCCGACATTGTACTGCCACCTGGGAGCGCCCAGCTCGTCGCCATTGTTGACGATGACGCTTGTGCCGCCGGGCTGGCGGATGGTCTGGGTGTAGTGGGCGTCGGTGTAGGCCACCGATCCGTCGACCGTCAGACCGCCGCCGACCCTGAACTGACCTTGCAGGTCCGCGCCCTGAGAAATCGCGGCGCCGGCGTTGGTGATGTAGCTGTAGCCGCAGGTCGGGAATGATTGCGAGATCTGCGGGTTTTTCCAGCTGATGTAGAAGATGCTGGAATCCACCTGGGCCCGCCCGCCGAACAGCCTGGACTTGTTACCCGCCTCGTAGCTCCAGACGTTGTCGGAGGTATAGGTATTGGGGGGCGAGCCGCCGATCGCCGCAAGACCAGCGGCGCATTGGATCGGGTTGGCCGGCACGTTCACACCGCCCGCGCGATAACCCTTGGCCGCCGTGGCGTAGAACAGCACCTTGTCCGTCGCCTGATAGGACAGCCCGATCTTGGGCGTCACTGGGTTCTCCAGCGTGGAGCCCGTCGTCGTCACGAAACCGCCATTGCCGTTGGTCGCGTTGGGGAAGGGATCCGCCGTGGTGCCTGTGAAGCCGAATACGGGCGCGAACACCGGGCCGGCGGTCGTCTGCTGGTAGCCGAATTCGTGACGCGCGATGCGCACCCCGACCGTCGCCTTCAGCTTGCTGGTGATCATGTAGTTGGCCTCGCCGAAAGCCGCCGTTTCCTTTTCGTGGATGACGATGGCGCGGTGGGCGAAGTCGTTGCCGGGCAGAGGCCGCTGACCGACGTAGTAGGCTTCCGGGACGCCGCGCAGGAATATCGAAGCTGCGTCCTCGTTGTTGATCTGGTCGCTGTTCACATGGAAGTTCGAGTCTGAATAGAACAGGCCGCCGATCCAGCTGAACCGCCCGCTGTTGGGCTTGGACGAGAACCGCACCTCCTGGGTGAACACGTGGTCGGTGTTCTCATAGAAGAAGCGTGAATACTGTTGCGGGAAGCCCGCCAGAATGACCGGAGCGCAACCGCCGGCGTAGTTCAGCGTCGCGCTGCCCTGGCCGCAGGTGCCCGTGACCGAGGTCGGGAAGGCCGCCGCCCGCAGGCCGAATTGGCCTGAGTTGAAGCCCTTGTTGGAATCCATCGTGCCCGACGAGATCGACTTGATGGAAAAGGCGTTCAGGTCGTAGTCGAGCGTCAGGCTGGCCACCGCCAGGGTGATGGTGCGCGGCGAGGTCTGCAGTTGCGGCGTCGAGGTCGTCGGATAGTAGGCGACCGGCGTCTTGAACGGGCCGAACTGGTTGAAGGGCCCCTGCGTCTGGGTCGGATAGACCACGTTGGGGAAGCTGTAGGGCACGCCGTAGATGGTGCCCGAATTAGCGAAGGTCCCACCCTTGACGGTGTACTGCGGGATGTTCTGCCAGAAGGTGTCGCTGTCGGCGAGGAAGTCCTTGGACACATAGAGCGCCGGCGTGATCTTCAGATCGGCGGTCGGCGCCCAGGTGACCGCCAGACGAGCGGTCTGAGCGTCCTCACCGTTGGTGTCCTTGGCGATGCTCGAGCCGTCATAGATCGAAACGTGATCCATGTAGCCGCCGTTGTGCTTGTCCTCGAGGGACACGCGGAATCCGAGCTTGTCGGCGATGATCGGCCCGCCGACGGCGATGCCGAAGCCCGCGCTGGCGACCCCGCCCTCGGTGGTGGAAATCTGGCTGCGGCTGAATACGGAAAATTTGGTCAGGCTCGGTGAAGGGGTGATGAAGCGAACGGTGCCGCCTTCGGACGATCCGCCGTAGAGCGTCCCTTGGGGACCACGCAGAACTTCCACCCGTTCAAGATCGAACAGTTGCGGATAGGCGTTGCCGTTGCCGCTGGTGGCGCCGTTGGCGAGGCGTTTCTGGATCGGCGTATCGTCCAGATAGACGCCGGTCGTCGCCGCGCCGAGACCCGAAATCACGCCCCGGATCGAGATGGCCGTGTCGGCCGTGCCGGTCCCGCGAAAGCTGATCGAGGGTACGGCGCGCGCCAGGTCCTGGATGCTCTGCACGCCCTGCTGATCCAGCGACTTCTGAGTTACGGCCGTGATGCTCAGCGCCACCCGACTGACCACATCCGCCTGCCGGGTTGCGGTCACCACCACTTCCTCGAGCGCTCCACTGTTGTTCGCTTGCGCGTACGCGGTTCCAGCCATCGGCAGCACCAGCGCGGTGGTCGCAAAGAAACTCAGGCACAGCTTCAACTTGCCATTCATGACATCATCCTCCGATTTGATTGTTTTTATTACTTGGCCAAGACGATGCCGGTCGTGCCGTCAGCCTGTATCGGGTTACGATTATTCTCCTGACAGGAGTATTCCATGATCTGAAGTTTAGGCGCCCGCTTGAACTTCTTGGTCACGGTCCACGGCTCAGCGAGCGCCTTGGAGTCGACCAGGGTGACCGTGTCCGACAGGGTGTCCTTGTCGATCTGGTGGAAGCGTTCGGTGACGACCAGGGCGTCCGAAAGGCCCAGGCCGTTCTGCGTCAGCATCATGTCGCCGCGCAGACCCTGGGTGGTGACCACCAGGTCACGCCCCTCCCAGTGACCGGTGGAGAAGCCGTTGTAGGTGCGGTCGGCCTCGGCATCGAACTTGCGGCCATCGGTGTAGATGCGGCGCACCTGCCCCTGCCATTCGGCGAAGATCGCGACCTGGCCGGGGCGTTGGAAGATTTCCATGGGGTAGACCATGTTCATGATCCGCGGCATGCCCTGGGGCACGCAGGCTGCGGTCGGGTCGTTGGCCGGGTGACCGGCCTTCATGGAGTCGATGCCCTTCTGGTAGCGGGCTTGGAATTCCGGGGTCAGCTTGGGGTGATCGATCTGGCCCTGCGGCAGGTTCGGGTCCCAATTGATGCTGCCCATGCGCGTCCAGACGCCGTTCCAGTTCGGCGCGCCCGGATCGACCGCGCGATCCCTGGTCGGCGTCGCGGCGGAGGAGACTGAAACCAGCAACAGGGCCAAGGACACGCCGCTCAAGGCAGCCTTGAAAATACGCGCGCGATCGGACCGCATCGTTCCCTCCTATGGCTGCTTTGGCGCAGCTTCGGGGATTAGACGGCCAAAGTCTGTTTTACCTCACACATGTATTCGCTGTTTTTTTTGCCTGGGGCGGTCCGGTCAGAGCACCAGATAGAAGTCCAGAGCGACCGAGGCCGGCCAACGCTTGCCCACACAGACGAAGGTGTTTTCCATCAGCCAGCCGTGAGGGCCGGGCTGGACGTCGAATTGCGGCGACGCCCGAAAATAGTAGGACGCCGGATCGACAACCTGACCGGCCGCCAGCTTGGCCATGACATCGGGCGGCCCTCGCCGAACCCCCGGATTAACGATCGACACGATCGTGCCGTCGTCATGCCGCAGAGTGTATCGCGCGTAGATCTGGGTGTTTCCGTCCCCCACGCGCAGGGACTGCCAATCCGCGCCGCCGGGCAGCACAACGCCCTTGAAACGCGGGCCCTCGACGGTACCGCCGGTGATGGGGACGATCCTGCGCCGGGCTCCGTCATAGGTCCCTTGCTCCAGGATCGCGCCCAAGGTCACCGTCGCTGAAAACACAAACTCCAGGCCGGGTTTGACGTCGCGCTCCTGAGCCGGCGCGGCCCTCGCCTCCTCGCTAGCGGCCAGTGACGCAGCCCCGGCTGCTCCGAAAAGAAAGCTGCGACGGTACATGGCGATCTCCCACAGTGCTCTTGACCGGCATCATGGCCTAAGACGCCGGCCGTGTCGGCAGCCGCCAGTCGCCCAGATCCTCTTCGATTCTGACCACCGGATTGCTGAGCGTTCCCAGGCCGGAGATCGAAACCTCAACCGGCCCCTGGCGGCGCTGCAGGTCGGCGGTGTGCAGGGACCGCTTGGCGTTGGCCGCCGGTTTGAACGCCGTGCCCATGGAAATGATGTCGCCCGGCTCCAGCGTATGAAACCGGCTGAGAAAGGCGATGATCTCGGCCACCGAATAGGTGAGGTAGCGGGTGCTGTCCTCGGCGATGACCTCGCCGCCCACCCGGCAGATGACGTCCAGATCATCGGGGTCGAGCGGCTCATCGCGGGTCACCAGCCAGGGGCCCATGGGGCCGAAGCCGTCGGAGCCCTTGTAGCGGGCGGCATAGGACAGGTGCTGCTCGCGGCGCTCCAGAACATCCGGGTCGTCCGCCGAGGCGTAGAGGGCGTAGTAGTGAACCATGTCCTCGCCGCGCATTACGTTGCCGGTGAGGTCGTTGAAGATCGAATAGCCGAACACCGCTTCCAGGGCCTCGCGCGGATCGGCCCTCCATGTCCGTCTGCCGATGATGACCGCCAGTTCGGGTTCGGGGTGGACCCCGCCGAAGTAGCTTCGGATCGTGATCGGCTCCTGATGCCCGATCAGGCAGGTGGCCGGCTTCATGAAGAACATCGGATGGGACGGCGCACTGATCTTTCGCGCGTCCGACGCCTTGTTATTCATGGCCACGCCGCAAATCTTGCCCGGCCGCGTGACCGGCGGCAGCCATTTCACCCGCGAAAGCGGCACACGCCATCGGCCGGTTTCGCGCGCGGCTTCCAGCAGCGAACGGGCCTGCGCGAGGCCCGCCTCGCCCGCTTGGATCAGCTCCAGCATCGTAGCCGGGAAAGGCTGACCGCCCAACGCGGCCTGCGCCGCGCCGAGGTCGACCAAGTGCTCGTCATCGAGCCTGGTCCCGATGCGCTCATGACCTTGAAAGGAAAAGCTGGCCAGGTGCATCGGTCCTCGCGGATGTCAGAGACTTTGTTCAGGCGGCCGAAGCACTGACTCAGGCCACTGCCCGAATGCCTATTTCAATCAGCGCTGATTGTGGTCGGCATGGGTCGCCACGATGTTGTCGTTGAGGTCGGGCAGACAGTGGCTCTCGACAACATCCTCGCCCCTCACCGGTTTGAATCTCTTGGTGTTGCGCCACTCGCCTTCCCAATTTACCGGATCGGTCATGATCAGTTCAACGGTGAACGACTGACGGTTCTTGGCCATCCGAATCCGCTCCACGATGTGGAACTTGTCTGATGTTGGAATGCCCTGCATGACCCAGTGCCGCTTGGGCTGCATATCGGTGGTGTCAACGACCAGGGTGTCGCCCTCCCAACGGCCGACGGAGTCGCCGTTGTAGGTCTGCTCGATCAGGTCGGGATTGGCGTGGCCGCGCCCGTCCAGATAGATCGACCGGGTGGAGTTAAACAGCCCCTGAATGCCGACAATGACCGTCGGATATTGCATGATCTGGATCGGCCAAACCCGCGTCCACCACTTCGGCATCCCGGCCGGCCAGCAGAGCCCGGTGTCGTCCATGAAGGCCTTACCCTGGGCGTTGGCCTTCACGCCCTCGTCATAAAGAGCCTGGGCCGGGGGTTTGAGTTTGGGCAGGGGAAGGAAATTGAAACCGCCGCTCGCCGGATCACGGTCCAGAGTCCATGTGCCGGTAAGGTCGAACGGCGCCTTTGGCCGGCGGATGTTGAGGTTCTTCTTCTCAAACACCCCCAGCGGCCAGAGCGTATCGTTGGTCTTGGGCCAGTCCGCCGCGGCGAACGCCCCGCCGGCCATAGCGCAGCCAAGGGCGCCCACGATGAGCCCGCACAAGGCGAGCCGAGTTTGGTGACGCATGAACATCAACTTCCTGACTTGAGATTGACGGACGCCAGCTTCATGTCGGCTCATAAGGGTCCGCCTGTGGGATGAATGGGGACGCGTGAGAGCGCGCCCCCTGCACAAGCTCGGTCAGTGCCGATAGGCGATCTGGATGCCGATGGTCCTTGGGCGGTAGCTGTAGTCGATATGCAACCGGTTGTAGCTGGACGGCGCAGCGCAGGCTGGATCCACGCCGCAGCCGGTCGGACCGCCGGCGCGCGACAGCAGATCTGCGGAGTTCAGCAAGTTATTGGCGAAGATGGCGAAATCCGTTGAATGCCAATGGATTCCGGCGCGCGCGTTGAACAGCGTCGTGGAGTTGCCGGGGAAGATGTCCGGATTGAAGGTCGAGGTGCCGACGCTGTAGGTGCGGTGAAAGGCGCTGGCGAACTGATAGTCAGCGCGCAGGAAGGCGGGCAGATCGGCGAGCTCGAAGTCGAACTGAGGGGTGAGATCGACGGTCCAGGGCGAGATCGGCAGCTGGTCGCCGGCGTTGATCAGCAGCGTTCGCGCGCCCGTGGCGGACGGCGGCCCCTGCAGCTTATTGACGTAGTGGGCGTCGTCGTAGCCGACGGCGGCGGACACCGTGAATCCGCCGAGCACCCGCATGGTGGTCTGCAGGTCGAAGCCCTGGCTAACGGCGTTGGCGGCGTTGGCGGTGAAGTTGAAGGTGCAGCCGGGCAAGCCGAGCGACACCTGCACGTTGCTCCAATCGATATGGTAGCCGCTGGCGTTCAGGGCCAGGCGGTTGTCCAGAAAGCGGAATTTGCCCCCCAGTTCGTAGCTCATCACGGTGTCAGAGTTGTAGGTCTGGGGCGGGGTGCCGCCATAGGCCGCCAGGCCCGCGGCGCAGGACACCAACGGCACCGGGGTGTTCACGCCGCCCGGACGATAGCCCTTCGCGGCGGTGAAATAGACCATGTCCGCGTTGTTGATCTGGTACTGAAGGCCGGCCTTGGGCGTAACCGGAGTCTCCTTGACGCCGCCGGTGGTCAAGCCGCCATTGGCCACGGTCGCCACGCCGATGCCGGTCAGCGGCCCGACGTAGGTGCCCTCGAATCTGAACTCGGTCGCCGTGACGCGGACGCCGGCGATGGCCTTCAGCTTGTCGGTGATCTTGAAGGTCGCTTCGCCGAAGCCGGCCAGATCCTGGTCGGTGTCGGTCTGCAAACGGGTGCCGGCGACGCCGCCGGGCAGGGTCGGCGTCTTATAACGCTGCGTCACCGTCTGGTTCAGGACGATGGCGGTCAGCGAGTCGAGGTCTTCGGTGATCACATAGGCGGCTGAGGTGATCGAGTGGTTGAAGAACAGACCGCCCACCCAGGTCAGCCTTGCGTCCTGATCCAACGACGAGATGCGAAGCTCTTCGGTGATGGCTCGGCGCTTGTTCTTGTAGGCGAAGTGCTGAGCGAAGTTGGGCAGCTCCGACACCAGGCCGGTGCCGCCCAAAAGGACGCCGGGCTCGTTGAACGGGGAGTCAGACTCGCCCTTGGCTTCGTCGCCCAAATAGGCGGTCACCGACTTCACGTTGACGCCCTTGAAGTTGTAGTCGAGCGACAAACTGGGAATGAAAGCGGTCTGAGTTCTGAATTGGCGCGTGCCCGTCAGGGTCGTCGACGTGTTGAGCGTCAGGGGGCCGTAGGTATGAGCGGGATAGACGTAGGTTCCTGTCGTTACCGTAGGGAGGGTGAACTTCGGGAATCCTTCGTAGTACTGATCACCATCATTTATGTAGTTATAGGAATAGTACAGGCCCGGCGTGACCTTCAGGTCCGGAGTCGCCGCCCACAAGGCCGTCAGCCTGAAGGCGCGAGTGTCCTGCCAGTTAGTGTTCTGCGCGCCCGCGGCCCCGGTGTAGACGTTCAAGTGGTCGATCCATCCGCCGTCATGACGGTCGAACACGCTGGCGCGGAAGCCCAGCTTGTCGGCGATGATCGGTCCGCCGGCCGCCACGCCCGCTTCATAGGAGCCGCTGCCGCCGTTGGTCGTGGACACTTCGCCGCGGGCGTAGGTCGAATAGGTGGTCAGGCTCGGCGTGGGAGTAATGAATCGAATGGTGCCGCCTTCGGACGAGCCACCGTACAAAGTGCCCTGAGGACCGCGCAGCACTTCCACCCGTTCCAAATCGAACAAAGGCGGTGACGGGTTGCCGTTGCCAGTCGAGGCGCCGATCACGATTCGTTTGGCCATCGGCACATCGTCAAGATAGACGCCCGTGGTCTGCGCCCCGGCCGAAGCGATGATGCCGCGCACTGCGATCGTCACCTGATTGTCCAGGCCGCGGCGAATGGTGAGCGCAGGGGCGATTCGAGACAGGTCGTCGATCGTCTTGAGGCCCTGCTGATCGATGTCCTTTGGGGTAACGGCTGTGATGCTCAGCGCCACCTTGCTGACGGTGTCCGCACGCCGCGTGGCGGTGACGACCACCTCGCCTAGAAGCCCTTGGCTGGCGGCTTGGGCCTGGGCCTGGGCCGGAGCCTGAGCCTGAGCCTGAGCCGAGGCCCCCGTCGCGAAGCCGGCGATGGCGGTCGATGACAGCAGACCGATGGCCAAAATTCGGAACTTCATAGCCGAAACCCTCCCTATATCGGCACGGTCCATTCACGCCGCGCCTCATTGACTTAATATGATAATTAAACGCTTGCCTTTGACAACCATTTTTCTTGAGCAGCGGAAGCCAAGGAAAAAGCACCGATCGTCTTGGCCGATCCACGCCGGACGCCAGGATTGATGACCGGCGATAGCGCCATTTTCATGCGCAAGGTGCGCCGGGCGGGGCCTAAGGCTCGACGACGGCTGCGTTGGATGGAACGCCCTGGACGGAGGACAGGCGCGACGAGACGACCGCCACGATAAAGGTGAGGGGCGCGATCAGCAGTCCCGGATAGTCGGACGGGAAAAGCGGCGCGGGGTGATGCAGCAGCTTCACCCATACCGCCGGCCCCAGGACGGTCAGGACGACGGACGCCGCCAGACCGAACAGGCCGCCGATCAGCGCGCCGGCGACCGTCAGACGGCGCCAGTAGAGGACCAGCATCAGGATCGGAAAGTTGGAGCTGGCGGCGATGCCGAAGGCCAGGGTGGTCAGGAAGGCGACGTTGTAGTGCTGGAAAGCCAGAGCCAGGCCCATGGCGATCAACGACACCAAGGCCGCGCCCACGCGGAAGACCATGAGCTCCGCCTTCTCGGTCTGGGCGCGCCCTCCGCGCAGAACGCTCCAGATGTCGTGCGATATTGCCGAAGACATGGACATCACCAGACCCGAGACGACCGCGAGGATGGTGGCGAAGGCGACGGCGGCGACCACGCCCATCAGTTGCGAGCCGCCCAGAGCGCTGGCCAGATGGATGGCCGGCATGTTGCCGCCGCCCAGCAGAGCGCCGGAGGCGTCATGAAAGCGCGGGTCGGCGTGCACGAAGGCCACTGTCGCCGGCGCCAGAACACCGAAGAGCAGGATGAAGACGCCGCCCACGATCAGGGTGGCCGCCACCGCCGACCGACGAGCCTGTTTGACGTCAGCCACAGTGAAGAACCGGATCAGGATGTGGGGCAGGCCGAGCAGGCCCACCGTCATACCGAACGCCAGTGATGAGGCGGAAAACAGGTCCAGCTTGGCGGCGCCCGGCATGAACAGCGCCTCCTTGAGCGGATGGGCCGCGATCGCCTTGTCGTAGAGGGCGCCCAGGCCTCCGGCCTCGATGAGCGCCAGTCCGGAAACCCCCACCACCGTGGCGATCAGAAGCACGGCCTTGACGATCTGCACCCAGGTGGCGGCCATCATCCCGCCGAGGATGACGTAGAGCGTCATCAGGACGCCGACCACCAGGACGGCGCTGGGGAAGTTGATGCCGAACAAGACCGAGATCAGCCCGCCGGCGCCCACTAGCTGACCGACCAGATAGAACATCGAGATGAACAGCGCCGACATGCCCGCGAACAGTCTGAGCCTCGGATCGCCCAGCCGACTGGTCATGACGTCGCCGATGGTGAAGCGGCCGAGCTGGCGCAGCGGTCCGGCGACCCACAACAGCATCAGGAAGAAGCCCACGAGCGGCGTCAGATAGTAGATGCTGGAGGGATCGACCCCGGTATCGAAATACATGCCGGTGATGCCGAGGAAGGTGGTCGCCGACATGAAGTCGCCTGAGATCGCCAGGCCGTTCTGGGCGCCCGACAGATTGCCTCCAGCGACATAGTAGTCGGCGCGCGCCTTGGTGCGGCGCGACGCCCACACCGCGACGACGAGGCTGGCCAGGATCGTCAGAGAGAAAAATCCGATGGCGGCGTTCATGACTGCTCACCATCGATCTTGGCCAGACGGGCGGCCAGGGCCACCACCATCGCGGCGAATATGATGATCAAAGCCACCACCAGCACGGCGCCGAGAGGGGCCCCGCCCACTCTGGTCACGAGCCAGGATGGGCGCAGCGCCGGCCAGGCGGACGCCAGGACAACAGGGGCGAAGAGCGCGGTCGCAAGGATCGTCAGCCAGATTTGGCGGCTGGTCACTTTGTTCATCATTTCCTCCCGCGTTCAGACGGCCACGTTGCCCGCGACGGTTCCTTCCGCCGAGTAACGATAGGCCCAAGTGGTCGTGGGCGTTATCGTTTCGCAGGTGACCAGCACGCCGTTCAACGGGCGGCGTCATTCACCAGGCGGCATTGTCAGGCGACCTGAAGACTAGGCGTCGCCGCCTGAGCGACCGAGGGCGCTCTTGCCCTCGGTCCTCGGTTCGATCAGTTACCGGCCTTGAGCACGGCCTGGATATGGCCGTCGGCGTCGGTCGGGTTGCGGTTGTTCTCCAGGCAGACGTACGGCATCAGCT
>CAIYVC010000040.1 GCA_903929535.1 uncultured Caulobacteraceae bacterium | reverse complement strand
TGGCGCAGTCAGCCGGTAGGCGCAAGACTGACCCATGCGATGATCAAGGGCATCACCGACTTCATCGTCGTCGATACAGAGGAGGCGAGGCAGGAGACTCTGGCCAGGAAACTGCCGCCGCTGGCGGTGATCGAGGGACCTTTGATGGACGGCATGAACGCGGTCGGCGATCTCTTCGGCGCGGGCAAGATGTTCCTGCCACAGGTGGTCAAGTCGGCGCGGGTGATGAAGCAGGCGGTGGCCTATTTGATGCCCTACATGGAGGCGGAGAAGGACGGTCAGCCGCGCCAGGCCGCCGGGCGCATCCTAATGGCCACGGTCAAGGGCGACGTCCACGACATCGGCAAGAACATCGTCGGGGTGGTCCTGCAGTGTAACAACTACGAGGTGATCGACCTCGGCGTCATGGTCCCGGCCGACCGCATTCTGGACGAGGCGGTCAAGCACAAGGTCGACATCATCGGGCTGTCGGGCCTGATCACGCCGTCGCTGGACGAGATGGTGTTCGTCGCCTCGGAGATGGAGCGGCGCAAGCTCAACCTGCCGCTGCTGATCGGCGGAGCGACCACCTCCAAGACCCATACGGCGGTGAAGATCGAACCGGCCTATCGTTCGGGCTCGACGACCTATGTGCTGGACGCCTCGAGGGCCGTGGGCGTTGTGTCGGGCCTGCTGTCGCCCAGCGAGCGTGACGCCAACATGGCCGCCACCCGCGCCGACTACATCCGCGTGCGCGAGCAATATGCGCGCGGTCAGGAGCAGAAGACGCGGACCGCGTTCCGGGAGGCTCAGGCCAACGGTTTCAAGATCGACTGGGACGGCTACGCGCCGCCGGTTCCGAGCTTCCTCGGCACGCGCACCTTCGACGCCTGGGACCTCGGCGACCTGGCCCGATACATCGACTGGACGCCCTTCTTCGCCAGCTGGGAGCTGGCCGGGCCGTTCCCCGATATCCTGCAGGACGAGGTGGTGGGCGAGGCGGCGCGGTCGCTCTATGCCGACGCTCAGGCGATGCTGAAGCGGATCATCGACGAGCGGTGGTTCCAGGCGCGGGGCGTGGTGGGCTTCTGGCCGGCGAGCGCCGTGGGCGACGACATCGTTGTCTATTCGGGCGAGGACCGCCTCAGCGAACTGGGTCGTTTCCACAGCCTGCGCCAGCAGATGTCCAAGACCGGCGGCAAGCCCAACCTGGCGTTGGCGGACTTCATCTCGCCGCTGGGCAAGCGAGGCGACTACATCGGCGGCTTCGCGGTCACCTCCGGTCACGGCGAGCTTGAGATCGCCAAGCGCTTCAAGGACCAGGGCGACGACTACTCCGCCATCTTGTCAGCCGCGCTGGCGGACCGGCTGGCCGAGGCTTTCGCCGAGGCGATGCATCACAAGGTGCGCACCGAGCTTTGGGGCTATGCAGCGGACGAGGGTCTGGCGGTCGACGATCTGATCCGGGAAAAGTATCGCGGCATTCGGCCCGCCGCCGGCTATCCCGCCCAGCCGGACCACACCGAGAAGGCGCTGCTTTTCCGACTGCTGGATGCGGAAAGGGCCACCGGGATGGAGCTGACGGAAAGCTTCGCCATGAGCCCGCCGTCGTCTGTGTCGGGGCTGTATTTCGCCCATCCGCAGTCCCACTATTTCGGGGTCGGGCGGATCGGGCCCGATCAGGTGGCCGACTACGCCCTGCGCAAGGGCTGGACCGTGGCGACGGCCGAGCGCTGGCTGGCGCCGATCTTGAGTTATACGCCGGGGCTGGAGAGCGCGGCGGCGGCCTAGGGCCTACTGCGGGGTGACGGTCTTGGAGCCGGCGGCGCTGACGTTGGGCACCAGGTCGATGCCGAGGGCCTGGGCGCTCAGCAGCGACTTTTCATACAGGCGCTCGGCGGAGGTCTCGCACTGGCCGGGCAGCTCCCAGCCGAGGTAGGACCACATCTGAGTGCGGGCGTCGGCCTGGCGGGCAGGATTCCAGATGGAAGCGCCCATGGCGCGGGCCTGGGCGCCGCGCTCGCCGATGGCTTGGGGGCTGGCCTTTTCGGCGGCGTCGGTCGCGCGCTTGTAGAGGGTCAGGTATTCGTTGCCGGCCTTCATCTGCTCGGCGTCCAGCACCTGGGTTTCCTTGGGCTTGGAGTCCGGCAGCTTGTCGAGCTCGGGCTTGACCAGGCCGTACATGGCCATGTGCCCCGACAGCGCCCCGTAGCACCACTCCACCAGGCCATAGTCGTCGGTCGGCGCGCCGGGAGGCAGCGGATCGGCGCTGGAGGCCACGGCGGGGGCAGGCGGGGCGGTGGCCACGACTTGCTGGTCGGCCATCATCAGCGCCATCGCGAAAAGGGAGGCCACGGGCATCAAGGTTCTTCCAATCCAAACGTCGATCCGCACCGTAGAATCCAACGGCGGCGCCGACGTGACAAGCCAATAGCTGTGCCCGGCGCGCATATCAAACGCACACGGCCAAGCTTTGGCTGCATTGCGGTGTAATTGACCGTATCGCGGCGCCTTCAAGCGAAGTTGATGCCTCAACAGACGCAGCGTATGTTGCAAACCGAGGAGCCGGTGGCATCCTCCAGCGGATCGGACCAGGGACGGACCATGACCTTCTGGCGCAACATTGCTGGCCTGGCGGCGCGCCGCGTCGACGCCGCCGACTGCGCGGCCTGTCCTCCCGGCCTGCCGGGTCAGGACCCCGCCTTCTCGACCGCGGTCACGGCGCTGGGCGCAAAGCTGGCCAAGGCCGACGGCTATGCCGATCATCACGAATTCGCGGCCTTTTCCGAGGTGTTCCAGGCCGACGCCAAGGCTGAGCGCAACGTGCGCCGCCTCTACGACCTGGCCGGACAGACCACCCACGGCTTTGAGAGCTACGCCCGCCGCCTGGCCAAGCGCTATGGCCAGTGCCCGCAACTGCTGGAGGACGTGCTGGACGGACTGTTCCACATCGCCGGCGCCGACGGCGTGGTGACGGAACAGGAGCTGGCCTATCTGGAGCAGGTGGCCAAGCTGTTCGGTTTGTCGCCGATGACCTTTCAACGGCTGCGCGCGACCCATCTCGGGTCGCAGCCGGACGATCCCTATGTGGTGCTGAACGTGGCGGCGGACGCTCCCGACGACGCCGTGCGCAGCGCCTGGAAGGCGGCTCTTTCCGAAGCCCACCCTGACCGGGTGCTGGCGCGGGGGCTGCCCGCGGAGTTCGTCGACGTGGCCCAGGCAAAGTCGGCCGCCATCAACGCCGCCTACGATACGATCACCCGCGACCGTAAAGCCTGGGCGGCCCAGGCCTCGGCTTGAACGATTAGCGATTCTGTGAGTTGACGGGATGTAGACTGGCGCCGACATATGGTTCGCGCCCGTCTCGGCGCCCAAATGAGGAAGCCATGGACAGCTCCGCCGGAAGGCCGCAGTCCCACCGCCCGATCAGGGGCCAGATGCCCGGTGGCAAAAGCCTCGCCTGGGTCGTCGGTCTGTTCTTCAGCGCCGTCGCCGCTGTCGTCGCCGTCTTCCTGGCGGTGATGCTGGCCGCCAGCGTGGTGGTGGTCGCGGTCATGGGCGGGGTCTTGCTGGCTCTGGCCAGCCTCGCGGCCCGCGCCCGGCGCACGGTCAAGGCCCGCAACGACGGCCCGCAGATTCTCGAAGCGCGTCAGGTCGGCGGCCACTCATGGGTCGCCTACGGCTGGGACCGCCGGCAGTAGGCCTGGGCCCTAGCGGGACCGCTCGGTAAGTCCTATTCCACCCGACATGAGCCTGATCTCGGCGCCTTCGCCCAACTTCGACGCGCGCCGTGGGCCGCCGGACATGATCGTGGTCCATTACACCGGCATGCAGACCGGAGCCGCCGCGCTGGAGCGGATGTGCGACGCCGGGGCCAAGGTCTCCGCCCATTATATGATCGAGGAGGATGGGCGGGTGTTCGCCCTGGTCGCCGAGGAAAGGCGCGCCTGGCATGCCGGGGTATCCTTCTGGAAGGGCGAACGGGACATCAACGCCGTCTCGATCGGCATCGAGCTGGTCAATCCGGGCCACGACTGGGGCTACCGCGCTTTTCCCACCGACCAGATCGACGCCCTGATCGGGCTGATGGACGGCATCCGGGGGCGCTGGGAGATTCCCAACGGCCGGATCCTCGGCCATTCCGACGTGGCGCCCGACCGCAAGATCGACCCGGGTGAGCTGTTCGCCTGGAAGCGCCTGGCCGAGGACGGTCATGGCCTGTGGCTGGAGCCGCAGCCGGCGCCGGGCGCGCCTCTGGCGGTGGGCGACGAGGGGACCGGGGTGTTCGCCCTGCAGGCCGGTCTGACGCGGCTGGGCTACGACAGCGCCCCATCCGGCAAGTTCGACGAGCACACACGCACCATCGTGCAGGCCTTCCAGCGGCACTGGCGCCCGGAGGGCGTCGACGGGATCGCGGACGGGGAGACCCGGGCCCGGCTGGTGCATCTGCTGCGAGCCGCCGCAGAGGCTTGAGTTGACCCCGAGGGCCGCAACGCTCATTTTCGCGCCGGATCAGACGGCCGGGCGGTCGCGGTCCTCCATAGCCTTGGCGACGGAGGATCGAGGAAAGTCCGGGCTCCACGGCGACAAGGCGGCGGGTAACGCCCGCCGGGGGCGACCCTAGGGATAGCGCCACAGAGAGCAGACCGCCTTCGTCTCGACGGAGGTAAGGGTGAAAGGGTGGGGTAAGAGCCCACCGCGGACCTGGCGACAGGGACGGCATGGCAAGCCCCGCCTGG